>CAZMOU010000171.1:0-9433 GCA_964567835.1 uncultured Chitinophaga sp. | reverse complement strand
CCCTGCTCGAACGGGTTGAAGAACACGACGCCGTTGAGCGCCGTGCCGATCGGCCCCATCGGCACGCGGGTGATCGTGGCGGCGAGCCGCGGCTCGAGCGGCAGTCGGAAGGTGAAGTCCTGGACCCTGATCGGGTTGGGGTTACCGCTGTTGGGGAAGAGGGCGGTGGGATGGTTGGGGTAGCCCTGGCTCCGGATGACGAGGAAGCCGGCCGGGTGGAGATCGTTCCCCGGTTCGTGCGAGATCCGCACCTCGTCGATGCCGTCGCCGTTGGAATCGCGCATGTGGTAGGAGAAGAGGTCGACGTACCGATCCTCGCCGTCGACGCTGTCGCGGTAGAGATAGACCGGCTTCTCCAAGGCCGCGCCCGCGGCGTCACGGGTGCGCACACACCAGCGGCCGCCGATCGACGTCGGCTCGTCGGGGGAGGCCCCCAGTACCCCCGCGGCCGGGAGCACGACCAGTGCGGAAACCAGCGCCAGCCGACGCGTGACGCACCACGGGGACAGGCACGGGGGACGCATGGCGTGGCCTTCGGGGGATCGTGGCTTCCGGCTGGGATCGGGCAGTGTAGCCCCGGTGTGCGGAGGGCGTCCCCGATCGCCGGCCCCCCTCCGCGTCCCCGGGCGCCCGTCACTTCGCCGCAGGCTGCGGCTTCTTCGGGGCCCCGTTCGGCGTGGCGGGCTTGTCCGCCGACTTCGCCGCGCCGCCCGTCTCCGGCAGCGGTTCGAGCGTGAGCGGGTCGCGGAGCGGGAGGTGGGTCACCTTGCCGCCGAAGAACTCGGCCATGCTCGCCCGCTTCTCGAGATCCCCGCCGGCGATCTCGTCCCAGTCGCCCACCACGAGCACCGCCATCTTCTCCGGATCGAGATGCTTCTTCGCCACCCGGAGCAGATCCTCGCGCGTCACGGCACTCACCTTGTCCCGGTAGGTCTGCCAGAAGTCGGCGGGGCGGTCGGTCCACTCGTCGTTGACGAACACCCGCAGCATCGCCGGCTTGCTCTCGAACTGCCGGGGGAATGTCTCGATCGCCGCGGCCTTCGCCGTCTCCAGCTCCTCGTAGGTCACCGGTTCCGTCCGCACCCCCTCGATGAGGTCGAGGATGATCTTCGTGGCCAGCGCCACGGTGGCGTTCTTGCTCTCGAAACGGGCCTGGAACTGCCCCGGGTAATCCACCTTGGGCACGAGCGCCGACGCCGCCGAGTAGGCGAGCCCCTCGTTGCTCCGCACCTGCTGCATGATCCGGCTGGTGAAACCCGAGCCGCCGAGGATGTCGTTGAGGAGATCGAGCGGGATGGCGTCGGGGTCGTCGCGCTCGATGGCGCGCATCCCGATCACCACCTTCCCCTGCGGGATCTCCTTGGGGACGTGGTACACGCCCGGGACGAGCTTCGCCGTCGGCGCCGCCGGATCGGGCACCGCCGGCCCCTTCTTCCAGCCGGCGAAGGCCTTCTCGAGCGCCGCGAGCATCGCCTTCTCCTCGAAGTCGCCCGACACCGCCACGATCATGTTGCCGGGGTGGAAGATCTTCGCGTGCACCTCGCGCATCCGCTCCGGCGCCATCGCCGCCACGCTCTTGGCCGTCGGCTCGCGTCCCTCGAAATGGTCGGGGCCCCAGAGGAGCCGGCGCCACTCGCGGGAGATGATCGACGCGGCGTCGTCGTTGCGCTGCTTGAGCCCCTCGACGAGGCGGGCCTTCGTCGTCGCGAGCCGCCCCTCGTCGAAACGCGGCTTCCGCAGCATCTCCATGAAGAGCGCGAGGCTCTCGTCGAAGGTCGAGGTCAGGCAGTTCATCGACGCGGTCGTGAAGGCGTCGTTGCTCTGCACCCCGATGTTCGTGGCGAGGAAGTCGAGGGCCTCGTCGAACTCGGCCGGTGCCGTCGACTCCGTGCCCCCGAGGCGCACGAGGCTCGAGGTCGCCGCCACGAGCCCGGGCACGTCGGCGGGATCGAGCGACGCCCCGCCCTTGAAGGTGATCGACACCGTGACGAGCGGGAACTCGTGCGACGGGGCCACGTAGACCGGCGTGCCGTCGGCGAGCGTGCGCCGGAACTGCTTCGCCTCGGGCACCCGGAAGTCGAGCGGCGGGGCCTCGATCTCCTCCGGACGGGCCGGCAGCGTCGCCGCCTCGTCGGCGACCGACCGGACGGGGGCCGACGCGGCGACGCACGCGACCAGGAGGATCGGGGCGACGCACGACGCGGGGAACGGGACACGGGTCATGGCGGGTACCTGCGGGAACGGGATCGGAGGCGGCGTGCGGGGCGGGGCAGGGGATTCAGCGGCCGGCCGCCTCGCCGGCGGGCGCCGCCTGACGGACGAAGGTGGCCACGCTGCGGTTGGACGGGGCGAAGTACTCGTTGGCCACGCGGCGGATGTCGGCGGCGGTCACGGCCTCGTACTTCCTCGGGGCGTCGTTGATCTCGCGCCAATCGAGCGTCGCCTCGGCGACGGCGAGCTGGACGAGGAGCGACATGTTGTTCTCGAGCCTGCGGTAGTTCCCCGCCGCCACGCGGTTCTTCACCTTCCGCAGCTCGCGCTCCGGCACCTCCTCGGCCTGGAGACGGGCGAGTTCCTCGTACCAGGCCTTCTCCAGGTCGGCCGGCGTCGCGTCCCCGCGGGCCTGGGCCTCGAAGGCGAAGAGGCCGGCGTACTTGCGCGTGTCGGAGGAGGCGGCGGCACCGGCGGCGATCCCGCGGCCCTCCACCAGTCCCGTGTAGAGCCGGCCGGTCGTGCCGTTGAGGATCTCGGCGAGCATGTCGAGGGGATAGCTGTCGACGTGTCCCGCGGGGACGGTGTGGTAGCGGATCTCGACGGAGGGGGGGAAGTCACCGACGGCGTTCATCCGCTGCTCGGCGAGCTGCTCCACCTCGAGCGTCACCACCGGCGCCGGCTTGCGCGTGCCGGGATCGAGGCGGGAGAAGTAGCGCGTGATGAAGTCCTTGGCCCGGGCCGGGTCGAAGTCCCCCACCACCACGCCGACGAGGTTGCCGGGGCGGTAGTAGACGTTCCAGTAGTCCTGGGCCTGCTCCTCGGTGTAGCTGTTGAGATCGCTCGGCCAGCCGATCACCGGCCAGGCGTAGCCGCAGGAGGCCCAGAACATGCTGTCGAACTGCTCCTGGAAGCGACCCGTCGGCGTGCTGTCGGTGCGCAGGCGCCGCTCCTCGTGGACCACGTCGCGCTCGGAGTAGAACTCGCGGAACACGCTGTCGTGGAGCCGGTCGCTCTCCATCCAGGCCCACAGCTCGAGCTTGTTCGAGGGGACGGTGATGAAGTAGCAGGTGAGGTCGTAGCTCGTGAAGGCGTTCATGCCGCTGCCGCCCGCCTTGGTGTAGACCTGGTCGAACTCGTCCTTGACGATCGTGCCGCGTTCGGCCCCCCCTTCGCCGCGCCCCTGCTGGGTGCGGATCAGCCCGTCGAGGCGGGTCCGCAGGGCGCGGAGCTGGTCGGTGTCGTTGGCCGGATTCCAGGGATCGTCGATCTCGCCCCGCTGGTAGCGCGCGTACTGGTCGGTCCAGACGAGGTTCGTGATCTGCTCGCGGATCCGGCGCTGCTCCGCGCGGAGGGCGGCGTCGCGCTCGGGATCGCGGGTGCCGATCGTGTCGGTCCCCTTGAACATCATGTGCTCGAAGAAGTGGCTGATGCCGGTGATCCCGGGCCGCTCGTTGACGCTCCCCACCTTCGCCACCCAGCCGGCGCTGACGACGTTGGGCTGGTCGGCACGGGGGACGAGCAGGAACTGCATGCCGTTCTCCAGCGTGAACTCCTCCACCGCCACCTGCTGGGCCATCGTGGAGCGGGCCGCGATGCAGAGGAGCAGGGTCAGGAGGGACGCACGGACGGTGCGGCTGACGGGCGACATGGGGAGGGGATCCCGGGAAGGACGGGGGGAAGGAACGCAGCCGTTTTATAGCAGGATCACCGCGGGGGCGTCTCACCCGAAGACGACCGTGCGGCGGCCATGGAGGAAGACCCGCTCCTCGGCGACGAGCCTCACGGCCCGGGCCAGCACCAACTTCTCCACGTCGCGTCCGGCGCGGGCCATGCGGGCGGGGGTGTCGGCATGGCTCACCGGGATCACGTCCTGGGCGATGATCGGGCCGGCGTCGAGTTCGGCGGTGACGAAATGGGCCGTCGCGCCGATGAGCTTCACCCCCCGCTCGAATGCCTGCCGGTAGGGGCTGGCCCCGGCGAAGGCCGGCAGGAAGGAATGGTGGATGTTGACGATCCGGTCGGGGAAGCGGGCGATCGCCCCCTCCGACAGCACGCGCATGTAGCGCGCGAGCACGACGAACTCCGGAGCGTGCGCCGCCACGGCGTCGAGGAGCGCCGCCTCGTGGGACTCGCGCGGCACCCCCTCGTGCGGCACGTGGTGGAAGGGGACGTCGAAACGCTCGGCGAGGGGCCGGAGATCGTCGTGGTTGGCGACGACCGCGGCGATCTCGACCGGGATGTCGCCGCACGACGACGCCAGCAGGAGTTCGCCGAGGCAGTGCGGCTCGCGCGTCGCGCAGACCACGATCCGCCGTCGCGCCTCGCGCGCCACCCGGACCGTCGCCCCCGCGGGCAGCGCTCCCTCGAGGAAGCGAGCCAGATCGGACGCCGCCACCGGACCGGCCGCGGGGGTGACCTCGGCGCGGAAAAAGAACCAGCCGGCGTCGGCGTCGACGTATTCGTGGTTGGTGTCGATGTTCAGGCGCAGCGCCTGGAGCACGCCGGTGATGCGGTGGATGAGCCCCACGGCGTCGGGGCAGTCGACGAGGATGACCTCGCGCGGGACCGGGGGGTGGCTCACGTCGTCCCTCCCGCCCCCCCCGTGGTGGTCCGGCCGGCCCCGATCCGTCGGGTGGCGGGCACCCAGGCGAGGACGACGTCCTCGACCGAGACGTCGGTCTTCCTCGGGGCGACCTCGATCGGCTCGAGCACGAGGCGCTCCGGATTCGCCTCCAGGCGCACGCGTTCGAGATCGTCGTTGATCTCCGCCTCGAGCGCCGCGAGCTTCTCCTCGAGATCCGAGAGCGTCTCCTCGGCATGGACGACGTCGGATTGCTTCTGCGTCGCCCGGCTCGCCGCCCGCATCGACGTGGCCGCCCGGCCCACCGTGGTGGAACTGGCGACCTTGCGGCCGAGGACGGCCGAGAGGACCGCCGTGCCGATCGAAACGTAGGTCTGCAGGGAGCGGTTCTTCGCCTCCGCCTTCTCCTTCTCCACCTTCTGGCGGGCGCGGACGATCCGGTCGTTGAGCGTGGCGAGCTTGGCGGCACTCTTGTCGCGGATCCGGTCGAGCTCGCGGTCGCGCCACTCCTTCACCTGGTGGGCGACGCGCACCCGGAACTCCCCCTCGCTCTCCTCCGGCCGCGACACCGCGTCGATCGACGGGGCGGAGAAGACGCGGAGCCGGGCCGAGCGCACGAGGTGGCCCTTGAGGGCCGTGGCGAGCGTGGCGTACGCCTTGGCGGAGGAGAGCGCCGCCGGAAGGGGCGCGTAGCCCCCCTCGAGCGGCGCGGAGCCGTACTCGGGCACCTCGGCGAACTGCCTCGCCCCCTCCCACGCCGACTCGCCGAGTTGCTCGCCGGCCTCGGCCAGGCACCAGATCTCCCGATCGACGTCGACGCGTGCCTTCGAGTTCGCGAAGCGGACGCGGGCCCGCCCCAGGACGCACGGCCGGTAGCGGACGGCGCCGTCGACGGGGCCCTCCGGCTCGAGGAACACCTCGCGCACCCCGGGGGGGAGCAGCGGCCTCGGGCCACCCGCGCCGGAGGGGATCACGTCCGCCGCCGGGGGCGGGCCCGACGCCGCGGCGGCTGCGGGCGAGGCGGCGGTGAGCCGGCGGATCTCCTCGCGCAAGAGCGGCCCGCGGAGATAGGCGAGCGTCCAGCGCGTCTGGAACACCGTCTCCTCGTCGTCGTGGACCGAATGGAGGAGGAACATCCGCTGCCCGAGCCCGGCCAGCAGGGCATCGACCCGGGCCCGGTCGAACCCCGCCCCGCTCGACGACGCCGCCCCTTCGAGGCCGTCGAGGACGCGGGCCTTGTCGCGCGCCGTCTGCAGCCGCCCCAGGAACCACGTTCCGGCGTTGGAGAGGGCCTTGTAGTCGAGGTCGACCGGATTCTGGGTGGCGAGCACGACCCCCAGCCCGAAGGCCCGCGCCTGCTTGAGGAGGAGCAGGAGCGGCGTCTTGCTCGGCGGGTTGGCGGTCGGGGGGAGGTAGCCGAAGACCTCGTCCATCAGGAACAGCGCCTTGAGCGAGGAGGTGCCCGGCTGCGAGCGCGTCCACGACACCGTCTGGCCGGCGAGCAGCGTGACGAAGGCCATGCGCTGGGCGTCGTTCAGGTGGGCGATCGAGATCACGCTCACGCGTGGCTTCCCCTCGGGCGTCCACAGGAGCCGGCCGACGTCGAGCGGCTCCCCCTGGAGCCAGAGGTCGAATCCGGGGGCGGCGGCGACGGTGTTCAGCCGGGCCGCGAGTTGGTAGCGGTCGGCGGCGGGGAAGAAGTTCTCGAGTTCGAGGAAGCCGACGCGCTCGATCGGCGGTGCCGGGATGGCCCGCACCAATCCTTCGAGGTCGACCTTCCTGCCGCCGCGCCACAGCGCGTCGACGATCGCCGACACGAGCAGGTGCTCGCGGCTGCGGCCCGGCTCGGCGTCGATGCCGGCGAGGGCCAGGATCCCCGACACGGCCGATTCGATGCGCTCGCGCCGCGCTTCCGGGTCGTCCAGGATCGCGTCGTCGGGGGCCTCGAGGCTCCCGAGCATGGCGAGCGCCCGCCCCGCCGTGCTGCCCGGCGTGTAGACCGCCATCTCGACGCCGTCGCGCAGCCGCGCGATCCGTTCCGGCCCCTGCCCGCTCGCGGCCAGGCCGTCGCGCCATTTCTTCGCCGTCCGTTCGGCGAGTTCCTCGAGCGTGACGCCGTCGCGCCTGGCGGCGTCCTCCTCGACCCAGGGACGGAAGTCGGCGGCGGCGAGATCGGGGAACGTGAGGAGGAGGTTGGCGAGATCCCCCTTGGGATCGACGACGATCGCCGGAATGCCGTCGATGGCCGCCTCCTCGACGAGCGAGACGAGGAGGCCGGTCTTCCCGCTCCCGGTCATGCCCACGCAGACCGCGTGCGTGGTCAGCCGCCGCGAATCGAGGAGGAGCGGTTCCCCCCTCGCCTGCGAGGAGCCCGGATCGACCCTGCGGCCGAGGTAGAAGACCCCGAGCCCCTCGATGTCGACCTCCGCGGGGCCGCTCAGCCCTGGGTCACCCGACTCCGACAGCCTGATCCCGCGTTTCCCCTTGGCCATGGCCACTCCGCTCGTGGATGGAGACCGTCGGTCCTCTCGGGGGACATTTCACCGCGGAGCGGCGCCCGGAGGCAACCGCAGCTCCCCCGGCCGGGAGAGGGGCCCGGCCGCCCGCGGCCTCGCTGGGGGGCCGATCCGCGCTTCCTTCCCTCCCGCCGATCGGCGACACTCCACGACCGTCCCGGTCTCGGTCCCCCATCCGAGCGCTCCCTTGACGACCCTCCCCCCGCCCCTGTCCGAGTCGGCCCGGCCGTCCGCCCGCGCGGATGCGGTCGTGCTGCTCGTCGATGACCAGCCGATCATCGGCGAGGCGGTGCGGCGGATGCTCGTCGCCGACGGCGGGGTGGCGTTTCACTACTGCCGCGAACCGGAGACGGCGCTCCAGACCGCCGCCGCGACCGCCCCGACGGTCATCCTCCTCGATCTCGTCATGCCCGGCATCGACGGCCTGGAGGTGCTCCGACGACTCCGCGCCGACGACCGCTTCCGCGACGTGCCGATCATCGTCCTCTCGACGAAGGAGGAGCCGGCGGTCAAGGCGGAGGCGTTCTCGCTCGGCGCGAACGACTACCTCGTCAAGCTCCCCGACCGGGTCGAACTCCTGGCGCGCGTCCGCCACCATTCGCGCGGGTACACGGCGCTCCTGGAGCGCAACGCCGCCTTCGAGGAACTCCGCGCGAGCCGCGAGGCGCTCGCCGCCGATCTCGCCGCCGCGTCCCGGTACGTCTGCTCGCTCCTCCCACCCCCCGGCCCGGTGGGGGGGCTCCGGGCGGAATGGCGTTTCCTCCCCTCGGCCGACCTGGGGGGCGACGCCTTCGGCTACCACGAACTCGACGCCGGCCGTGTCGCCATCTACCTCCTCGACGTCTGCGGACATGGCGTGGGCGCCGCCCTGCTCGGCGTGTCTGTGCTCAACGCCGTCCGTGGGGGGGCGCTCCCGGGAGCCGATTTCCGCGATCCAGCCAGCGTGCTCACCGCCCTCAACCGCGCCTTCCCGATGGAGCGCCACAACGACATGTTCTTCACCATGTGGTACGGCGTGTACGACCGTGCCACCCGGTCGCTCGACTGGTCGGGGGGCGGGCACCCGCCAGCCCTCCTCGTCCCCCCCGCGGCGACGGCGGACGAGACCGAGGGGGCCGCCTGCCTCGATTCGGACGGACCGCTCGTCGGGGCGATCGACGGGCTCGATTTCGTGCGCCGGACGACGACGGTCCCGCCGGGATCGAGGCTCTGGCTCTTCAGCGACGGGGCCTTCGAGGTGGTGCAGGCCGACGGGACCATGGCGTCTTTCGCACGATTCCGCGATTCCCTCGTCACCCTGGGGGTGGCCGATCCGGCCCGCTCCCTCGACACCCTCCTCGAGCAGGTCCGGCAGCTGGCGGGCGGACGGCCGCTCGTCGACGACGTCTCGATCCTGGCGGTCGATTTTCCCGCCGGCTGACGGCTCGACCACCGGGGCCGGGCGTCCGCCAGACCCCTCTAGGGAAGGGTCCCCAGGGGTCAGCCCGGGGGAAACTGGTGACCGGCGACCGGATCGTCTTGATTGAGACGGTCGAATCCGTACACTCAAGCGTTTCCCGTCCCTGGACCGGCTGGCTAGCGTAGCTCAATTGGCAGAGCAACTGATTTGTAATCAGTAGGTTGCGGGTTCAACTCCCGCCGCTAGCTCACTGCGCCTTCGGGCCGGTTTCCGCCCGTGGTGCGGTTTCCTCGGGATGCGACGGCGAGCGGCGCGGGCCGCCGCCACAGGGCAGAGGCTTCCCTACAAACCGAAGCGTCCGGTTTTCCCACAGAGACCGGACCGCGGCGGACGACTGGAGACGGACCACAGACGACCAGTTTTCGCATCCACCGCACAACCGAACCAACTTGCCAGGGGAGTTTCCCGAGCGGTCAAAGGGGCTTGACTGTAAATCAAGTGGCACTGCCTTCGCAGGTTCGAATCCTGCACTCCCCATTCACCCGAAACCATCCACCCGAAACCAGCCACCCAAGACCAGCCAACGCATCGCCGGTCCCGGCAAAGCCATCACGCGGACGAGCGTCGCCCGCACGATCCATCGAGAGGAGCATCGAGAGCAGTCAACCCGCGGGTGTAGCTCAATGGTAGAGCAATAGCCTTCCAAGCTAAAGACGAGGGTTC
>CAZMOU010000170.1:0-9563 GCA_964567835.1 uncultured Chitinophaga sp. | reverse complement strand
AGGTGGAGCGTCACCTCGACGCGGCCGTCGGGGAAGCGGCGTTCGTCGCTCGAGGGGGTGAGGCGGGCGTCGCGGGCCGGCACCTTGTAATGCTGCGCGGGGACCTCGCGGATCGAGAGCTTCTCCGCCGGCACGTCGGCGAAGCGGCGGCGGACGTCGTCGCGGGCCCGTTCGTTCATCGCCTCGATGAACGGGGTCGACCAGTGGGCCGAATGGAGCGCCACGAGCACGAGCCCCCGGTCGCGGATCCGTTCCACGATCCGCCTCCCCGCCTCCGGCTTCACCTCCGCCTGCCGGGCGTGACCCCACCACACGAGCACGTCGGCCGCGTCGAGGAGCGCCTCGTCGATCCCCTGCCCCGCGTCGTCGAGGGAGACCGAGCGGACGGCGAAGCCGGGCCGGGAGGCGAGATGCTCCGCGATCCGATTGCCGAGGAAGTTCTCGTAGGCCTCCTTCTGCGCCGGCTGCCGTTCGTCCCACACGAGGACCCGCGTCGGCCGGGCCGCCGCCGCCGCGGGCACGAGCCCGAGCGACGCGAGCCACTCGAGGCTGCCGGTCTGCCAGGCGTCCCAGTTGGGCCCCTTGTAGCCGTCGAGGCCGTGGCCGCCGCTGGGCAGCTCGAGCAGCTCGCTCTTCACCCCCTTGGCCCGGCAGGCCTCGTGAAAGGCCCGGCTGTTGGAGATCGGCACCGGCCCATCGTCGACCGCGTGGGCGAGATAGGTCGGCGGCGTCCGCTGCGTGACCTGTTTCTCGTTCGAGAAGAGCGCGGCGAGCTCCGCCGTCGGGTCCTTCCCCAGCAGGTTCTCCTTCGATCCGGAGTGGGTCCCCTCCCCCATGACGACGACCGGATAGACGAGGATCGCGAAGTCGGGCCGCGACGACTCGCGCGCCACCGGATCGGCGGCGGTCGCGTCGCCGGCGTCGAAATGGGTGGCGGCGGTGGAGGCGAGATGGCCGCCGGCGGAGAAGCCGATGATGCCGACCTTCGTGGGGTCGATCCGCCATTCCTTCGCCCGCGCACGCACCGTGCGGATCGCCCGCGACGCGTCGGCGAGCGGCACGAACGCCCGCCCCTTCGGCAGTCGGTATTCGAGCACGATCCCCGCGATGCCGTGGGCGTTGAGCCAGGCGGCGATGCCGTGGCCCTCGGGGCCTGTCACCAGTCCGCCATAGCCGCCGCCGGGGCAGATCACGACCGCCGGTGTCGTCGCCCCCTCCGGCACCCCCTCGGGCAGATGGACCGTCACGAACGCGTCGGCCGCCTCGGTGGCGGTGTCACCGGGCGGCCCGATCGGGGCCTTGCCCTGCCAGAGCCCGATCCGCGGCGCCTCGGCAGCGTGCGGCAGCGACGCGAGAAGCGACACGATCAGTGCCGCCAGCGCGGCACGGAGAGAGGACGAGAGCATGCGTTGATTCCCGGGAGGTGGACGAGAGCCTAGCAGCCCACCCACGGGATCAGGAATCGGGCGCCGCACGCGTCCGTCCCCCGCGATCGACGCGCGGCACCGGCCATGCCCCGGGTGCCGACGTCGCCCACGTCACTCTCCCGGCTTCGCCCCGCCCTTGGAGGCCTTGCCGCTCCCCTTCGCCTTCGTGACGAGACCGCGCGCGGTGCACTCGGTGGTGCCGAGGCCGTCCGCCTCGGTGACGTCGACGAGCACCGCGGGGAGGCGCACCCGGTCGAACCACCCCACCGGGGGCGGCGGGAGTTTCACCGCGAGATCGGCGTCGGTCGCTCCCGCCCCGAGCACGAGTGCGTCGGGGATGTCGGAGGAGAGACGCGCCTCCACCACCGTCACCCCGTGCACCACCACCGCCATCCGCAGCGTCGTGGGCGTCACCTGCTTGAGCGGACGCTTGTGCCCCTCCGCGTCGGTGTAGGACACCGTCCCGTCGGAGGTCTTGCCCGCCTCGATCACCGCCGGCGACGCGGCGTCGTAGAGCCACTTCGTCCGCTCGAACGTCCGGGCCACCGCGCCGATGATCCGATCGTGCTCCGGACTCGCCGGCACCTTCGTCGCCACCACGGTCCCCGCCTCGACGAGGGCGGTGAGTCCGGTCGGCAGGTCGTCGAGCGCCTTCGACACGGCGGCCTCCGGCACCGCCGCCGCCACCACCGTCGCCAGTTCCCCGTCCGCGTCGGACGCGGCGTCGTCCGGATCGGCGCCGGGCGCCGCATAGAGGAGCGTTCCCCCGACCACGCGTTCGGCCAGGCCGGCGATCGAGTCGCCCGACTGCGTCGGTCGCCATTGGTAGCGCCAGGCCGGGAGCCCCTTGGTCACGGACCAGGCCACCGCCCCGAGCCCCTCGGCCGACTGCACCAGGAGCGTGTCGTCGCCGAGCCATTCGAGGGCCGTCGTGTGAACGCTGCATCCCTGCGCGCGGAAGACGGGGATCGGTGAGGCGGGATCGGAGAGGTCGTGGACCTGCACCGTCCCCCCCACCACGAGCGCGAGTCTCCTCCCCGCGGCGTCGAAGGCGACGCCCGACACCGTGCCCACCGGCAGCGACACGACCACCGCCCCCGTGGCCGCGTCGCAGACCTGCACGCGCCGCGTGTCGGGAAGCGCCACATGGCGGCGGCCGGGCGAGAGCGCGGGGGTGGGGGAGTGTCCCGGATACTGCGCCAGACGGTAGCGGGCCTTCCGCTCGTCGATGTCCCAGCAGGTGAACTCCTCCCGGCTGCTCTGGTGGAGCACGGCCGCGTCGTCGACGATCCGGCCCCAGGGGTGGCGGGCCGGCGGTTGCTTGTCGGCGCAGGGTGCCCTCCAGGCGACGATCCGCGTCATCCCCTTGCGCCCCGGGGTGGCGTCCCAGAGCGTGAGCACCTGCCGCGCCGCCCCCTCCGCGGTCGACTTCTCCCGCGAGACGGTGAGGAGTCGCTCGAGGAGCGGATGGTAGTCGAGGACGATGTCGGGGCCGGGGAGCGACTGCTCGGCGACGACGGCCTGCTTCCGCGGGTCGACCCACACCACGCGGGTGGGAAGCGGTTTGCCCGGCGTCGAATTCTCGACCGCGACGAGCACCAGGCCCTCTCCGGCCGGCAGGAGCCGGGCGACGCGGTCGAAGGGATCGACCCGGGGGATCGCCACCCGTCCGGCCGCCGGGACCGGATCGGCGAGCGCCGGATCGGAAGGTACCGCCACCGGCGCCGCCGGCGGGAAGTCGGTGTGGTTCGTGGCGACGGCGGCGGGGTCGAAGGGGAGCGGTTCCCGCGCCTCGTCCCCCTTCCGCGGGGCGACGCGCCGCCGCGTCCGCTGCACCACGATCCGATCGAGCGCGGAGAGGTCGCCGTAACCGATCTCCAGGTCGCTTCCATCCTCCTGCCGGAGCGTGAGCGTGTCGCCGTCGAGAGCGACGAGGCTCGCCGTCACCTTGAACATCCCCGTGGCATCGGTCCACTCGCGCGCCGCCACGAGGGGACGCTGCGCCCGGGCGGGGCCCCCGGCGAGCGCGGCGGCCAGCAGGAGGACCGCCGTGAGAGCGCGCCGGCGTCGGGCGTGGGGGGACGGGGAGGGCATGCGGGGGGGAATGGTGGGGAGTGGCCGGGAAACTCCCAAGTATCGTCGCGACCGCCGCGCGGGGGCAAGGAATCCACACGGCGACCGATCCGATCGCTCCACCGGACGCCGCCCCGGCCGCCGGGCGCCGGCCCGGCCGCCCCGGGAACGGGTGCCCCCCGGGGCCCCGCCCCGTGGACAGTGTCTCGCCCGCGGCACTATCCTCCCCACCACCGGTGGACCGATCATGTCCCCCGTCCCCCGCTCCTCGAGGAGAATCGCCATGCGCGATGCCAGTCCTTCGGCCCCGATCACGTCGCCCGACCCCGCCACGCCCCGATCGCGGCGCCGGTTCCTCGGGCAGGCCGCGGGCGCCGGCATGGCGTCGGCACTGGTCACGGTGCCGGGGATCCTCCGAGCCGAGAACAAGGCGGAGAAGCTGCGCGTCGCGGTGATCGGCTGCGGTGGCCGCGGCGGCGGCAACCTCGACGCCGTCCTCGGCGAGCAGGTGGTGGCGGTGTGCGACGTCAACGCCAAGACGCTCGCCGGGGCCCTCGGCAAGGCGCCCGGCGCCAAGGGTTTTGGCGACTACCGCCGGCTCTACGAGGAGCTCAAGCCCGCCGACTATGACGCGGTCGTCGTCAGCACTACCGAACACACCCACGCCTTCGCGACGCTCCCGGCGCTCCGCGAAAGGAAGCACGTCTATTGCGAGAAACCGCTGACGCACAACGTCCGCGAGGCCCGCGTCGTCACCGAGGCGGCCCGTCGCGCCGGCGTCGCCACGCAGATGGGGACGCAGATCCACGCCGACGCCAACTACCGCCGCGTGGTGGAGTTGGTGAAGGGGGGCGCGATCGGGAAGGTCTCGGAGGTCCACTGCTGGGTGGGCCGGGCCTGGGGCCGGCAGTCGCCCGAGGATGCGAAGAAGTACGGCGACATCGTCGCGGTGCAGGAGCGTCCCGTCGGTTCGACGCCTGTCCCTGAGGGGCTCGACTGGAATCTCTGGCTCGGCCCGGCGCCGGAGCGTCCCTTCCACGAGGTCTACTGGCCGGGGCCGAAGTGGTACCGCTGGTGGGACTTCGGCAGCGGCACCATGTCCGATCTCGGCAGCCACTGGATCGATCTCCCCTTCTGGGCGCTCGACCTCGACGCCCCGAAGACGGTGGAGGCGTTCGGACCGCCCCCCCATCCGGAACTGGCGCCGGCGAGCATGCACGTGACGTACGCGTACGGCGCACGGGGGGATCGGGCGCCGCTCGCGCTCACCTGGTACCAGGGCGCCGACAAGCCGCAGGTCTGGCAGGAGGGCACGATCCCGCGCTGGGATTCCGGCTGCCTCTTCGTCGGGTCGCAAGGGTCGCTCCTGGCCGACTACGGCAGGCACCTCCTCCTCTTCGGACCGGACGTCCGCGACTTCAAGCGACCGCCGGAGTCGATCCCGCCGTCGATCGGCCACCATGCCGAGTGGGTCCACGCCTGCAAGACCGGCGCCCCCACCACCTGCCCCTTCACCTACTCCGGTCCCCTCACCGAGGCCAATCACCTCGGCAACGTCGCCTACCGCTCCGGGAAAAAGCTCGAGTGGGACGCCGCGGCCTTGAAGATCCCCAACGCCCCGGAGGCGGAGAAGTTCCTCTCGCGCGAATACCGGCAGGGCTGGGAGTTCGACAAGATCGCGTGAGGAGGCAGGGCTTCCCCCGCGGGACCGGCTGAGGCGCTCGTCAACGCGCGTGTCCGGTCGTGAGGGTCGTCGGGATCGTTCCGGTCGTCCGACTCCGGTTGCTTCCGTCCGCGGCACAACCATCATCGTCGGGGACGCCCCGCGACGGGGCGAATGAACCCGGGGCTCGCACCAGCGGTGGCGATCGTATGGCCAAGCGGCTGAAGCGCACCGGTCGTGAGGTTCGACGGACGGCGACGGCCCCCGTGCCGGCGCCCCCCGACCAGCCGATGCGTTCGATGACCATCGTCGCCCGTGATCCGGGCGTGCGGCACGCCGACGGCCGGATCGTCATGGCGGAGATCGCCGTCCCCGCCGAGGAATTGCACCCGGGGCCGCGGGGGTACCGCGTCCAGGTGGTCGACTACGACCCCGCGGCGCGTTCCTTCCACGGCGCCCACGTGCTGCCGCGCGCCGGGGAGGCGGAGCCGAGACACTGGCGGAACGGCACCGTCGGTATCCTCGAGGACCGGCGCTTCCACGCCCAGAACGCCTACGCGCTTTCGATGCGCACGCTGGCCCGCTTCGAGTCGGCCCTCGGTAGGCGCCTGGGGTGGTCCTTCGACAGCCACCAGATCAAGGTCGCGCCCCACGCCCTGCACGGGCCGAACGCCTACTACGCGAAGGACGACGAGGGGCTCGTGTTCGGGTCGTTCGCGGGCTCGTCGGGTACGCGCGTGCACACCGTGCTCTCGCACGACGTCGTCGTCCACGAGGTCAGTCACGCGCTCCTCGACGGCCTCCGGCCCGCCTATTCGGTCCCCTCGAGCCCGGACCAGGCGGCGTTCCACGAGGGCTTCAGTGACGTCGTCGCGCTGCTCTCGGTGTTCGCGCTGCCGGAGATCGTGGGGCACGTCGTGCGCGGCAGGCGCGGCGCCGTCGACGGCGACGGCTGCGTGAAGGCCAGCGCGTGTACGGCGGAGGCCTTGCGGGAATCGGCCCTCTTCGGCCTCGCCGCCGAGGTGGGGAGCGAACGGCCCGACGCCGACGGCGACGTGCTCCGCCGCAGCATCGCGCTCGAGCCCGGCGACGTTGGTCTTTCCAAAACCGAGTTCCTCGAGCCACACCGGCGCGGCGAGGTGTTCGTCGCCGCTGTGATGCGGGCGTTCGTCGACGCCTGGGCCGCGCGGATCCGGGGGCTCGGGGTCCCCGGTCAGCGTCGCTATCCGCTCGAGCGCGTCGTCGAGGAGGGGGCGGACATCGCCGACGCCCTGCTCACGATCTGGATCCGGGCCATCGACTACATGCCGCCGGGGCACGTCACGTTCGGCGACGCGGTGTCGGCGGTCCTGACCTCCGACCTGCGGGTCCGCCCGGACGCCCGCCGCGGGAAGCTGCGCCGGTTGAGCGTGGCGAGCTTCGCGTCCTCCGGCATCCGTCCCGCCGCGCCGGGCTCGGGGTACTGGGAGCCGATCGCCCCAGGACTGCGCACCGCGGGCATTCACTTCGATTCCCTCCGCTTCGACGAGTCGGAGGTGTTTCGTTTCCTGTGGTCGAACCGGGAGGCCCTCGGTCTCCGCCCCGAGGCCCACACCCGGGTGCAGTCGGTCCGCCCCTGCCACCGGGTCGGGGACGACGGCTTCATCCTCCACGAGACGGTCGTTGAATACGTGCAACTGCTCAAGCCTTCGCTTGCGGACCTGCGGGGGCTGCGGGTGAGACTCCCCGACGAGATCAAGCAGTACCTGCGCGGCATCTTCGGGGAGGACCGAGACGACGAGTCGGTGATGTTGCCCACCATCCGCGGCGGCGGGATCCTCGTCTTCGACGAATACGGCTCGCCCCTTTATCACGTGCACAACGACGTCCTCGGGGCGGAGCAGTGGACGCGCCTGCTCCACCTGCTCCGCAGCGGACTCCTGGTGCGAACGAACGATGGATCGATCGGCATCCGCTCCGGGCGCTCGGCCGCCCTGCGGCGTCTGCCCGGATTCGGCGTCCCCAGGCAAACCGGAGAGGAGTGGTGATCCGATGGCGGCGGGCCCTCACTCGGTCGACGTCCGTTCCTTCCAGGTCGGGTTCGGTGACTGCTTCCTCGTCTCCTTCCGCTACGAGCGGCGGACGCGCCACATGCTCGTCGACTTCGGCTCGACCGACCTCCCGACGACGCGGGGAAAGGGATCGCCGGGGGCGACAGCGAGCGTCGAGGAGCACCTGACCCGCGTGGCACGGGAGATCGCGGCGGTGTGCGGCCGCGACGGCTTGGCGGTCCTCGTGGCCAGCCACCGCCATGCGGACCATATCAGCGGATTCTCGACCACCGGCCGCGGCGGCGGCCCGGGGGCGATCATCCGCGCGCTCCGTCCGCGGGTCGTGATCCAGCCTTGGACGGAGGACCCGCGTGCGGCCCGCGACGCACGGCGGGCCACGACCGAATCGGAACGGGCGTACGTGCGTGGGCTCGGGGCCATGAACGCGATCGCGGAGGAGATGGTGCGGCGCTCGGCGGCACCCGTGCGCGGGCTCTCGCAGCGAGCGCTTTCGCAGCTCGGGTTCCTCGGCCGGACCAACGTCGCCAACCGCTCCGCGGTTGAGAACCTGCAGGCGATGGGGCGCGCCCCGGGCGCACGGGCGGTCTGGGCGAGGCACGGCACCGACCTGCGGTTGGGGAGGATCCTTCCCGGCGTGCGGATCGACGTCCTCGGGCCCCCCGATCTCACGCAGACCGAGGCGATCCGCCGCATGCGATCCGCCGATGCCGCCGAGTTCTGGCACCTGGCATCCGTCGCGATGACGGCGGGCCGGGGACGGCCGTCGGGTCGCCGCCGGGCGGCGGCCCTGCCGGCCGAAGTCCGCTGGTTCTGCGACCGGCTGGAGAAGGCCGACTCCGCCCATCTCCTCGAGATCGTCCGCCAACTCGACCGGGAACTCAACAACACGAGCCTGATCCTCCTTATCGAGGCCTGCGGCCGGCGCCTGCTCTTTCCCGGCGACGCCCAACTCGAGCCCTGGCTGTACGCGCTGGAGGACGCCAAGGATGCCCCCACGACGAGAGAACGGCTCGCCGGGGTCGACGTGTACAAGGTCGGGCACCACGGCAGCCTCAACGCGACCCCCCGCGCGGACGGCCCCGATGATCGGCCTGCCCGGGCGGGTCAGGCGTCCGCGGCGAGCGCCGTCCAGAACGTGAGCCGGTTGCCGGAGGGATCGTGAATCGTCATCTCGGTGCAGCCCCATTCCTGGTCCTGCCAGCCGGGACGGGCGTTGCGGTAGGCCTTCCGACCGAGCGCCTCGCACAGCCCCTTCACGTCGTCGACCTCGATGCGGATCCGCGCTCCCGGCGCGGCGTCGCCGAAATGCTCGGAGAGATGGATCCGGCACTCGCCGCGCGAGATCCCCATGTACAGCGGCATGTCGGGTTCGAAGCGGTGCTCGAAGTCGACGGCGAACCCGAGGAAGCCGACGTAGAACTCCTTCGCCTTCGCCTCGTCGAAGCTGCGGAGGATCGGCACGGCGGGGCGGAAGGTCATGGGTCGAACTCCTCGTTGGGATCCCGGACGTGGTGGATCGGCCGCCCTGCCCTCACCCGGCGGCCCGGTCGACGGACACGAAGTCGGCCAGCACCCACGTCCGGTCGAAGAAGGGCTGCGTCGGCGCGTAGAGGCGGAAGTAGCTGAACCATCCGCGCCCCGGGAGGGTGCGGATCCAGTTCGTCCCGGGTACTCCGGCAGGACACTCCGGGCCGAACCACAAGTCGACCGAGCCGTCGGCGTTCGCGTGGAGGGCGTCGCGCGACGAACGGTCGGGCTGGACGCCCGTGTCGACGAAGCAGCGCGACTGGTTGTCGTAGACGGTCACCGACCAGAACTGCGCCACGGGCGCCTCCGGCGGGACGCGGAGGAGGTAGGTCCTGCCGCCGTCGAGCCAGCGGCCCGCCGCGTCGCGCGACGCCTCGAGGTAGACCTGCCCGGCACCGACGGTGCGGCCCATCATCCCTGTCGACACCCCCACCGCCTCGTAGAACCAACTCGTCCGCTCGTCGAACTGCGTCCGAGTCGGCACCTCCTGCGAGGTCTCCGCCAGACTCAGCGATAACTCCCACCCGCGCCCCGGCCAGACGTGGACCCCGGGGAAGCGCTTGGCGTACCCGATCGTGCGTGCCATCACCTCGCCGACGAGGGCGCCCTCGAGGAGGATCGATCGCTGGCGCTCGTCCGGCGCGAAGGGCTTTCCCTTCTCGATGCCGAGCGCGGCGAGCATGCCCAGGATCATCCGGTCGCGCGCCTCCACCGGTTCCTCGTCGAGGATCCGCGCGAGCCCCTCCCACTAGGCCATCCCGCGTGGCTGTTCGCCCGTCCACGGGCGGCCCGCCGGGGAGAGGTGGCGCGTGGCGGGGGGAT
>CAZMOU010000169.1:0-9599 GCA_964567835.1 uncultured Chitinophaga sp. | reverse complement strand
AAGCAGAGCTTGACGCTCATCACGGGTCCGCGGCCGCCGATGCAGGCGTCCGACACGAGCGAGTAGGCGTCCCCCCGGAAAAACTCGATCGAAGGGATGAGGGCCACGTCGAGATCGCCGGAGGCGAGGCGATCGGCGAGTCGGCTGGGCAGGTCGTAATCGAGCGAGATGCCGGGGCCTCCGAGCCCATGGACCAGGGGCCGGGTGTTGAGGTACTGCACCGCGCCCACCCGCACCGTGGGGGGCGCGGGCGCCACTCCGCGGCGGACCTCCTCCGGGGCGTCGGGGAGCGAACGAGCCAGCGGGAAGTAGGTATCGATCATGGCACCCTTTCCGGGATTCCGCCGAGCGTGCCGCGGACGGAGGGGAAGCAAACCGCTCCGTCGCCCGATTGTCCAGAGGAGAACCGCAAACCGGGGGGGAGGATAACCGCCCTGGAAAAAAGTCATCGCTCCCCGCCACGCGACCGGGGAACGGGCGGAAAACACCTTCCCGGCGGCCGCCCGGCCCGCGACCGCCACCGCGGCATCGACCCCGCCGGGGGACGTCACGGCTCGAGGCGGCGGAAGGCACGCAGGCCCAGTGCCATCGGGATCGCCGCCGCCGCGACCCCCACGGCGATGGATGTCGCCGCCCCACCGATGACGGCCGCGTCGACGAGGCGGAGGGCGCTGGCGGGCCCCTCCCGGTCGTCGGCCGCGAGACGGAAATGCACCGGCACGGCCGCGGCGAGGACCGCGGCGATGATGACTAGGGCGCTGGCCACCAGGCAGAGGGTGCCGCCGAACCCGGAGGCGAGCCGGGCGGGCGACGTCTCGCGCAGGTCGGGCCACACCGCGCCGAAGCCGACCGCGATCCCCGTGAGGCCCGCGCACAGCGACAGGCAGCAGGCCTCGTGGAGGGCGATGATCCAGGGCGCGACGCCGAGCATGGCGTCGCTCAGGGCCACGAGCCCCATGCAGGGCACCAGGCCGCCGAGGAACGAGAAGACGAACTTCGACCAGACGATCTGGTCGCGGGCCACGGGGAGCAGGCCGAGGATCCAGAAACGCCGCCCCTCGAGGCTGATCGAGGGAAAGACGAAGCGCGTGGTGAAGGTGGCGAGGATGAGGGCCACGACGGCCAGATTGAGGAATCCGATCATCGCCGCGTAGGCGTGGTGGTAGTCGAAGACGCGGATGTTCCAGAAATAGAGCCCGAGGAGACCGACGAAGATCACCGCCTGGGACCACTGGGCGGGATCGCGGCGGAAGACGCGCAGGTCCTTCACGACGAGCAGACGCAGCGGCCGGCCAGCGGCGGTGCCGGCGGCGACGATCCACCGGTCGATGGCCGCCGGCCGCGGGCGGCGGCGGCGCGGTCCGGGGGCCTCCCCCCGCAGCCGGCTGACGCCGACACGCAGCAGCCGCTCGGCGACCGCCCGGGCGACGAGGCCGAGGAAGAGCGCGTTGGAGGCGAGCACGGCGAGGTAGCGCAGGGCGTCGGCGAGCCGCTCCTGCCCGCCGCCGTCGCGCGGCCGGGAGGCGGCGTCGACCAGCGCGCTTGTCAGCCATGTGCCGGGGCTGACACGCTGCTCGGTGATCCGCAGGCGGGAGAGCGCCTCCTCGAACCATTCGGCCGACATCGCCGGCGCCCGCGGGGCCGCGAGGGCCGACCACCCCAGCCAGACGAGGACCGCGACCGCCGCGGCGGCGGCGATCGCCGCCGTGTGGAGACGCAGGCGCGGCAGCCAGGCCACGAGGAGCATGCAGAGGATCCCGCCCAGCGTGGCCGGGATGGCGGCGAACGAGACGAGGAGCGGCAGGAGGAGCAGGTAGTAGGTCCAGGGTGCCTCGCGGACGACGCCGTGGGCCACGAGCATCGGGCTCCCGAGCAGGACGAAACCCCATCCGGCGAACCACAGCGCCTCCTGGAAGGCGTGGCCGTAGATCGCCCCCGCCCGCGTCGGCAGCGTGAGCAGCAGCCGTGCCTGGGGCGAGGTGTAGAGGCTGCCGTAGAGGAGGATCCCGGCGGAGAAGACGAGCATCACCATCAACGACGAGAAGAAGGCGTTGAAGAGGAACGGCACGACCTCGGCGTGGAGTGCGTCGACGAACGCGAACGCCTCGTGGAAGAGCAGGTAGAGCGTCACCCAGAAGACGGCGCTGAAGAACACCACGAGCCCCAGCCGGAGCCGTGCGGTGGCGAGCATCGAGCGCAGCGTGGAGCGGGCGACGAGAAAGCGCAGGCGGCGGAGGGTCCGTGCCTCCTCGTCGTCGCCGACGAGCCGGCACCCCGCGGGGGGCGGGTCGCCGTGGGGACGGCCGGGCGCGCTCATGGCTCCGCTCCGCCGGCCGCCTCGGCGGTGAGGGCCAGATAGAGCGATTCGAGGTTCGCCCCCTCCTCCCCGCACCCGGGCGGGCATCTGCCGCGGAGCTCGGCGACCGTGCCGAGGAAGCGGAGCCGGCCGCGCACCATGATCCCCACGCGGTCGGCCATCTCCTCCGCCATCGCCAGCGTGTGGGTCGACATGAAGACCGTCATGCCCGCGGCGACGCGCCGGCGCAGCATGTCCTTCACGATGCGGACGCTGCGCGGGTCGAGCCCCACCATCGGCTCGTCGAGGACCAGCACGTCGGGGTCGTGGAGGAGGGCCGCCGCGAACACCAGCCGCTGGCGCATGCCGAGCGAATAGCTCTCGGCGAGCTCGTCGACGAATCCCTCCAGTTCGAACGTCGCGATCTCCGCCGCGATGCGCCGGGCGGCGACATCGGGCTTCATGCCGAACATGTCGGCGATGAAGCGGAGGAACTCGCCCCCGGTGAGCTTGTCGTAGAGGGCGGGCTCGTCGGGGACGTAGCCGAGGTGGACGAGGGCCCCACGCGGGTCCGACGCCAGGTCGTGTCCCGCCACGCGCACGCTCCCGGACGAGGCGCGGAGCAACCCGACGAGGAGCTTGATCGTCGTCGTCTTCCCGGCGCCGTTGGGGCCGAGGAGCGCGAACAGCTCGCCGCGCGGCACGAGGAGATCGAGCCCGTCGACCGCCACCTTCGCGCCGTAGCGCCGCGTCACCCCGGTGAACTCGATCATGGTGCCGGCTCCCCGACGGCCTCGTCCGGGCCGGCCATGGTCGTCGAGGCGAGACGGACCGCCTCGGCGTCGTCACGGCGCTCGAAGACCAATCGCCTCCCCAGCGTGGTCGCTTCCTGGCGGAGAACGCGTCCGTCGGCATCCACCCAGAGGGTCGCCCGCGGGTCGCGCGAGGAGGTGGGGTCGTCCCGATAGGCGACGACGTCGACGATCACCGGACGGCCGCCGTGCACGATCGTCGTCGGCGTCCCCACCTCGGCGTGGAGGAATTCGACGGGGGCTCCGCCGGGGCGGAGCGGTCCGTACACCGGCACGGTCCACGTGCGCCCCGGAGCGAGGCCGGGGAGCGTGGCGTTCGGAGAGAGTTCGTCACGGAGGACGAGGCCGTCGGGGAGGGCCCGCTTCGTCTCGTACCGCATGTCGCCGGCGCGCACCACGATCGCCACCTCGCCGCCGCGCACCTCGCCGGTGAGGTCGATCCGTCCGTCGTCGGGGAACTCGACGGTCGATGCGAACGACACGGGCCTTCCGGCGGCATCGATCGCCATCCTTCCCCGCGCCTCGAGCGTGAGCGTGGTCTCGGGCGCCACCGACCCGCCGAGCAGGAAACGTGACCAGGGGGGGAGGAACCCACCGACCGGCAGCCCCTCGAGGTGGAGGAGGCTCTCGACGTCCATGGCACCGTCGGCATGCCGGGTGGCGCGGCTGATCGACCATCCCACCGCTTCGTCGTCGACGAGCAGGGTCCAAGCCACCGGCGCGGGGCGTCCACCGGCGCGGTGGACCTCCTGCGACGGCGGCGGCTCGCCCGGGCGCCACGCCGGCAGGATCTTGCTGTGCACCAGCCAGCCCGTCGAGGCCGCCCAGAAGAGGATCACAAGCGGCGTGTACCAGTCACGCTTCATCGGTCGCGGCGGGAGCGGGGCGGGCGTCGGATCGGCAGACATCCTAGTCGACGGGCGTCGTGCAGGGGCGTTTCGCCGGCAGCGCGGACCCGTTGGTCGGCGGACCGGGGGCGGGTAGAATGCCCGGAGGGGGCGAAGGGAGGCCTGTCGGCCGCGGAGAAGGCACGCGATGACCAACCCCGTCTACTTCTTCCAGCCCTGTCCCGTCTGCGGACGGTCGCTGCGCATCCGGGTCGGGCTTCTGGGGCGACAGGTCTACTGCGGCCACTGCCAGGGGCACTTCACCGCCACCGCACCCTCCCTGACCGGTCCCCGGAGCGGTCCCGTGCTCCGTCCGCTCGAGCCGGCCGGACCTGCCGAGGAACGCGTGAGCGACGATCGGGTCGAGGATCTCCTCGACCGCGCGACGCGCCGTCTGGCGGAGGTGGGCTGCCCCGACGAGCGTCGCGCGGTGTCGTGACGGCTCACGGACGGCAGGTGGCTGGCCAGCCACGCGCGTCGAGATCGGCCGCGGTCATCCGGGCGATGCCCGCCAGGGCCCGCCAGTATCCGGGAAAGGTCTTCCCCGTGCAGCCGGGGTCGATGATCCGCACCCCCGGGACGCGGAGGCCCGCCAGCGCCAGGCTCATCGCCATGCGATGGTCGTCGTAGGTCTCGAGCGCCGCGGCACGGAGCGGGGCGGGGTGGATCGTGAGCCCGTCGTGCCGCTCGTCGACCGACGCGCCGAGCCTGCGCAACTCGCGCGCCAGATCGGAGATCCGGTCGGTCTCCTTGTCGCGGATGTGGGCCACGTTCGTGATCGACGTCGGGCCCTCGGCGAAGAGGGCCACGACGCCGAGCGTGGGGACGGTGTCGCTGATGGCGTTCATGTCGATGGCGATGCCCCGCGCCGCGCGGCCCGACACCGTCACGCTGTCGGCCGCCGGATCGCCGTCGGGTTCGTGCCAGCGCACCGTGCACCCCATCGACTCGAGCGCGGCTGCGAAGCCCACGTCCCCCTGCATGCTCCGCCGCGAGAGCCCCTCCACCGTCACTTCCCCGCCGGTGATCGCCGCGGCGGCCAGGAAGTAACTCGCGGCCGAGGCGTCGGGCTCGATCGCGTACGGGCGGCCGACGTAGCCTCCGGCGGGGATGACCCAGCGGGAAGGTCCGGCCACCCGGCACTCGGCGCCGAAATCGGCCATCACCCGGCGCGTCATCTCGAGGTAGGGAAGCGACACGGGCCGCCCCTCGAAGTCGATCGTCATCCCGCGCGTGGTGCAGGGGGCGACCATCGCCAGGGCACTGGCGAACTGGCTCGACGTCCCCGCGCGCACGGCGGTGATGCCGCCCGCCAGTCCACTCGCGCGGATCTCCACGGGCGGACATCCTCCCGGGCTCTCGGCCACGGCGTCGGTGCCGAGTGCCCGGAGGGCCTCGAGGAGGTCGCCGATGGGGCGCTTCCGCATCCGTGCGGTGCCGTCGAGGCGGTAGGTGCCGTGGCCAAGGGCACACACCGCGGCGAGGAATCGGATCGTCGTGCCGCTGGCGGCACAGTCGAGGGTGGCGGAAGGGGCGGGGATCGGGCCCCCCGTCCCGCGCACGCGGATCGTGCCCGATCCCCAGTCTGGGTCGACACCGATCCCGAGGCGGGAGAGCCCGTCGGCCATCACCCGGGTATCCTGGCTGTCGAGCGCGCCTGCGAGCGTGGACGTTCCGCGCGCCAGCGCCGCGCAGACGAGGGCCCGGTTGGTGATGCTCTTCGACCCGGGCGGCCGGATCGAGCCGCGCACGGGCCCGGCGACCAGCGGGATCTCCAGGGCGTCCTGCGGAGCGGTGGTCATCCTGGGCTCGACTCGGGCGGGAAGGACGAGGGAATCGGCATGACGCGCGGCAGCGAGAGTGTAGCCCACGGGGGCGTGGTCGATCGATCGGACGTCGGGCCCGCCCCCGGCGCCTGGGACTTCGTCGCGCCCCCGGTGATCCGCCTCGGCGCGGGGCGGGTCGCGGAGACCGGCGAGGTGGCCGCGGCGCTCGGGCGCCGGGCGTGGCTCGTCGGCGGTCGCCGTGGCCTCCTCGACGGCGCGACCCGCGGGCGGATCGAGGAGGCGCTCGGCGCCGCCGGCCTGACGGCCGAGGTCGTGGCCGTCGCCTCCGGTGAGCCCACCGTCGACCAAGTCGCTGGCGCCCTCGCCGGGCTGCCATCCGGATCACGTGACGGGGTGGTGATCGTGGCCGTCGGAGGGGGGTCGGCGATCGATCTCGGAAAGGCGCTGGCGGCGCTGGCGACGAACCTCCCGGCCGGGCTCGCGGCGGCGGAGTACGACGAAGGGATCGTCGACCGGCTCGAGGGAATGGGCCGCGGCATCCCCATCGCCACCGCGCCGCTGCCGGTGGTGGCGCTGCCCACCACGTTCGGCACCGGCGCCGAGGCGACGCGCAACGCCGTCATCGCCTGCCCGCGGCGCCGCTTCAAGAAGAGCCTCCGCAGCCCGCTCATGGTCCCGCGTGCCGTGATCGTCGATCCCGATCTCGGCCGCGGCTGCCCGCCCGACGTCGTCGCCGCCGCCGGGCTCGACTGCGTCACGCAGCTCGTCGAGGCTTTCATCTGCCGCGTCCGCCGGCCGCTGCCACGGGCCCTGGTCGTCGACGCCCTGCCCCGTGCGCTGCAGGCCCTGCCGCGCGTGGTGGCGGACCCGTCCGACGCCGAGGCCCGCGCGGCGATGGCCCATGCGGCGCTGCTCTCGGGGCTCGCGCTGGCCAATGCCGGCCTGGGGCTCGCGCACGGCGTGGCCGCGCCGCTCGGCGTGGAGTGCGGCACGCCCCATGGCGTCGCCTGCGGACTGCTCCTCCCTGTGGCGCTCGGCGTCAACGCACCGGCCGCCGCCGCCGACTACGCCGTCCTCGAGCGGACGCTCGATCCGGGCGCCCGGGGGGCCGACGCCGCCGGGTCGTTCGTCGATCGCATCGGGCGGTTGTGCGCGGAAGTGTCCGCGGCGGCCGGTCTCCCGCGGCGGCTCCGTGACGTCGGTCTCGCCCGCGATCGGATCGGGTGGTTGGCGGACCACTCCGGGGGAGCGAGCATGCGGGGAAACCCGGTTCAGCTCGATCCCGGGGAACTGCGGACGGTGCTCGAGGCGGCGTGGTGACGCGTCACATGCCGTCGTCGCCGCCGCCGGGCGGAGCATCGGCCTCCGCGGCGAGTGCGGGATCGTCGAGGAGCCGCAGCAGCGGTTCGGCGCTCAGGCCCCCCTTCTCGGCGCGTTCCCAGCAGGCCCGGGCCTTGTCGGCGTCCGGCTCGGGCTTGGTGGCGTGCCACGCGCCGAGGAACAACTGGTTGTCGGGACGCGCGTCGAACCAGGCGGAGACGATGGCGAAGGTGATCCCGGCCGGGATCCGGTCGCGCGGGCAGGTGCGGTTCCGCCCCTGGAAGCGGTAGACGAACTTCTTCTCGTCGATCTCCACGACCGCGACCTTCTTGCCGTTGACGTCGAACTCGTTGCCCGAGCGGACGTCGCCGACCGCCTTGTCGCGGAACCCCGCGAAATCCCGCGCGTACCGGGCCAGGCCCTGCCAGTCGGAGACGCGGCGCTTCGCGGGGATCGCCGCGGCGTCCTCGAGCGCCGAGGCGAGGACGGAGTCGGCGGTATCGAAGTCCCCTTCGCGGAGCGCCGCGAGCGCTCCGCGCACGGCATCGTCGACCTCGGAAGCATCGCCCGCGGCCGGGTCGGCGGCGGGGGGCGGGTCGTCGGGAGAGGGCTCCGTCGGATCCTCACCCGTGTCGGCCATCGGCTCCGTGTCCGCCATCTCGTCCGCCATGTCCTCCATCGCGGGGTCGGCGGCGGGCGCCGCGGTGCCGAGCGCCGCGACGGCGGGCGGAGCGGCCTCTGGGGCCGGCGTGTCGCGCCTCGGCGTCGGCGGCCGCGCGGGACGCGTCGACCGGTCGGGGGGCGGACTCGACGACACCAGCGCGTCATCCCGGAGCGGCTTGGCAGGCCGCGTGCCGGCATCCCGCTCCGGCCGATCCGTCCCTTCGGCCGCGTCGGCGTCGGGCCGGGCCCCGAGCGCCTCCCGCTCCGCGGCCTTGGCCGCCGCCCGGGCGGCCTGGCGCTGCCTGTCGAGCCGGCCCTGCTGCCAGACGAACGCCGCCCCTGCGGCGACGCTCGCGAGCATCGCCAGGATCGACACCCAGACCGCGGCACTCTGGCGGCGACGGGGGGGACGGGGTGGGCGGACACGGATCACCGGCTCCGCGGCCGATTCCGCCTCCGGGGCGTCGGAGAGGACGACGGTGGCGTCGTCGGCGGCACGGGTCTGTCGGGGCGGCGGGGGCATCGAGTATCCGGGGGCCCGCGGCGCTCCCTGGGCGATCCGCGAGAGCACCGCCTCGCGCGCCTGCTCGACGCGGAGGATCAACGCCTCGCGGGCGGCATGGTGCTCGCCGGCGGCGAGCCCCTTGAGCCGGGTGAGACGCGATTCGGCGGCACGGAGGACCCGCAGCGCGTCGTTCTCCCCGGCCGCGAGGCCGAGGACGAGGAACGGGTCGGCGAGATCGGCGCGGTCGATCCCCAGCCAGGCACGGCAGGGATCGAACGGTTCGCTGGGCTTCGGCACCGTGGGCACCCGGGAATGGAGGATCCCCCGACGATAGCCGATCCGGGGGCCTGCGTCACGGGCTCCCGCGGCGACGCCACACCGTGACGTCGGCGATCGAATGCTGGTGCTTCCGCGAGGTCTCGCGGATCACGAAGGGAATGTCGGTCCGGTGGACCAGTTCGAACGCCGGATCGAGCGCCCGTCGGAGTCCCTCGAACCCGGAGAGCGGCTCCCCATGCTCGCGCCGACCGCCGAGCCACTTGTCCTTCGGGGTGTACTCCTCGAGCCAGGTCCAGGGAGTGGTGACCACGAACAGGCCGCCGGGGAGGATCCGCCCGGTGATCAGCTCGAGGAACAGCGACGGATCGTAGAGCCGGTCGACGAGATTTCCGGCGAGGACGAGGTCGTAGCCGCCGTGGATCGGCTTCAGATTGCAGGCGTCGCCCTGGGTGAACGCCACGCGTCCGGCGACGTCGGACAGGCCGAGCCGCTCCAGGGACACGCCGCGCTTCGTCGTCAGCTCCCCCTCGGTGGACACCTCGTAGTGCACCTCGCCTCCCTGCCCGAGCCGCACCCCCGACTGGATGAAACGGGCGGAGAAGTCGACCCCCTCGACCGTCTCGAACCAGCGGGCGAGTTCGAACGTGGAGCGTCCCACCGAGCAGCCGATGTCGAGGGCCCGACGGCGCCGGTCGGCGGGCAGGTGGCGGATCGCCTCGGCGGCGCAGGCCCGGGGGAAGTTGGGGACGCCGAGCGCCTCCGGCCCGTAATGGAACTCGAGATACTGCGTCACGAGCGCGTCGGTCTCGTAGAGGCGCGAGCCTTCCGTGTCGGCGCCGTCGGTGGATGAATCGACGACCGGGCGGAAGCCGGCATGCTGGTAGAAGTGGCGTCGGAAGGCGTAGCGGGCGCTGGCGAGCGCCTCGTTGCCGGTGGAGATCCAGGAGCCCCCCTTGATGAGGTTGTGACGGCCGTCGAAGGTGGGGACGGAGAAATCGTCGTAGAGCGGATGCACCTCGAAGCCCTTGAAGGGCATGATCGGCGTCCGCG
>CAZMOU010000168.1:0-9601 GCA_964567835.1 uncultured Chitinophaga sp. | reverse complement strand
GAGCCGCCGATGGAGGCGGTGCTCGTCGGTCGGGCACTGTCCGGCGGGTGGCGGCGGGGAGGGTCGCTGCATCGTGCTCACGGCATCGAGAGGAACTCGGGGCTCACCATCAGGGCCCAGAGCAGGTCGCGGATCGCCTCGACCGGCTCCCCCGGACGCGCGTCGAGGAGTTCCCCGGCCAGGGCCGCCTCGTCGGCCCCCGGCGGGCGGCCGTAGACCGCCCTGAAGGCGGCATCGACCCGGGCGGGGGTGCCGGTGATGGCGGCGATCCGCTCGGTGGTGCTGCCGGGCAGCGGCTCGAGCAGGGCGTGCAGGGCCGGCGCCGACGAGAGGAACCGGGCCTGCTGGAAGGTGGCGTGGTACTCCCGCGGCATCACCTCCGGCATGGCCACCACCGTCGCGCGGCGCAGGGCGTCGTCGTCCGGCGCCCGCCCGGCGGCGATGCACCAGGAACGGGCGAGGCTCTCGGCGGTGAGCGGACGCTCCGCCGCACCAGCGAACGCCTCGGGGAGCGTGCCCGCCGACGGACCCAGGGCGTAGACCCGACTGAGGACGAGCCCGCGCACCAGCCGGCGGATGTCGTGACCGTGCCCGGCGAAGTCGGCGGCGAGCCACTCGAGCAATGCGGGATGGCTGGGACTGTTGCGGGCGTTCATCTCGTCGACCGGCGCCACGATGCCCCGCCCGAGGAAGACCGCCCACATCCGATTGACGAAGGCCCGGGCGAGGAGCGGGTTGTCGCGGGTCGCCGCCGCGGCGAAGGCCTCGCGCCGCGAGAACTTCGGGACACGAGGCTTCGCCGCCGGATCGACGTACTTGTCGTCGGCGTCCTCCTCCTGCTTGCCCTCCTCGGGCCTCGTCTCCGCCACCGTCGCGCCGCCGAGCAGCGTCACGAGCGCCGGCTGCGATTCCTTCTTGAGGTTCGTGAAGTTGACGAAGCCGCCCACGGCCGACTCCGCCACGTCGCTCGATCCTTCGACGTTCTTCCCCCGGTTGAAGGCGGCCACGAGGCCCCAGTAGTGGGCCTGCTTGATCTCGCGGGCGAGCGGATGGTCGTGGCACTGGGCGCAGTCGATGCGGGTGCCGTAGACGATCGGCGCGACCGCCTCGGCGATCGCCTGGTGGTCGTTGCGGCGCTCGTAGAGGAACCAGGAGGCCCCCTTGCGATCGGGATCGACGGGGCGGGCGACGAGCATCTCGCGGACGATCTCGTCCCACGGTCGGTTGGTGCGGAAGGCGTGCTCGAGCCAGTCCCACCAGCCGCTGGCGCGCCGACGATCCTCGCGCGATTCCCGCTTGCCGCGTCCCATCAGGAACACGTCCCACAGCTCGCGCATCCGCACCGCGTGCTCGTCGGACTCGAGGAGACGCTCGACGAGCGCCTGCCGCCGGGCGTCGGGGGGCGCCCCGAGGAAATCGGCACGCTCGGCCTCGGTCGGAATCCGGCCGGCGAGGTCGAGCCACACGCGTCGGCACCAGGTGGCGTCGTCGACGGGGGCCGCCGGCTCCACGCCCCGCCGCGCCCACTCCTCGGCCACGAGCGTGTCGATCGCCTCGGTCACCGTGGCGAAGGCCCTCGGCTCGCCGGCCCGCCGCGCCGGCTCCCCGGCCGGGTCGACCGGGGCGGCCGCGAGTGCGGCGATCCACTCGCCGATCACCGCGATCTGCTCCCCGGTGAGCTGTTTTTCAGGCGGCATGTGGGGCTCGGCCCCGGCCGCCAGATTCCGCCACAGCGGACTGGCCTCCGGCTGCCCGGCCACGACGACCGCCCCGCCATCGCCGCCGCCGAGCACCGCGGCGGGGGTGTCGAGTTCCAAACCCCCATGCTGCTCGATCGGCCCGTGGCACTTCACACAGTGGAGGTCGAAGAGCGGCTGCACCTTCGTCGACCAGAGCGTCGACGGATCGGCCCCGGCGACCCGACCCGCGACCGCGAGGAGAAGCAGCAGAGCCGTAGGGAGGAGGCGGGGGTCCATCGACGGCCGCGAGGGGACAGGCTGGGGGGAGCCGGGGAGCGAGGGGGGGCTGCCATCCGCCCCCCGACCGGGGCCGGGATCGCCGCGACGGCGTCGCATTCCCGTCGCCCGGCGATCGTATTCGCACCGCTCGGGGGGAGCAAGGTTGCCCCGGTCGGGCATGCCCCTCCCGTGCGGCGCTTGCCACGCTTCGGTCGCGCGTGGGGGCCTCCCATCCGAAACGTGACCCGCGACCGGGACGGTCAGCCGTCGCGCCGCTTCCCCTTCCGTCCGACGTGCCCCGTCGCCGGCCGCGTCCCGGCAGCCCGCTTCGCGGGGGATGCCTCGGCTGCCTTCTTCACCCGCTTCGTCCCGGCTTCGGCCACCTGCTTCTTCGGCACCTTCTTCCCTACCTTCTTCGCCACCTTTTTCCGCGTCTTCGTGGCCGTGGGCCGCTTCGCGGTCCCGGAGGGCTGCGGCTTCGCACCGAGCGCACGGTTCTCGTTGATTCTCGCCTCGACGAGTCGCTTCACCACCGACGGCGGGAGGACGCGGTCGGGGGTGAAGCGGATCGTGCCGGGGCTCGTGTCGTAGCCGCCGAGGACGTCCCGGCAGGCCGCCACCGTCTGACCGCTCAATGGATGGAAGGCGCAGTGCTTCGCCGCCGCCCGCCACGCCACGAGCGGCTTGCCCTCGTAGCGCACCGCCGGCATCCCGTAGGCGAGACACTCCTCCGCGCCGGGGGCCGCGGCGTGGACGGCGCGGCGGATGGCGTCGAGGGCTTTCCGCACCGGCGGGGCGAGGGCGGCGTGGATCGTGTCGATCTGGGTGGACCGGCGGTTCATCGAGCGGCTCCGGAGGGATCGCCCGCGGCTAGCAGGCTGTGGATAAAGTGCTCCGCCGCTGGATGCGGCGGCCGACACCCACGAAAACCCTCTGCTTTTTCGGGGGTGTCCCGAGTGGAAAAAGGTCACGGATGACTTTTTCCACGGACGGCCAGGGCGTCGTGCGCGGGAGGCCGGCATTGTGGCGTCGGATCGCGCTCATGCACTATCCTCCTCCACACGCAGCGGGGGCCCCTCCCCGGCGAACAGGCACCCTCCGCCCCCGAGAGCCTCCCGGGCCGCACCATGAACGCCTCCGCCCCCGAGACGACCGACTGCATCGTCTGCGGCACCTGCGTCGCCGACATCCTCGTCCGCCCGGTTCCGCTCACCGTGCCCCCGGGCGCCGGAACCTTGTTCCACGTCGATCCGATCCAGGTCACCACCGGCGGCATCGTCTGCAACACCGGCACGGCGATGGCCCGGCTGGGGATGACGGTGGCGGCGTCGAGCCTCGTGGGGAACGACGTCTGGGGGGACGTGATCCGCACCACGCTCCTGGGCGAAGGGATCCTCACCGGTCCGCTCGAGAGCCGGGCCGACGCCGCCACGAGCACCACCGCCGTGCTCATCGACCCCTCCGGCGAGCGCAGCTTCGCCCACCATGGCGGGGCTCCGGCCCTCGTCGACCTGGCCTTCGTGCGCCGCCAGCTCCCCTGGTTCGGCGCGTCGCGGCTGGCGCTGGTGGGCTATCTCGGTCTCCTCCCCGGCCTCGAGCCCGACCTCGCCGAGGCCCTGGCCGAGATCCGGGCGACCGGCTGCATGGTGGCACTCGAGACGGCCGGCAGCGGCGGCACCCTCGCCCAGGTGTCGGGCGCGCTCCCCTCGGTCGACGTCTACGTGCCGAGCCTCGACGAGGCCCGTCACCAGACCGGACTCGACGACCCGCGCGCGATCGTCGAGTGCTACCGCCGCCACGGGGCACCGGGCATCGTGGGGGTGAAGCTGGGGACGAAGGGGACGCTCCTTTCGCCGTCGGCCGGCGAGTGGCTCGACGTTCCCTGCGTCTCCGCGCCCGGCCCGGTCGTCGACACTACCGGCGCCGGCGACTCGCTCCTCGCCGGGCTGCTCACCGGCCTCCTCCTCGGCATGCCGGCCCGCGACGCGGCGTCGCTCGGCGCGGCGACGGCGGCGTGCTGCGTCACCGGTCTGGGGGCGACGGCGGGCCTCCGCGGCTACGAGGAGACGGCGCGTCTGGCGGGGCTCAGCCGCTGACGTCGCCCGGCGCCGTGCGGCCGAGGAACCAGGAGAAGGCGTCGGCGAGCGCCAGCCAACTCGCCTCGATCACGTTCTCGCTCACCCCCACCGTGCCCCACACGTTCTCGCCGTCGGTCGATTCGATCGACACGCGCACCTTCGCCGCGGTTCCCTCCTGGGCGTTGATGACGCGCACCTTGTAGTCGAGGAGCGACATCCGCTCGACCGCCGGATAAGCGGTGCCGAGGGCCTTGCGGATCGCGGCGTCGAGGGCGTTCACCGGGCCGTCCCCCTCCGCCACCTCGTGACGGACCGTGCCGGCGACGACGAGCTTCACCGTCGCCTCCGTGCGCACCTCGCCCGCGGCCCGGTCGACCGCCCCCGCGGCGCGGCTCTCCACGAGGACGTTGTAGGCGAGCTTCTCGAAGGCCGGCCGGAAGGCGCCGGCACAGCGTTCCACGAGGAGATCGAACGACGCCGATGCCGCCTCGAACTGCCACCCCTCGTTCTCCAGGCGGCAGACCTCCGCCAGCACCCGATCGAGGAGGACCCGGTCGTCGCGGACGTCGTGCCGCTTCACGAGCGCCTGGATGTTCGAGCGGCCGGAGAGCTCGCTGACGAGGATCCGCCGCTCGTTGCCCACCGCCTCCGGCGGGATGTGCTCGTAGGACGCGGTGGCCTTGGCGACGGCGTGGACGTGCATCCCCCCCTTGTGCGCGAAGGCGCTCGTGCCCACGAACGGCTGCCCCGGGCGGTAGAGCATGTTCGCCGTCTCGTAGACGAAGCGGGAGAGCTCGGTGAGGTGCCTCGTGCCGCCACCGCCGAGGACGCGGTGGCCGTGGGCTTTTTTGGCTGAGTCGGCGACCACCGAGATCAGGTCGGCGTTGCCGCAGCGCTCGCCGATGCCGTTGACCGTGCCCTGGACCTGCGCGGCGCCGGCGGCCACCGCGGCGAGGGAGTTTGCCACCGCCACGTCGCAGTCGTTGTGGCAGTGGATCCCCACCGCCACGTCGAGATCGGCGGCCCGCAGCACGGCGATCGCCTCGCCGACGAGTGCCGCCACCTCCGCCGGGAGCGAGCCGCCGTTGGTGTCGCAGAGGACGACGCGCGTCGCCCCGGCCCGGGCGGCGGCGAGGATCGTCTCCGCCGCGTAGGCCGGGTCGAGCTTCCAGCCGTCGAAGAAGTGCTCCGCGTCGTAGAACACCTCGCGGCCGGCGGCCACGAGGTGGGCGACGGTGTCGGCGATCATGGCGAGGTTCTCCCCGCGCGACACCCCGAGCACCTCCGTGACGTGGAAGGCGGAGGTCTTGCCGACGATCGTCACCACGCCGGTGCCGGCGTCGAGGAGGGCCTGCATGCCGGGATCCTCGGCCGCGGACATGCCGCGCCGCCGGGTCATCCCGAACGCCACCACGCGTGAGTGCGCGAGCTTCATCTCCCGGACGCGGGCGAAGTACTGGGCGTCCTTGGGGTTGGAGAGCGGATAGCCCCCCTCGATGAAGTCGATGCCGGCGGCGTCGAGGCGGCGCGTGATCGCGAGCTTGTCCTCGAGGGAGAAGTTCACACCTTCCCCCTGGCTCCCGTCGCGCAGCGTGGTGTCGTAGATCTCGATCGGACGCACGGGTGAGGATGCTCCTGGAAACGCGGCGGGCCGGCTCCGGAGGGGAAGCCGGCCACGTGGCGCCACGGCGGAGAGTATAGCGGCGAAGCGGGGCGTGGCGCCGCCGCGGCGCGGGCCCGGGACGGCGTCAGCCGCCGTCGTCCGGCTCCTCCTCGTCCTCCTCCGCGTAGGACTCGTCCTCCTCCGCGAACGACGCGTCGTCGGAGATCTCGTCGCCGTCGGCCCCTGCGGAGCCCTCGGCGTCATCCTCGTCGCCGCCGTCGACGGAGTCGACGAGGAACGACTCCGACTCGTCCTCCTCCGCGAAGGCATCGGCGCCGGTCTCGTCGTCCCACTGCGAGGCGTCGTCCTCGACCGACTCCTCCTCCGCGGCGGCGTCGGGCCGCGGGCGGTCGATCGGCGGAAGCGAGGGGAGCGCCTTCGTCCCGGGGGCCGTCGCGCGGGGAATGTGCTCGGCGGCCCGCGCGGTCATGTCGACGCCGCGGGGCGCGGACCCCGACGCCTTGGCCGGCTTGGCGGGCTTCGTCGCGGCGACCGGCGCCCCGGGACTCCGCGTCCCCTTCGATCCCTTCGGCCGCGGCGCGGGGGAGTCCTCCGGGGGCGGCATCTTGATCCGCCGGCCGGTGGTCGGCGGCGCGTCGCGGGAGGCCTTCTTCGCCTCCCATTCCTCCATGGTGAGGAGCACCTCGCGGGCCTGCGACCCGGCGTACATCCCCACCACGCCATCCTCGGCCATGTAGTCGATCAGGCGGGCGCCGCGGCCGTAGCCCACCCCGAGGGCCCGCTGGAGGAGCGACACGCTCCCGCGTCCCTCGCGGATGATCACCTCGACGGCGGCGTCGTACATGTCGTCCTTGCTCTGCGGCGACTCGCCCGGGGCGTCCCCCGACGAGGCGGGCTTGAGATTCACCAGTTCCGCGGCGTACTGCGGCTCGCTCGTCCCCACGAACGCCATCACCTTGCCGATCTCCTCGTCGGAGAGATAGGTGCCCTGGCCGCGGAGGATCTGGCTCGTGCCGGGGGAGAGGAAGAGCATGTCGCCGTTGCCGAGGAGGCGGTCGGCGCCGCACTCGTCGAGGACGACGCGGCTGTCGGTGCGACTGGCGACCTGGAAGGCGATGCGCGCCGGCAGGTTGCTCTTGATGAGGCCGGTGATCACGTCCACCGTCGGCTTCTGCGTGGCGAGGACGAGGTGGATGCCCACCGCCCGGCTCTTCTGCGCGAGGCGGATGATGTGCTGCTCGATCTCCTTGCCCGCGGTCATCATCATGTCGGCGATCTCGTCGGCGATCATCACGATGAAGGGCATGGTCGTGGGGATCAGCGCCGCCTCCTCGTCGGACTCCGGCTGGATCCGCTCGAGGATCGTCTCGCGGCCCAGCGCGTTGTAGGCGGTGAGGTGGCGGACGCCCACCTTCGCCAGGAGCGCGTAGCGCTCCTCCATCTTCTCCACCGCCCAGGCGAGGATCGCCTCCGCCTTCTTCATGTCGGTGACGACCGGATGCATGAGGTGGGGGAGCGTCTTGTAGGGGGTGAGCTCGACCATCTTCGGATCGATCATCAGCATCCGCACCTCGTCGGGACGGCGCGTCATGACCATCGAGAGGATGAGCGAGTTGAGACAGACGCTCTTGCCGGTGCCGGTGCGGCCGGCGATGAGGAGGTGGGGCATGGAGGCCATGTCGACCACCATCGGGTTGCCCGCCACGTCCTTGCCGAGGAACAGGGGGATCTTCAGCGCCTTCGCCTTCGCCTGGGTCTCCTCCATCACCTCGCGGAGGCGCACCATCTGCCGGGTGGTGTTGGGGACCTCGATGCCCACGGAGTTCTTGCCGGGGATCGGGGCCACGATGCGCACGCTCGGCACCCGCAGCGCGATCGCCAGGTCGTCGGCGAGGTTGACGATCTTGGCGAGGCGCAGGCCGGCCTCGAGCTCGATCTCGTACTGGGAGATGACCGGGCCGGTCTCGATCTCGACGACGCGGACCTTGAAGCCGAACTCGGCGAACGTCTTCTCGAGCATGCGCGCCCGCTCGCGGACCTCGTTCTCCTGCTCGTCGAGGCGGAGGTGCTCGGTGGGGAGGAGGAGGTCGATGGGGGGCAGCACGTAATCCGCGCCCCCCGCGCCCGCCTCGTCGACCGTCACCTCCACCGGCCTGCGCCGGCTGGCGAGCGACTTGATCGGCACCGGAGCCGGGGCGTCGACGCTCGACTCCTCCGCCCCGGAATCGGCGGAGAGTTCGGAGGCGTCGTCGTCGGCGTCGAGCCCGTCGCCGGCGGCGTCGTCGGCCTCGAAGGCGGAATCGTCGGCCTCCACCGGCGCCGGGGGCCGGCGGCGGACCTTGATCGTCGGTCCCTGCGAATCGGCGTCGTCGTCCCCGGCGTCCGCCATGTCGGAGGCGTCCTCGTCGGCGGCGGCCGTCACGGACGCGGCGGAGCCCCGGCGACGGCGGATCTGCCACCAGGGCTCCTTCTCCGCGGCCGCCGCCACCGCCACCGGTGCCGGCGCGGCCGCGGAGGCCGGACGACGGGCCAGGAGCGTCGAGCCCGCCGCGAGGAGCACGCCCCCGCAGGCGGCCAGAACGCTCCCGAGCCGGATCAGGAGGGCGTCACAGGCGAGGAACAGTCCGGCGGCGGTGACCGACGCGGTGACGATCGCCGCCCCGGTGCGGGCGAAGAGCCCCTCCGCGAACAACCGTCCCGTCGCCCCGGCGAGTCCGCCCGGCCCCCAGAGCGGCCGCGGGACGCGATCGGGGAGGAACATCGCCAGGAGCGTGCACGCCCCGACGCAGGCGAGGACCGCGCCGGCCGTGCGCACGGCCAGATCGGGGATCTGCCTGCGGCGGAGGAGAGCGACGTCGAGGGAGGCGAGGAAGGCGAGCACGCCGTAGGCGCCGAATCCGAACCATCGGTACCCGAACCCGGCGAGGAAGGAGCCGGCCGTCCCGCAGGCGTTGGCGGCACGCGCGTTGGGGGGGAAGGCGCGTGGCAGCGGGGGATCGGCCGGATCGTAGGTGGCGAGCGACGCGGCGAGGAACACGCAGCCGGCGAGCAGGGCGAGCGCCGCGAAGTCGCGGAGGCGGTCGCGCGGCGCGTTCGGCGCGGAGGAAGCCTGCGCCGGCACGGCGGCCCGGGGAGCCGCCGGGGCGGGGATCGTGCCGAAGGGGGAGTCGACGGTGGCCATGGGGAATCCTTTCCAACAGGAACTCTACAGGCCGTCTCCCGGCGCGGAGCGGCCCGCGGCCCGTTCCGGTCCCGCCCGCTCCGCGGATCGCGCGGCTCGCGACGGTCGTGCCGGTCGTGCGGCCTCCGCGGCGTCTTCCCCGGGCCGGATCGAGCCGCTTCCTCGTCGAGGGCGAACGCCGGTAGGCTCGTCGCTCGCCCCGATCCCTCCGGGTTCCCTCCATGCCCGTCCCCCGACTCGCGTTCCTCCTCGTCGAAGGACTGCTCCTGGCCGTCGCGGCCGCCGTCGGGGGGCCGTTCTGGACGTTGCCGCTGGCGGTCGCCGCCACGGGCGTCGGCTTCGTCGACCTGCGTGCCACTGCGATCGCGGCGCTCCTGCCGGCCTTCGGCTGGCTCGCGGCGTCGCACCTCACCGGCGACCGCGAACTCTTCTTCCCCTACTGCATGCACCTCGCGGGGCAGGTGGCCGCCACGGGGTGGGCCCCGTCACGCGGTGACGGAGGCCGCGCCGACGCCGGCACCGGGCGGATCGGGGGGCGTGCCATGGGGGTCTTCGGCGCGATCACCGTGGTCGCGACCTTCCTCGGCATCCGCGTCGCCCAGCGCGCCACGCCCCGCGTCCTCCTGGTCGAGGCGGCGGCCGCGGCGGCGATCCTCGTGGCGACCGCCGTGACGCTGCGCGTGCGGGCCGGCCTGCGCGCCGAGTCGGGATTTCCGGGCCTCGTGGTCGCGGCCGGTGCGGCGCTCCTGGCCTACGCGGC
>CAZMOU010000167.1:0-9890 GCA_964567835.1 uncultured Chitinophaga sp. | reverse complement strand
CCGAGACGGTGATGCAGCAGCAGGTGAGCGTCGTCCGCAAGCCGGTCTACGAGACGGCGGAGCGCGAGGAGGCCTACACCGTCGCCGAGCCGGTCACCACCTACAAGACCGCCTGGGCCGACCGCGGCGGCTACGTCGACCAGGTGACGCCGATGGTGGCCCCGGGCAGCACGCAGCTCAACTGGGTGCCCGGCGGATGGGCCGTCAATCCCTACACCGGCCTCGCCGCCTGGCAGCCCGGGGGCTACGGCTGGACGATGACCCCGGGCGTGGCCTTCAACCAGGTCAACCGGGTCTACCAGCCCAACGTGGTCGCCATGCAGGTGCCGGAGACCACGATGGTCAACCGCGTCGTGACGCGGAAGGTGCCCGTCCAGACGATGCGCTACGTGGACGAGCAGGTGGTCCAGCAGGTCCCCGTCCAGACGATGAAGTACGTCGACGAGCAGGTCGTGCAGCAGGTCCCCGTCCAGCAGACGCGCTACGTCGACGAGCAGGTGGTCCAGCAGGTCCCCGTCCAGACGATGAAGTACGTCGACGAGCAGGTCGTGCAGCAGGTGCCCGTCCAGGTGACGCGGATGGTGGCGGAGGAACAGGTCCGCCAGGTGCCGGTCCAGACGGTGCGGAAGGTCGTGGAGCGGGTGGAGAACAAGGTGCCGGTGCAGGTCTGCCGGATGGTGCCCGAGGAGCAGGTCCGCCAGGTGCCGGTTCAGGTGCTCAAGTACGTCACCGAGGAGAAGTCGGAGCCGGTCTCCGTCCAGGTCTGCAAGTACGTCACCGAGGAGCGCACGGCCCAGGTGCCGCGCGTCGTCGAGAAGCGGGTCCCCTACACCTACACCGTGCGGTCGCCGCGGACGGTGGTGCTGCGGGTGCCGCTCGACCCGTGCGGGAATCCGATTCCGGCCGCTCCGGTGCCCGCCGCCCCCGCACCCGCCGCCACGTCGCGGTCCGCCGCGACGTCGCCCGTCGTGCCGGCGACGGCGCTCGAGCCGGCGGAGAGGGCATCCCCCCGGGCCGAGACCGCCCGCCCCGCGGCACCTTCGCTCACCCCCTCCGAGGCGGCGACGCTCAAGACCTTCGGCGACGCCGCGCCCGCCCCGGCGGCCCAACTCGAGGGCTGGGGTCCGTCGCCGCTCAAGCAGGTCGATCCGGCCACCGGGGCCACGTCGATCGTCGCCGAGAAGCCGCTCGTGCCCGAGTCGGCCGACCCGCCCCTGCGGAAGATCGAGTCCATTCCCGCCCCCGCGCCCAAGGCCCCCGCCACCGCCGAGAAGCCGCTCCTCGACTTCGGCGCCCCGAAGGATCCCGTCGGACCCTCCGTGTCGCCGGCGCCCCCGGCGACGGACGACCGTCCGGCCACCGGCACCAGCGGCCAGCCGGCCCGTCCGTTCCTTCCCTCCCGCGACCGCACGACCTGATCGCGAGACCGCCGCCCGACACGGCGACGGCCCCGCCCGGCGGGGCCGTTTGCGTTTTCCCGCCGCGTGGCGACTCGGTTGCCAGCACCCCGGCGACGGGGTAGCTTCAGCCCGCTTCGGCGTTCGTCACGACACGGTGCGAGTCCGCCGTGTCGTTCCCGCATTCGTGGAGCCAGCAGTGAGCACGTCCGGCAAGATCGCGGTCCGCGGCCCCGTCGTCGAACTCGATGGCGACGAGATGACGCGGATCATCTGGAAGTTCATCAAGGACCAGCTGATCCTGCCCTACCTCGACGTCGAGCTCGAGTACTACGACCTCTCGATCCAGCACCGTGACGCCACCGCCGACCGGGTGACGGTCGACGCCGCCGAGGCCATCCTGCGCCACGGCGTGGGTGTGAAGTGCGCCACGATCACGCCGGACGAGGCGCGGGTGAAGGAGTTCGGCCTCGCCAAGATGTGGAAGAGCCCCAACGGCACCATCCGCAACATCCTCGGCGGCGTCATCTTCCGGGAGCCGATCATCATCCGGAACATCCCGCGGCTCGTGCCGGGGTGGACGAAGCCGATCGTCGTCGGCCGCCACGCCTTCGGGGACCAGTACCGGGCCACCGACACGAGGATCCCGGGGCCCGGCACGCTGACCCTCACGTTCACCCCCGCCGACGGCTCGAAGCCGATGGAGATGCAGGTCTTCGAGTTCCCGTCGGCCGGCGTGGCGATGGCGATGTACAACCTCGACGACTCGATCCGCGACTTCGCCCGGGCGAGCTTCCGCTACGGGCTGGCACGGGGCTACCCCGTCTACCTCTCCACCAAGAACACGATCCTCAAGGCCTACGACGGCCGTTTCAAGGACATCTTCCAGGAGATCTTCGACGCCGAGTTCAAGGGGGAGTTCGCCGCGCGCGGCATCGGCTACGAGCACCGCCTCATCGACGACATGGTCGCCTCGGCGCTCAAGTGGGAGGGGGGCTACGTCTGGGCCTGCAAGAACTACGACGGCGACGTGCAGAGCGACATCGTCGCCCAGGGCTTCGGCTCGCTCGGCCTGATGACCAGCGTGCTGATGAGCCCCGACGGGAAGACGGTCGAGGCGGAGGCGGCCCACGGCACCGTCACCCGCCACTACCGGCAGCACCAGCAGGGCAAGCCGACCTCGACGAACCCCATCGCCTCGATCTTCGCCTGGACGCGGGGGCTCGCGCACCGCGGCAAACTCGACGGCACGCCGGAGGTGACCCGTTTCGCCGAGACGCTCGAGCATGTCTGCGTCGAGACGGTGGAATCTGGCAAGATGACGAAGGATCTCGCGGTGCTCGTCGGCCCGGACCAGGGCTGGCTCGACACGCAGACCTTCCTCGCGGCGATCGACGCGAATCTCCGCCGCGCGATGGGATCGCGGGCCTGATCGGTCGGCGGCGTGACGGTGGGCGTGCGGTGACCTGCCCGGAGGAGCGATCCTTGGCGACCAGGCAACGAGCCCTCCCCACGGCGTGTGACGCCAGCGTGCGCGGCCTGCACACCGTGGCCACCATCGTCGCGGTCGCCGGGGCGCCCGCCTCGGCGGTGCGGCACTGGATCCGCTCCGGATACCTCCGGGCGACGAGGCGCGCCGACCGGATCGAATGGTTCGATTACGGCGAGCTGGTGGTCGCCCGTCGCCTCGCCCGCCTGCTCGCGGCCGGTTTCCCCCTCCGCGAGATCGACGCGCGCCTCGCGCCGCTCCATCCCGACGGCGCCGCGGCGGCGGCCCGGGAGGGGGAGCGGATCGTCGTGGACGGTCGCCGGCTGAACGTGCGCCGTGGCGACGATCTCCTCGGCGCCGGGGGGCAGCGGCAGTTCGGGTTCTACACCGCTCCCCTGCTCGACGCCCCCGGCGACCCCTGCCGGTCGCACCCGGAGGAGACCCCGGCCCCGTCGCTGCTCCCCGACGCGTCGGCGGCCGACCTCCTCGCCATGGCGGCGGAGCTCGAGTCGATCGGCGAGCTCGAAGCGGCCACCGAGGCGCTGCGGGCGCTGCTCCAGTCTGGCGGCCCGAACGCGACGGTGTCGTTCATGCTCGCCGAACTCCTCTACCGGTCGGGCGACCTGACCGCGGCCCGCGAGCGCTACTACACGGCGATCGAACTCGATCCCGACCATCTCGAGGCGCGCACCAGCCTCGCCTGCACCCTCGCGGACCTCGGCGACGCGGAACTCGCCGAGGCGGCGCTCGAGGGGGTGCTGCGGCAACAGCCCGACTACGCCGACGCCCACTGGCACCTGGCCCTCGTGCTCGCCGCCTCCGGCCGCACGGATGACGCCACCCGGCACCTCCGCACCTTCGTGAGCCTGGCCCCCGACAGCCCGTGGGTGCGGGCGGCGCTCGAGCGACTCGGCGAGGCGTGAGACCGGTCGGCGCTCACCAGGGGCCGCGGACGGAATGGACGCCGAACTGCACGGTGTCGCTCGGCCAGTAGGGAGTGGGGAGCATTCCCGCCCCCTGTCCCGGCACGGCTCCCGGCCCCGGATAGGGGCGCTGGAACTGGTGGTAGAGCGGCATGACGCGGGAGCTCGGCACGCCCCACGCGTACTCCGACGTGAACTCCGCCGTGGGGGGCACGACCAGCGCCATCGGGCGGCCGATCGACGGGTCGTACCAGACGCTGTGCCAACTCTTCCCCTTCGCACGGAGGAAGTAGCGCTTCTCGGTCGCCTTGTCGGAGGCCGCGGCGACGGCCGAGAAGAGCGTGGCGACGAGTCCGGCGAGGACGACGGTCCGGCCGAGGGTGGTCGGCCGATGTGCGGCGGAGGGGGTCATGACAGGTCTCGGGGGGAGGAAAGGGGAAGGGAGCGGAAAGGGACCGGGGGCCACGGTGCCGCCCCGTCGTCACCACCAGGTGGCCCGCACCTCCGTCCGCAGTCCGGTGGCACCGGCGGGGCGGACGTAGCGACGATGATGCTTGTAGAGGAACTCGTGCGGCAGGAAGGGCGGATAGGTGTACCAGGTGTGTCCCACGCGCGGCGGCACGGGGCGCGGCGCGACGTAGAGTTGCGCGCCGAAGCCGGGCGAGGCGGCGGCGGGCACCGGCGGCACCCAGAAGTTGTAGAAGACGTCCGGCGTGGGGTAGTCGTAACCGTGGTTGATCGGCGCCGCGGTCGCCCCGACTCCGGAGGTCGCCGCGAGGACGACAGCCGCGGCCAGCATCCGCCGCCATGTGAGACACGCACGCATCGCAGTTCCCTCCGAGACACGCAGGACGGTCGCCGGACGCAGCACCGGCACGAAAGGGGATTCGGCCGGTGCCGATTCCACGGTTCACTCGCGGCGTGCCGCCCGTGACGGCCCTGCCCAGGAGGCAAGGTCGCCGGTCCCGGGAACGTCGGCGTCGGCCGGAAACTGCCCCGTCACGACCGCTATACTCGTCATTCCTTGCCATCGGGCGGGCGCCCGATCATCGTGGTGTCCGGCACCCCTGGGCCGCTTTTTCCCACCACGATCCCCCTCCCTCCGCACGAGCATGGCCAAGAGTCGATCGAGTTCCGCGACCGCGACGGCGGTCGCCGCGGTGAAGAAGGCCGCCGCCGGCACCACGAAGGGAGTCGTCGCCACGGCGCCACCGGCCGCGCCCCCCGCCGCGGAGCCGGCGAAGGCACCACCACCCGTGCCGACGAAGCGCCGCGCCACGGCCCAGACCCTCGCCGCCGGCCAGCGCGACATCTCGGTGAGCGAGTTCTTCGCGAAGAATCGCCACCTCCTCGGCTTCGATTCGCCGCGCAAGGCGCTCCTCACGAGCGTCAAGGAGGCGGTCGACAACTCGCTCGACGCCTGCGAGGAGGCGGGCATCCTCCCCGAGATCTGGGTCCACATCGAGGCCGTCGGCGACTCGGGATCGCGCTACCGCATGGGGGTGCAGGACAACGGCCCCGGCATCGTGCGCAAGCAGATCCCGCTGATCTTCGGCAAGCTGCTCTACGGCTCGAAGTTCCACCGGCTGCGGATGAGCCGCGGGCAGCAGGGAATCGGCATCTCCGCCGCCGGCATGTACGGCGTGCTCACGACCGGCAAGCCGGTGAAGATCGTCTCGAAGATCTCCGCCAAGGAGCCGGCGCACTACTACGAGCTGCGCATCGACACGAAGACCAACGAGCCGCAGATCCTGAACGGCAAGGGGGAGGGGATCGACATCCCTCCCGGCAAGAGCGGCGCCGAGATGATGGCCAAGCACGGCATCGAGTGGGTCGCGGCCAACGACCGCGACGAGCCGGTGGAGCACGGCACGCGCGTCACGATCGAGATGGAGGCCAAGTACCAGCGCGGCCGGGGCAGCGTCGAGGAGTACCTCGAGCAGACGGCGATCGCCAATCCCCACTGCCGCATCCACTTCCTCTCCCCCGACGGTCAGGAGCGCGTACTCGAGCGATCCACGCACGAACTGCCGCCGGAACCGAAGGAGATCAAGCCGCATCCCTACGGAGTCGAGCTCGGCAGACTCGTGACGATGCTCCAGGAGCAGCCCAAGGCGACGCTCGCGCAGTTCCTCGTCGCATCCTTCTCGCGCGTCTCGTCGGGCGTGGCCCGGAAGATCTGCGACACGGCCAAGCTCTCCACCCGCGCCACCTGCGCGAAGCTCGGCCGCGGCGAGGCCGACGCCCTCTTCCGGGCGATCCAGGAGACGAAGATCCCGCCGCCGGCGACCGACTGCATCGTGCCGATCGGCGAGCAGCGGCTCCTCGCCGGCCTGCGGCAGGTGGTGCCGGGCGAGTTCTTCACCGCCGCCACCCGCCCGCCGGGGGTGTACCGCGGCAATCCCTTCGTGATCGAGGCGGCGCTCGCCTACGGCGGCGGCCCCGGCGCGCAGAAGGTGTCGCTCGAGGCCCTCACGGAGCTCGCCGGCGAGAGCGACGCCCGCAGCCTGCGCCAGTTCCTCACCACCACCTTCTCCGGGATGGGGGGCGAGGCGGCCGACAAGATCCTCGAGGAGGCCAAGCTCGCCCCGCGGCAATCCCCCTCGAAGCTCAGGAAGGACGCCCTCGCCGCGCTCCACGGAGCGATGCAGCATGTCAACCTCGACGAGGGGTCGAACATGTCGGTGCTCCGCTTCGCCAACCGGGTGCCGCTGCAGTTCCAGCACGCGGCCTGCGCCGTCACGCAGACGATCCTGGCCACCAACTGGCGCTCCTACGGCCTCTCGCAGTCGCGCGGCAGCCTCCCCTCCGGCCCCGTGACCGTGATGGTCCACATGGCGAGCGTGTGGGTACCGTTCACGAGCGAGTCGAAGGAGGCGATCGCCTCCTATCCGGAGATCCAGAAGGAGATCCGCCTGGCGCTCCAGGCCGTCGGCCGCAACCTCGGCCTCTTCCTCCGCCGCCGTCTCCGCGTGCAGCAGGAGGGGCAGCGGCGCAGCATCTTCCTCCGCTATCTCGGCGAGGTGGCCCAGGCGGTGTCGGCGATCAACGGCACCGACGCCAAGAAGCTCTACGAGGACCTCCTCGCGGTGGCCAAGAAGAAGACGGCCCAGGCCGACGTCCGCTACGACGACAGCGGCAGGCCGATCGTGGAGGAGGACGAACTCGACCTGGGCAAGAACTGCATCATCGTCGCCCCGGGGGAGGTCGGTCTCACGGCTGCCGCGGCCGACGCGGTCGACGACGACATCTCCGCCGGCAGGAAGCCTCCGACCAGGGAGGCCGGCAAGAGGAAGCGGGGGAAGATCGCGTCGGTCGAGGGCGACGACGACGACGCGGTGCCCGACGAAGCGGACGACGCCGCGCCGCCCAAGGGGGGCAAGCCCGCGAAGCCGGTCGCGAAGAAGGCCACGAAGCGGAAGAAGCGCACGTAGGCTTCGCCGGCGACGCGGCGCCGTCGCCGGGAGTTCGGCCCGTGGCTGGTTCGGGGCCGCCCGCACCCCGTCGCCGGACGTTCGCTCCGGGCATCCATGCCCTCCGCTCTCTCCACGCCGCCTGCGCTTCGCGCTCCAGGCTCCGCTGGCCGGCGAGGCCGGCTCCCGGGGCGCGGGCGACCCCTCGCTCGAGCGTCCGTGGTGGCGTGCCGCGGGCGCGCTCCGCTGCGAACGAACGCGCGGCGGCCCCGCTCACCCCGGCGCCGGCTTCCGAAGGACCTTCTCCATCGGCCGGCCCTGGGCCAGTTCGTCGACGAGCTTGTCGAGGATGCGGATCTCGCGCATGAGCGGATCCTCGATGGTCTCCACCCGGACGCCGCAGATCGTCCCGGTGACGAGCGCCCGGTACGGATTGGGCTTCGGAGCCTCGGCGAAGAAGGTCTCGAAGTCGGTCTTGTCGGCGAGACGCGCTTCCAGGGCACGCTGCGTGTAGCCGGTGAGCCAACGGAAGATCTGGTCGAGTTCCTCCCTCGACCGCCCCTTCTTCTCCACCTTGGCGACGTAGTGGGGATAGACGCCGCCGACGGCGACGGAATAGATCCGGTGCTTCGTCGGGGCTGCCTTGGGCGTGGCCGCGGGCTTCGTGCCCACCTTCGTCGCGCGGTCCTTCGGTGCGGCCTTCTTTTTGGCAGGGGCGACCTTCTTCGCCGCCTTCTTCTTGGCCATCGGAGTGGCGTCCTCGGGGTGTGTCAGTACTCGAGCTCGAAACCCGCCGTCTCGAGCGCCGCGAGGCTGCGGCGGATGCCGTCGACGGTGTCGTGGAGCGGTTCGTACTCGACGAGGTAGGTGCCGTCGTATCCGGTGCGGGGGAGGAGATCGCCCCAGTCGATGCCATCGGGGACGTCGCCGACCGCGACGGCACGCCATCCCTCGCCGTCGCGCACCCAGTCCTTCAGATGGCAGTAGGTGATCCGGCCGCGGAGGAGATCGACGGCGCAGGAGCGGTCGAGGGGATGCGCCGCGCGGATGTTGCCGGGGTCGAAGTTGAAGCCGATGCGCTCGGGGAGATCGCGGAGGAGACGGGCGAGGCCCTCCGGATGGGTCGTGGCGGTGGGGGTGTGGACGGCCGAGCCGTCGGGACGGTGATCGATGGCGCCGTGGGTCTCGATCGCCATCGTGAGGCCGAGCCGCTCGAGCTCGCGGTCGCAGGCCACCAGCGCGTCGACCATGCGCGAGGAGCGAGCGACGTCCATCTCCGCCCAGGGGGTGAAGCCGGCGAAGTAGCGCATCTGCCTCGCCCCGCATTCGGCCGCGGCCCGCGACTGGCGGATCGCCTTCACGACCGCGAGTTGGACGTCGTCGGGCGCGCCAGCTGAAAAGTCGTTCTCGATGCAGCAGCCTGGGGTGGCGATGCCGGACGCGGCGACGAGCGCCTTGAAGGCGGCGACGTCGGCGGCCGACGGCTCCTCCGGGAGCCTGCCTGGCTGGCCGCCGCCGATCCCGAACTCGAGCTCGCGGAAGCCGAACGCGGCGGCGATGCGGAAGTGGTCCGCCATCGGCAGGTTGCGGAAGCCCCATTCGCCGCAGCCGACGCGGAGCCGGCGCGAGGGCGCGCGGGGGGCGGAGGCCGACTGCGACGTCTCTCTGGTCATGCGAGGATTCCCCGGATCGGGCGGGCGGGTTGGACTCCGGTGAGCTTCTGGTCGAGCCCCCCGTAGAACCAGGTGAGACGCTCGTGGTCGAGGCCCATGAGCCAGAGGATCGTGGCGTGGAGGTCGCGGACGTGGTGGCGGTTCACCACCGCCTCGTGCCCCAGGTCGTCGGTCTCGCCGTAGCTCGTTCCCCCCTTCACGCCGCCGCCGGCGAGGAAGTAGGTGAACCCCTTGGGGTTGTGGTCACGGCCGCCATTGGGTCCCTGCCCCACCGGCTGCCTGCCGAACTCCCCTCCCCAGACGACGAGCGTGTCGTCGAGCAGGCCGCGGGCCTTGAGATCCGAGAGGAGCGCCGCGATCGGCTTGTCGATCTCCGGGCAGTGGATGGCGAGATTCTCCTCGACGCCGTTGTGGGCGTCCCAGTTCTGCTGCTGGTGTCCACCGCCGGAGTAGATCTGCACGAAACGCACGCCGCGCTCCACGAGGCGCCTCGCCACGAGGCACTGCCGGCCGAAGGGGGCGGGGCCGAGCGCGAGGGGATGGTCCCCCTTCTTGTCGAAGAGACCGTAGGCCTCGAGCGTGGAGCGGCTCTCGTCGGAGAGGTCGAGGAGTTCCGGGCCGCTCGTCTGGAGCTGGAAGGCGAGCTCGTAGGAGGCGATGCGGGCCTCGAGGTCGGCGGTGGCGGTGCGCGACGAGGCGTGGATCGCGTTCAGCGCGGCGAGCGTGTCGACGCCGTCGCGCTGCATGGCGCGGGAATACCCGGCCGGGGCCTCGAGCGCCGGCAGCGCCTCGCCCCCGGAGCGGAACACCGTCCCCTGGAAGGCGGAGGGCATGTAGCCGGCGGCCCAGTTGGCGGCGCCGGGGATCGGGCCGCCGCGCGGATCGAGCATGACGACGAAGCCGGGGAGATTGTCGTTCTCGCTCCCGAGGCCGTAGGCCAGCCAGCTCCCGAGCGCGGGATGACCCTGGAGGATCCGCCCGGTGTTCATCTGCAG
>CAZMOU010000166.1:0-9908 GCA_964567835.1 uncultured Chitinophaga sp. | reverse complement strand
AGCAGGTGGGCGACGTGGTGCCGGTGGTGATCGAATACGAGCGGCGGGCGCGGGAGTTTCTCGTGCGCGAGACGCAGCAGAGCGTCCACGACCAGGTGAGCCGGGCCTACGGCATCCTGCGGACGGCGCAGACGATCACGAGCGAGGAGACGCTCCAACTCCTCTCGCGCGTCCGCATGGGGGTGCTCCTGGGGCTGATCGGCGACGTGAAGATCTCGGACATCAACTCGCTCCTCATCCGCACGCAGCCGGCGCACCTGCAGAAACTCTCCGGCGCCGACGACGGCACCGCCGACGACATCGAGCGTGCCCGCTACCTGCGGCGGCATTTCGAGGAGGGCGACGCCCCGTCGCGGACGTCCGCCAACTGATCCCCGGTCAGGACCGCGGCAGCTTGGCCCGCAGCGCCGCCACCACCGGTCGGGGGACGAACTGTTCGAGCGCCGAGTCCTCCGCCAGCGGCGTGATCTGCTTGAGCAGCGACGACGACACGTGGGAGTACTGCGAGTCGGACATCAGGAACACCGTCTCGACCTCCGGATCGAGTCGACGGTTGGCCAGGGTCATGGTGAACTCGGCGTCGATGTCGGTCAGCGAGCGGACGCCGCGGAGCAGGACCCTGGCCCCCTGTTCCCGCACGAAAGCGACCGAGAGTCCCGAGTAGAGCGCCACGCGGACGTTGGCCAGATGGGAGACGGCGGCCTCGACGAGGTCGACCCGCTCCTGGAGCGAGAACATCGGCTGCTTGTCCGGATTGATCCCCACGCCCACCACCACGGCGGCGAAGATCCGCGAGGCCCTCTCGACGACGTCGAGGTGTCCCAGGGTGATGGGGTCGAAGGAACCGGTGTAGACGGCGGTCACTCCGTCCCGGGTCGCGGCTCTCGGCTCGGCGGGGTGGGGCATGGCGGTCGGTTTCCCGGGGGATGGGCCAGGGTGCCCTCGCGGGCGGGTTCGGTCGGTCGGTCGGCGGGGCAATCGCGCCGGATGGCACGATTGCCCGCTTGACGGCATAATTCGTCACCGCGTCGCCCGGGGCGGGCCGATCCTTCCGCCCGGCCGATCGACGAACGGTGGGGATCGCTCACGAGGTGCCGATCGGGCCGGCGACCCCGTCGCGACCAGGGAGATCACGTCCGGTGACGAAACTCTTGCCAATGATCGGGATGGTCGTCTCCGGGCTCGTGGGGATTCTGTTCATCGCCGACCTCGCGGTGAAGTTCCCCTTCAGGAGGGTGAGCCTGCCCCTCGACGTCGGTTTCCTGATCGCCGCCCTGATCGTCGCGTATTTGAGCTGGTCGGTCCTCGACACGTCGAAGACCTGAAGACCCCGGCTGGTCGCCTGCATCGATGTCAGCGGTTGGCCGCGTGTTTCCCGACGACGGGCCGGTCGCGGACCGGTCCGCCGGGTTCACCTCCCCGCACGCCGTCAGGCGGCCCGGAGCACGGAGCCGCCGCTCGCCGACGTGCCTTGTCCGAGCATACGGGCGAGCCCCCCGAGCGACAGCAGACGGACCGCCGATCCGGCGCCGGCATGCCGCGAGGTGACGCGGGCGAGACGCTCCCGCGCCGCGCGTGGTTCGCTGCCCAGGTCGATCGTCTCCACGAGGAGCGAACCGGGGGCGGGCGATCCACGCCAGGGGAGCCAGCGTCCCAGGCTTCCTCCGGCGGCGGGTGCCATCTCGATCTCCCACAGTCCCCAGACCACGCTCCGGCAGCGCCATCCGGCGGGAGCGGGTCGCCGGGTCCCCCGGGGCACCTCGTCGAAGCGGTCGACGGCGACGGCAGCGACGGAGGCGTCCACCAGCAGGTCGCGATGGCTGGCGTGGACGCCGGGCGCGAAGACGATCGAGTCGACGGCCGTGCCGAGGCCGGCGAGCGCCGCCAGCCGACGTCGCAGTTCCTGCCGCGACGCCGCCCCCGCGGCATCGATGACGAGGGCCCGTCCCCCGTCGACGGCCACGTCGGCGGAGCGTCCCAGCGTGTCGGAGTCCATGGCCCAGGTGACGGGAACGCGGCCCGCGGACGCCGTCAGGTCGGCGAAGGCCCTCTCCTCGGTCCCCTCGGGCACCCTCGCGACGATGACCACGGTCGCCGGTGAGCGGTTCTCGGGCAAGTGACACCTCCCGCCGACCGGCGGCGATGTCCTGCCATCGCGCCTTCCCGGCTGACCACGGTATCGACAGCGCCGGGGCGGGGGCTGAAGCGGGTGCGGCGCCGTCCCGAGGAAACGGGCTCCGGGGCACCCTGCCAGACGGGCCGGCATTGACGGAAGAAGTGGTCGTGCGGCCTCGGGCGGAGCGGCGTTCAGCCCGCCGCTCCCGACCGCTCCCGGCCCGCGATCGCCGCGACGAGCGCCGCCGAGGTGGGGGTCGACGCCTCGCACGCGGCGACGATGCCCAGGCCGGCGAGGACCTGGGTCGTCAGCGGACTGATCGAGGCCACGCGCCAGCCCTTCATCCGGTCGCCGAAGAGCCGGACCGCCGACTCGGCGATCGCGCCGCTGGTCACCGTCACCCAATCGATCCTGCCGGCATCGACGGCGGAGAGTGCCGCCCGGTCGAGTTCGCGCACGGGGACGACGGCGTAGGCGGCCACCTCGGTGACGGAGTGGCCCGCCTCCTCGAGGCCGCGCCGCATCACGTCCCGTCCCCGGTCGGCCCGGACGAGGAGCACGCGCCCGCCACGCATCGTCGGCCGCAGGGCCTCGACGATCCCCTCGGACCGGCTCGACGCCGGGCAGAGGTCGCAGGCCAGGCCCACCACCCCCATCGCGCGCGACGTCGCCGGGCCGATCGCGGCCAGCCTGGCGGTGCCGAGGGCCCGGGCGTCGCGTCCCGCCGCGCGCAGCCGCTCGGCGAAAGCCCGGACACCGTTGACGCTCGCGAACACGACCCAATCGAAGGTGTCGGCCACGCCGATCGCGTCGTCGAGCGGTTTCCAACTCGGCGGGTCCGCGACCCGCACCACCGGCACGTGGACGCACCGTCCGCCCAGTCGTTCCACCGCCTCCGCGACCTCGTCCCCCTGCCCCTCGGGGCGGGTGACGAGGATCCGGCGACCGGCGAGCGGCGCCTCGTCGGCCGCGGCGGGGGCGCACGCGTCGGCGTCCCGGCGGGCCACGTCCCCGACGATCACGACCGCCGGCGTGGGCCAGGCGTCCCCGCGGTCGGCCAGCGTTCCGAGCGTGGCATGATCGACGCGCTCGTCGGGCCAGGAACACCGGCTGACCACGGTGACCGCCGTGTCGGCCGGACGCCCCGCCGCCACGAGCCCCGCCGCCCAGCGCTTCATGCTCGCCATCCCCATGTAGACCGCGAGCGTGCCGGGGAGGGTGGCCAGCCGGCCGAGATCGATGGGCGAGGGCTTCGACTCGGCCTCGTGTCCGGTGAGGATCGTGACGTGGGAGGCGCAGGACCGGGCGGTGAGCGGGATCCCGGCGCTGGCTGCGGCGGCCAGGAGCGCCGTGACGCCGGGCACGGTCTCGTAGGGGATGCCGGCCTCGTCGAGGGGACGCGTCTCCTCCTCCAGCCTGCCGAAGATCGAGGGATCCCCCCCTTTCAGTCGCACCACCCGCTTCCCCGTGCATGCCAACCCCACGAGCAGTCGTCCGGTGGCCGTCCCCGGATCGCCGCCGCCGCCGTCGCGGCTCACGGCGATGCGTTCGGCGGAAGCCGGGGCGGCGCCGAGGATCTCGTCCGGCACGAGGCCGTCGTGGACCACGCAGTCAGCCCTCCGCAGCCGGTCGAGACCCCGGACGGTGATCAGGTCGGGATGGCCGGGACCGGCGCCCACGAAGGCGACCCGGATCTCCCCGGGCGACCGCTGCCCGGGGCCGTGCTGCGGTCCGGGCGACCGGGAGGGAAGGGTCATGGTGGCGAGGAGTGTCCGCGGGCCGGCCGATCCGCGCGGGCCAAGGCCACCCTTGGTGGCGCGATCCCGGCGTCACTACACTCTAGCGATCCGCGGATGCCGCCATCCACGGGGCCGGCCTCCCGCCGGACCGCCTTCCCTCGGGCCCGCCCCGAAAAGTCCATCCATCATGGCGAACGATCCCCCTCCGGGAACAGCGTCCGATCCGTCGGCGTCCCCGTCCGCTGCACTCCTCTCGCCCGGCGAGCGTGCCCGTCTCCTCCAGTGCTTCCAGGCCGGCACGAAGAACCTGGCCGCCAACGCCGACTACGCGATCGAGATGTACTCGGCCTGCGTCAACGGCGATCCCGGGAACGCCGTCTACCTCCAGGCGCTCCTCGGGATCCTCAAGAAGAAGCATCCTCCGAAGAAATCGGGGGGGCTGGCGTCGCTGTTCGGCGGTTCGAAGGGGGGGGCGGTCCGGAAGCTCGTCGCCGCGGGCCAGCACAAGGAGGCGATCAAGGTCGGCGTCGACGTCCTCAAGGCGAACCCGTACGACACCGGCGTCCTCCTCGCGATGGCCGACTCGTGCGGGCAGCAGTCCTTCCCCGGCACCCGCCAGGTCTATCTGAAGAACGCGCTCGACGCGTCCCCGGCCGATCCCGAGGTCAACCGCCACTGCGCCCGGTTCGCGGCGGAGATCGGCGAGTTCGACCAGGCGATCGCCTGTTGGGTGCGCATCGGCGCCCAGAAGTCGCTCGCCGAGGAGGCGGAGAAGGAGATCGCCCGCCTCCAGGTCGAGAAGACGATCGCCGCCGGCCAGGGCATGACCGGCCGGCCGGGGCCGAAGGGGGGCGACGCCGCGGCGAAGCCTGCCGCCGCCGCGACGGAGGCCCGCGACCGGTCGTCGGAACTGCGTCGCGCGATCAAGGAGAAGCCGGCCGAGGTCGAGCCCTACCTCGAGCTCGCCGATCTCCTCGAGAAGGACGGCAAACTCGACGAGGCGCAGGAGGTGCTGCGCACGGCGCTCGCCGCGTCGGGGGGCGACGTCAAGGTGCGCGAGCACGTGGAGGACCGGCAACTCCGCTGGGCCCGACAGCAACTCATCGACGCCGAGAAGCGGCTCGAGAGAGACGACGCCCCCGACGCCCGTGCCACGGTGGAGCGGCTGCGGTCGGGACTGCTCAAGCAGGAGATCGAGATCTACGCCGCCAGGGCGTCTCGCTATCCGGAGAATCCGACCTGGAAATACGAGCTGGCGATGCGCCTCAAAATGGCGGGCAATTACGCCGAGGCCATCAAGCAGTTCCAGGTGGTGCTCGGTGATTCCCGCCGCAAGGGGATCGTCGCCCTGGAACTCGGGGAGTGCTTCCAGAAGATCAAGCAGTACCAACTGGCGATGCAGAACTACGCCACCGCCGTGGACACCCTGACCGACCGGGAGGCGGACCTCCGCAAGCGGGCGCTCTACCGGGCGGGGGTGCTGGCGTCAGGGCTCGAGGACCTCGACGCGGCGAAAAAATACCTCTCCACGCTCGCCGGCCTCGATTTCGGCTACCGTGACGTCGCCCAACGTCTGGACAAACTGGGGTCTGTCAAGGATAAAGGTGGCGGGTCGGCGTCCCCGTGACCCGTCCGCCCCCTGCCCCACGTCCCCCCTGCCCCGGTCCAGAGAGCCATGCCCCATTCCGCCAGTGCCAAGAAGCGTCTCCGTCAGAACCTCCGCAACCGCGAACGGAACCGGGCGGCGAAGTCGGAGATCAAGACGCAGATCCGCAAGGTGCTCGAGAGCATCCGCGGCGGTGACGTGACCGGGGCCAAGGAGAGCCTGCGGACCGTGGCCAAGAAGGTGGATCAGGCGGCGTCGAAGCGGATCGTGCATCCGAATCGGGCGGCCCGGATCAAGTCGCGTCTCTCGGCGCGGGTCCGCGCGGCCTCGAAGCCGGCCGGTTGAGACCGCGAGGGGCGGCCATCCCCGGGCGACCGGCGGGGATTCGTGCCCCCGCCGATCTCCCTGACGCTCGCCCGATCCCACTCGCGGTCCATCCCACGCGCGTCAATCCCACTCGATCGCGCTGGCGGGAAATACGGGGCCCTCGACGCAGGTGCGCTTGTAATCCCAGCCCCCCTCCGCGTCGCGGACCTTCGCCACGCAGGTGAAGCAGATCCCGATGCCGCAGGCCATCGGTGCCTCGAGCGACACGTGGCAATCGGCACCGTGCGTGGCCGCCCACCTCCCCACCGCGGCCATCATCGGCTCCGGACCGCAGCAGGCGATCGGGCCGGGCGGGTTCGTGCCGGAGGGGAAGAGGTGGTCGAGGAGGTCGACGACGTTCCCTTTCCGACCGGCCGACCCGTCGAGGGTGGCGAGGTGGACGTCGAGCCCGGCACGGCGGAAGTCGTCGACGTCGCCGAAGGCCGCGCCGCGGGAGGCGCCCCAGCAGAAGATGACCTCCGCGCCCGCTGCGGCGCGCTCCCGTCCGAGGGTCAGGAGCGAGGTCTGGCCGATGCCACCCGCGACGAGGACGAGCCGCGGCGACGGTGGCAGGTCGCACCAGCCGTTGCCGAGCGGGCCGGTCACCGTGATCCGATCGCCGGGGGTGAGCGTGCACAGCGCCGTGGTGAACCGTCCATGGACGGTGTAGACGAAGTCGGCGAAGCGATGGCCCGACCGTTCCCCTCCGGGCACCACGTCCTCGGCCCCGAGGTAGGTGTCGTAGACCGCCAGCGGGCGTCCCAGGAGCGGGTCGAATCGGTCCGCGATCCGCAGCATGGCGAACTGCCCCGCGCCCGCCCGGGAGGCGAGGCCTGGGCACTCCACGCGGATGCGGAAGGTGCCCGCGGCGATCTGCCGCTGGGCCACGAGCGTGGCATCCTCGACGGCCCGCGGCATCCCCGCGGCCGGGGACGCGCATGCCTCGGGGGGGCAGGGTGGAAGGGACATGGCACGACTCCGGCGGTGGATCAACCCTCGCGCTTCTTCCGCCAGGCGGACGCCTTGCCCGGCCGACGGCGGCGGCCGCCGGGGAGCGGCGGCCGTGCCTCCCCGCCACCCGGCAGGGGTGGCCTCGGAGCGTTGCCCCCGGTCGCACGCGGGGGGCGGCCGGGTGGTTTGCCGGCGCCTGGCCTGGGGGCCGCCCGTCCCCGGCCTGCCGGGCGGGCGGGAATCCCCTCCTCCCCCCGGTCACGGAAACGCTCGAGGAAGGCAGGCCGTGGGGCCCCTCCGGAGCCGCGTGTCCCCCCTCCGCCGTCGACGGGTCTGCCCGCCGGCCTGCCTTCTGGTCGTCCTGCGGGCCTGCCTGCGGGCCTACCCGCGGGCCTACCCGCGGGCCTACCTGCGGGAGGCTTGGCTCCCCGCGGACGCGGACCCGGACCGCGGCGCGGGGGGATCTCCTCGTGACCGGCGGTCTGGGTGAGCGCGTCCTTGCGGAGCGACTCGACCTCGGCCCACGACAGGGGCCGCCACTGCCCGGGGAGGAGCGCGCCGAGCGAGAGCGGGCCGACGGCGACGCGCTTCAACTGGTGGACCTTGTGGCCGAGTTGGGCGAGCATCCGGCGGATCTCGCGGTTCTTCCCCTCGTCGAGCACCATCTCGAGCACCGCGCTTTGCTTGTGCTGGCTCTTCAGATGGACGTGCTGGGCCCGGGCCATGCCCTCGGCGAGGCCGATGCCGCGGCGCAGCTTGTCGAGCGTCTCGGGCGTGGGCACACCGGCGACCTGGACGAGGTATTTCTTCTCGACGCCGTATCGCGGATGGGCGAGGAGGTTCGCCAATTCCCCGTCGTTGGTGACGAGGATCAGCCCCTCGCTCATCCGGTCGAGCCGGCCGATGGCGAAGAGACGCTGGTCGCCGGGGACGAGGTCGACGACGCGTGGCCGGCCGTCCGGATCGTAGTTGGTCGTCACGACGCCGACCGGCTTGGAGAGCATGTAGACGACCCGCTTGGGATCGGGCAACCGCTCCCCGTCGACGCGGATCTCCTGCCTGATCGGATCGACCCGGGTGCCGAGTTGTGTCACGACCTTCCGGTCGATCTCGACGCGGCCGGTGGTGATCAGTTCCTCGCAGGATCGGCGGCTGCCGAGCCCGGCCGCGGCGAGCACCTTCTGGAGCCGTTCGAGGCCGTCGTCGTCGCCGGCCGGGCGCCGGAAATCCCCCCCGGCGGCGCGGTGCCGTGCCCGCGGCCCCCGGGCGACCGGCTCGGGAGGGGCGGGACGGCGCGGGCGACGGGAGGTGATGCGCGAGCCGCGGCCGGGATTCGGCTCGCCCGACGGGCGGGAGGCTGGTGGTTCGGCGGACAAGGGTGGCGGTCGCTCGTGGGGGGGCGGGCGTCGGAAGGGACGGTCGTGGACCGGACCCGCCGATCATACACCCGCACGGCCCGACGCTCCGCGCTTTCCGCGGTCCATCAGCGCATCGGCGACCACCAGCGCGAGCGGCGGATCTCCGGCACCGGCTCGTTGTAGTCGCGTGGCCGCGTGCCATCCATGAGGGGCTCGCGGAACAGGTAGGGGCCGATGTCGTCCTGGGGATAGGGATCGAAGCGCACGGCGCGCCGCTGCTGGGCCCTGGCCGACCCACTGGCCGGCCAGGTCGGCTTGCCGAGCGAGGCGCACCCCGCCGCCAGGAGCGGAAGCGCGACCAGGCACAGGAGGGGCCCGGGGCGGCCCGTGGGAACTCGGGCGGGCATCGTGGAACGCGGCATCGGAGGACCCCGGTGGTGCGGAACGCGGCCGGTGCCGCGCGGCGGGAGTGTAGGGATGCCGGCCACCGCCTCCCAAGAGCGGCTCGTCGCGGAAAACCCCCGACCACGCGGTCCCGGAGGCCCGGCGACCACACGGTCCCGGAGGCCCGGCGGCCGCGCGGAGGAGGGGCGGAGGGATCAGGGAAGCGCGGCGTGCAGCAGCGTGGCGGGGGACGCCGCCCGCAGCGTCTGGGACCCGATGGCCGCCGGCAGGAGCGTCGTGCGACCGGTCGAGAGCGGGGGGAGCCCCCACGCGTCGTCGAACCGCACCTCGCCGGCCACGACCGCGAGGAGGTGGCACCGGTCGTCGCCGCCGACGCCCCACGCTCCCTCGAAGCGCACCTCGTCGAAGACGAAGTGCTCGCCGTCGACCAGCCGACGCACCGAGGGGTCGGGGGTGGCGGCCTGGGTCACCGGGGAGACCGGGCCGAACCGCGTCACCGCCTCCAGGCCGGCCTCCACGTGGAGGGTCCTCGGCTTGCCGTCGGGTCCCGTCCGGTTCCAGTCATGGAGCCGGTAGGTGACGTCGCTCGACTGCTGGATCTCCGCCACGAGGAGCCCGGCCCCGATGGCGTGCACGGTGCCGGCCGGGATGAAGACGCAGTCGCCGGCGCGCGGCTCCACGACATGGAGCACCTCGTCACAGCGTCCGGCGCGGAGCGCGGCGCCGATTGCCGTCCGATCGACACCCGCCCGCAGCCCGGCCCACAGCCGCGCCCCGGGGGCGGCGTCGATGACGTACCAGGCCTCGGTCTTTCCCCGATCGGGTGGGACGAGTTTCGCCGCGCGGGCGTCGTCGGGATGGACCTGCACCGACAGGTCGAGGCGGGCATCGAGGAACTTGAACAAGAGCGGAAAGGCGGGGAGCCCGGCGTGGCGGCCGAGGAGCGAGGCACCGGACCCGCGCACGAGTTCGCCGAGCGTGCGGCCCGCGAGCGGTCCGACCGCGACGACGCTCTGATCGCCGTCGCGATCGACCACCTCCCACGACTCGGCGTAGTCGTCGCCGGGCGGGAGTTCCCTTCCCAACCGCGTCGCGAAGCGCCGGCCACCCCACAGGTAGCGGCGGTAGATCGGGCGGAAGAGGAGCGGTTGCATCGAGTCGGCGGCTGGCGTCATGCGTGCGAAGGTGCGCCGGATGGTGCGGCGGACGGGGTCATCGGGCGGAGAGTCCTTCGAGAATCCTGCCGATCCAGAAGCAGCACACGGCGGCCACGAGCATCACGAGCATCTGCCCGAGCGAGATGGCGTGCTGCAGTTCCAGGAGGACGGCGAGCGCCGGGATCGTGAGCCCGGCCATCTGCCCGAATC
>CAZMOU010000165.1:0-9924 GCA_964567835.1 uncultured Chitinophaga sp. | reverse complement strand
CTGCCCCACAGCCGGCATCCGCATCCCTAGAATGCCCCCGTTCGCCCTGACGGCGTGATCGCCGGACGGGCACAGGGAGCACAGGATGGCCCGAAGAGCAAACCCGGTCGAGCAGCGCACCCCGAAGCCGCACCCCGTCGCCTCCCGTCCCGACGCCGAGCGGCGGCTGCGGCAGGCGGATCGCATGGGGCGCGTGCTGCGGCTCTTGCAGCTCATCCAGCGGCCGGGGAAATGGGACACCGAGGCGATCGGCCGGGAACTGGAGTGCTCCGTGCGGACGGTGTTCCGCGATCTCACGGTGCTCGAACTTGCTGGCGTGCCCTGGGTGTTCGACAAGGCCACCGGCGGCTACCGGGTGCGCCCTGATTACCAGTTCCCCGTCATCCAGCTCACCGACGACGAACTCCTCGGCCAGGCCACCGCTGCCGCCGCCACGAAGGCTGCCGGGCTCGACGTCACGCCCGGGGCCGGGCCGGCGAGCGCGAAGCTCGCCTCGCGCTCCGGCGAAAAGGCTGAGGGAATCCTCCGCGAGGCACAGCGATTCACCGAGGTGCTCGACCTCAAACTCGCCGATCACAGCCGACACGCCGACGCGATCCGTACCGTCCAGTGGGCCCTGCTCGAGAAGAAGCAGCTCACCGGCCAGTATGAAAGCCCCTATGAATCGAAACTGGTCAAGCTCACCGTCCATCCTTACCGGCTCTGCCTCATCAAGAGCGCCTGGTACCTGATCGCCCAGACGTCGGGCGATCCTTCCCCGCGGACCTACCGGATCGTCCGCTTCAAGTCGCTGCGGATGACGGACAGGCCCGCCGTGATCCCGCGTGGCTTCGACCTGCGGGCCTACCTCGGCAACGCCTGGAGCGTGTTTCGAGGGAGCGAGAGCCACGATGTCGAGCTGCGCTTCACCAAGGACGCCGCGGACGTCGTCACCGAGACCATCTGGCACCACACGCAGAAGACGAAGCGAAACGGTGACGGGAGCGTGACGATGACCTTCACGATCGACGGTCTCGACGAGATCGTCCGCTGGATCGTCGGCTGGGCAGGCCGGGTGACGGTGATCGCACCGGAGGCGCTCCGCAGGAAGGTCGTCGAACAGCACCGCCAGGCGATCGCCGCGAATGGTGATGGCCGGGGTGATGGGTGAGCGTCGGCAGGCTCGGACGACGCCCCCCGCTCGGGGCCACAGCGAGCCGGTGACGGCTGGCGAGGACACCACAACCCGCTGTCCCGCAGGTGACAGCGGCGGATGGTCAAAGACACCGGTGGACCGACACGACACCGGAGGATCGACCATGCCCGAGAACAACGACGGCCCCGGCAAGAGCTTCAACCTGATCGACGAACTGGCCAGGGGTGCCATCTACCGCGGCGGTGAGGAGAAGGAGCAGTTCCTCACCGGCTACGCTCAGGGGGTGGTCTTCTGGGTGGTGCTGTTCGCGGCGCTGTGGATCGTCGGATACGTGAAGCAGCAGCTCCAATGACCGGCCGACGGGAGCGTGGCCCCCAGGATTGAACGAGGATTTCAGCATGGAATTGATGATCCACCGCGGTGCGAAGGAGATCGGCGGAAGCCTCGTGGAGGTGACGGCCGGATCCACACGGCTGATCCTCGACGCTGGGATGCCGCTGGTGGACGAGGACCGGGAGCCCTTCGACATGAAGGCGATCCGGGGAAAATCGATCGACGAACTGCTCGCCATGAAGGTCGTCCCGGACGTACCCGGGCTCTTTCGGGAGGGTCCGCGGCCCGACGCGATCCTCCTCTCGCACAGCCACATCGACCATGCCGGGCTCCTGCACCTGACCCATCCGGAGATCCCGATCCACGCCACCAAGGGGGCGAGCCAGATGATGCTCGCCGGAGACATCTTCGCGAACCAGGAGAGGCTCCAGAAGGTTCGGCACCGGGAGGTGGTGCCGGGACAACCCTTCAGTATCGGCGCCTTTCGGGTGACCCCCTTCGCCGTCGATCACTCCACCTACGGCTGCGTGGCCTACCTCCTCGAAGCGGATGGGAAGTCGCTCCTCTACTCGGGCGACCTCCGCTGGCACGGCCGCAAGCCGGAGATGATCGAGCGGCTCATCGAGCGCGTGTCGCGGCGGAAGGTCGACGCTCTTCTGATGGAGGGGACCCACGTCGGCTCCGGCCGCGGCAAGGGGAAGAACGAATACGACCTCGAGTCGCAGCTCGTGGGGGCGATCCGGGAGGCCAGGAAGCTCGTGCTCGCGAGTTTCTCGCCCCAGGACGTCGACCGGCTGATCACCTACACGAATGCCGCCCGTGAGGCGGGGCGGATCTTCGTGGCCGACGCGTACGCGGCGTTCGTCATGCACCTCGTGCAGAGCGATCCCCGCGTCCCGAGGCTCGGGCGCGCGGACCATGTGCGCGTCTATTTCAACGCCTCCTACATGAAGAAGCGGAATACGCAGAAGATCGACGCCGGCATCGACAAGGCCCGTATCGGGCTCGACGAGATCCTCGCCGAGCCCGACCGCTACGTGATGATGTTCCGGCCCTCGATGACGAAGCCAGATTTCGCCGGTCGCCTCCCCGCCGGCTGTCGATGCATCTATTCGGCCTGGCGGGGGTATCTCGAGAAGCCCGAGTGGGTGGAGTGCCAGAGGAACGTCGCCGACGCCGGCGGCGACTTCCTTCCCCGGCACACGTCGGGGCACATCTACGAAGAGGACCTCGTGGAACTGGTGAACCGGATCGCCCCCGGGCAGGTGATCCCGATCCACACGTTCGACGCGGAAGGATTCACGCGGCACTTCGAGCGGGCCCGGATCCTCCGGGACGGCGAACGCTTGCGGATCGAGTGACGCCTCGAGCGGCGGTCGGCCCCCCAGGCTTGCGGCACGAACACAGGAGATCCTTTATGGCCACGGTCGGCTCACGCGCTTCCTCGCCCGTCACCTCGCACGCGCGCATCAGGATCCGCATCGGCGACCTGCGCACTCCCGGCGGGCCCGATCGGCTCGACGACGTCCTCGCGCGTGCCCGCGACGGGTATGGCACCGAGGTCGCCACGCGCGTGGAGGAGGAGATCGCCGCCATCCGACTGGCAGGCCTCGGCAGTGCGTGCTCGGAGCTGATCGCGATCGGCCAAGCCCTCGCGCCGGCGGGCCACCGCGCCGAACCGCTCGGGCCCCCGGCCACGCTCATGCTCTTCCATGTCGCGGGGCTCACCTGCCTCGATCCCCGCGCCCACGGCCTGCTCGGCGACGTCTGGCCGCCGCTGCCGAACGACACGGGCGCCCCCGCCCCCTGGCTGCTCCAGCGACTCCCCCAGCGGCACATCGGCCTGGCCGTCTCGATGCATCCGGCCGATCTCGTGGCGTTCGCGAGGATCCGTGGATACTCGCTCCGCGTCGATCGCTACTCCTACGAAAAGGTGGACTGCCGGGATCTGTGCTTCGATCAGGTCACGGCGATGCAGTTCCCGGCCGCTCCCGGCCACGAGACGCTGACGGCGTTCGTGAGCCCCGATCCGCTCCTGCGCCTCGCCGCAGCCGTGACACCCGAGGCCGCCGCTGCCTGCCTGCACGACGCGCAGACGTTTCACCTCCTCGCGACCGGGGACACGGTCCCCCTCGGGCCGCTGCGGTCCGCGGGCATCCGGCGGGAACTGCGCCGCCGCAAGCCGGCGTCGCTTGAAGCACTGGCGGCGATCCTCGCGGCAGCGAATCTGGAGGCCATCGACGCCGATTCGCCCGATGGCCCCGCCTACCTCGAGGACGTGGCCGCGCACACACGTGCCGTGCTCGGTATCACGCAGTACGACAGCGTGGTCCTGTGCCGGTCACTGCGCTACGACACCTTCGCCACGCGGCACGAGGCGTGGGTTCTCGACCGCGCCGTGAGCCGCGGTATGGAATCGGCCTCCGCCAGGGCCCTCTGGGACAAGCTGCGCGGCCTGTCCAAGCGAAACGCCCTTCCGAGCAAGGACACCGTCTTCCCGCTCGCCTTTCGCTGCCTCCGGGCCGCCTACCTCCAGGCCCACGAGCCGGAGAACTTCCGGGCGATCATCGCGGCCGACGCGCGGGAGCGATTCGATACGGCCGTTTAGCGGCTCACCGCGGCGCTTCGACGAATCGTCGAGCGATCACCCCGGGGGGTGGATTCCAGATGGGGTCGATGCCGGCGGGAAGCGGTGCGGCCTTCACGTAGATGCGCGCCGGAGCCGCCTGGAAGTAGAGCTCCAGGGCAGGGCAGAGCCAGCACGTCATCGGCAGACCGGCCACGACCCCCTCGTAGTCGTTGCCATGGTCCCCCTCGCCGCGCGAGACCCACGACAACTCCACGTCGTGGCCCGGGAAGGGCTCCGCGGCGAAGGTCATCTCGAATCCCTTCGCCGCCCCGGCGATGCCCTTCACCTCGACGAGACGGGAGATCATCTCGCTCGCACCCCGCACGAACGCCTCCTCCTTGAGGCCGGTCCGCTCGTCGTCGAAGACCCAACAGTCATGGTACAGGTAGGGATACAGGACCAGGGTTCGCATCGCACCCTCCTCGTTCGTGCCGTCTCCGCTCTCCACACTGGCTCCCCGACCACCGGGAAACCGACTCGCTCAGCCGCCCGCGCCATCCTCGCCGCCGACGTTCGCACCGGGAGCCTCCGGGACCCGCCCAGGCCCCGGCGGAAACCCCTGCGGCCCGCTGCCGCCTGCCGATCGGTCCGCCTGACGCGACGGACGATCGTCGTACAGCTCCGGCAGATCCTCCGGCCCGTCCCGATACCAGGAAGGGTCGAGCCTCCGACCCCGGGCCGCGGCCTGCCCCTCGGCCCAGGCCCTGAACGCCCTGTAGGCAGCGAGCGCCGACCCTCCGGTCGGCACGAAGAACCGCTCCTCACCACTCATCCGTCGATCTCCTTCCATGCCAGCTCCACGCCAAGCGTCGCGGATCGACTTCCGCCCCCGTGCCGTTCACGTCGTTCTTCATGACGCTCCGCCGCCCGGTCGGCCCGGCGGAGACACCGAGGCTCTGGTGCATGAGCGCCTCGCACACCCGAATCGTCTGGACACCCCCGATCGCATGCGCCCCGCACCCGCCGGGTGCCGTCGTTCGACCGGAGATCGTGCCGCCCGTCGCTGTTCGCGAAGCGATCGCCTCGCGCTCACTCGAGGGTGGGCATGTCCGCGCTGGAAGCACCGCAGCCTCGCGGAGACGCGGTCGCGAAGCCGCACACGTCGCGGCCCCTGCACGCCACGCAGCGGTGCGTTGCCGACGCTCCCGGATCCTAGCACCCTCCGCGGCGCGAGCCACCCCGGTCGGGGGGAGACCGTGTCATAGTGGCGGTCCGTCGGGGCGGGTGGCCGCGGCCGCGAAATCCCCCCCGAGCGCCGCCGACCGGAGGGAAGGGCCCACTGCGCCCGGACCCCCGAACCCGCCGGAGCGCGGGCAGCCTCGCCGGGGCGGCGCGGGGGCCCGGGGGGATCGGCATCCCCTCCCGGCGCCGGTCGGGGGTCAGTTCAGATCGGGGCCGCGGAGCACCGGCTCGAACCGGTCACCACCCAGCGCGAAGTACCCCCAGAGCGTTGCCGCGAAGGCCGACCCAACCAGCACGAGACAGGCGTCGATGCCCAACATTTCCGTAAACTCCCAGTTTTCAGCACGAAAAACGGCCTTGACTCGGGAGCGTAGAGGGAGGGTCACTTAAGAACAAGTAATTTCCATCCGGTCGTAAGGTTGCTCGCACGGAATGGGAAATGCAGGCGCCGGTCCCCCAAGACCTGCGATGCCGAACCCTCACCTTCGAGGGATGCGATGCGTTGTCCGAGGGGGAATCGTGGGACGAGCTCCCCGACTCCCCGTCCTCCCCGCGCCGGCCCTCTCCCGCGCCGCGGCATGGTTTCGCCTGAACGGTGTCGAGACTACTCTTGAACCGTCCTGCCGACACGGTCGTCGACACGTCGCCGCGGTCAGGTGGGTGTTCCGCACGACGAGGTGCCCCATGACGGTCCGCCCCTTCCCCCGCCATCCGCTCCACCTGCTCGCCATCGCGCTGCTCGCCTGGCCGACGACCGTCTGCCGCGCCGACGAGCCTGCCGCCATCGCCGATCCTCCCGCGGCCGAGCGCACCGAATCGAAGGATCCCGCACCACCCGCCCCCGCCGCCGAGGCCCCCGCGCCGGCCGAACCGGCGAAGCCCGAGGCAACGAAGGGGGCCGCCAAAACCGACGGGCTCAAGCCCGAGGGGCCGAAGAACGTCGTCCAGATCCTCGCCCCCTCGGGAAGCTACGTCGATCTGGTCGGCCCGACCGAGATCGACGCCACGAGCCTCCTCCTCGGCGACGGTCCGGCCAAGCGCAAGAGCTTCTACAAGCTCTGCGACGCGCTCGACGAGGCGGCGAAGAGCCAGCGTGTCACGCACCTCCTTTTCGACCTCTCCGACGCGACGCTCGATCTCAATCTCGCCCAGCTCGACGAACTCCAGCGGCGTCTCGCCCGCGTGAAGGGAGCGGGCAAGAAGCTCGCGGCCTGGCTCGAGAGCGCGTCCCCCGCGCACCTGGCGGTGGCGGCGGCCTGCGACCGGGTCGTGATGGCGGATTTCGGCGGCGTCGACATGCCCTCGAAGACGATGCAGTCGATCTTCTACCGCGACGCGATGGATCTCCTCGGCGTCAAGGCGTCGGTGGTCCGCGCCGGCAACTTCAAGGGTGCCGTCGAGCCCTACGTCAACTCGGCGATGAGCGAGCACCTCCGCGAGCACTACCTCGACATGCTCGCCACGATGAACGACGCCGAGGTCTCGATGATCGCCAAGGGACGCGGGCTGACGGCGGAGAAGGTGCGCGAGCTGCAGAAGCAGCGTGTCCTCCTCCCTGCCGAGGCCCTGGCCGCGGGCCTCGTCGACGAGCTCGCCCCCTACGGCTCGATGAAGGCCGCCATCGGCCGCTGGCTCGGCGAGGACGTCGGCTGGGTCGAGCCGGGCACGAAGCCGAAGAAGGAGATGTCGTTCTTCGAGCTGATGGGGAAGGTGATGTCGGGCGGGCCGGAGAAGGGGGCCAAGGCCGCCGACAACTCGATCGCCGTCATGCACCTCGCCGGCACCATCACCGACGGCAAGCGGGAGTCGCCCGGCTCGATCGTCTCCGGACCGACGGTGAAGTCGATCCAGGAGCTCGCCAAGGATGACAAGATCAAGGGGGTCGTCGTCCGCATCAACTCCCCCGGCGGCTCGGCCACCGCGAGCGAGGCGATCCGCCAGGCGCTCGCGGCCCTGGCGAAGAAGAAGCCGACGGTCGTGTCGATGGGGGACGTCGCCGCCTCGGGCGGATACTGGGTGAGCTGCATCGGGGTCCCGGTGTACGCCGAACGCGGCACGCTCACCGGCTCGATCGGCGTGTTCTCGATGAAGTTCAGCTTCGGATCGCTGATGAAGCGGGTCGGCCTCCACGTGGAGAACATCGCCCTCGACGAGGCCGCCACCGCCTTCGCCCCCGACCGCGGCTGGAACGAGGATGACCAGGCGAAGCTCCAGAAGACGATCGACGACGTCTACGGCCGCTTCCTCCGGCTGGTGAGCGAGTCGCGCGGGATCCCCGTGGAGAAGCTCCAGGACCTCGCCGGCGGTCGCGTCTGGTCGGGCACGCAGGCCAAGTCCGCGGGCCTCGTGGACGAGATCGGCGGCGTCGACGACTGCGTCGCGGCGGTGGCGAAGAAGGCCGGCCTCGAGCGCTACGCCGTCGTCCACCGCCCGGTCGTGGCACCGGGCCTCGATCTCTCCGCGCTCTTCGGCGACGCCGATTCGGGCGACATCCGCGCCGCCGGGATCTCGGCCGACGCGCTCGATCTCCTCCGCCGCCGGGGTCTGTCGACGGCGGTCATCGACCTGCTCCTCCGCGACGGCCTCCTCACGGCGGGGCGGCCCACGGTGTGGGCACTGGGGCCGGCCGAACTGCGGATCGACTGACGGCGCCCCGTCGCCGGTCCGATCCCCCCTCTACAGTTTCACCCCCCACACCGCGCCACGGGAGCGGTTGCGGGGAATGGGGCGGAGCCGCTCGAGCGCGGCCGCCGCCGCCGGCACCGTCACGGGGGTGAAGGTGCCCCCGTGCGCGGTCGCGATCGAGAACAGATTGCGGTTGCGTGCCTCCTGGCGGAAGAGCCTGCCGGCATCGGGCCTGCCGGTGCGCGGATCGACCACCGTGCCCTGCACGCCGAAGGTGTGGACCGCCGCACCGCCGAAGTCGGCCGCCGCGAGCCTTCCGATCGTCCCCTCGGTCAGCTCGCCGTCGGAGAGCAGGTAGACGCAGTCCGCGTCGAGCGTCGCGGCGAGCCGCGCGGCGTCGAGGATCCCCTGCCCACCCCGGCACATCTCCACCGTGCCGAGCCAGGCGCGCAGCCTCCGCTTGTTCGCCGGCGTCGCCGGCTGGAGCCCCACCACCGGCTCGGGGTGGAACAGCGGATAGGCGGCGTCGCTCGAGAAGATCACGAAGAACGACTGCTCCGCCCGCAGCCCCTCGACGGCGCGGACGAGCTCGTCGAGGACGGCGTGGAAACGGCCGTCACGGTAGCTGCTCGAGTTGTCGCAGATGAAACAGACGCTCCTCCCCTGGCCGGCACGGCCGAAGAACGTCGCCGCCGGCTTCCCCCCCCGCGCCCCGCGCCGCTCCCCCCCGTCCGTCTCCGCCAGTTCACCAGCGCCGATCCCCCCCGGGAGCCCGTCCCCCTCCGGCGGCGCGGGGGTGGCGCTCGCCCCCTCCCCCGCGGCGAGGGCCTCGTCGAACACCTCTGGGGCGAACGGCGGCGGGGCGATCGCGGCTTCGAGCGGCGTCGCGTCGGCCGCGAGCAACGCTTCGATCGAGGCGTCGATCGCGGCGGGCTCCGTCGGTTCCTCCGTCCGCTGCGGCTCCTCCGGACCGGCCGGTGCGTCGAACTCCGCCAGCCCCTCCTCCTCGAACGACGCTTCCGCGCCCTCGGAGAAGGTGAGCGCGACGGGGGCCTTCCGGCTCTCGACCGTGACGAAGACCGCCGACAACGCGACGAGCGCCATCGCATGGGCGATCGCACTGGTGACGAGCGGCCCGGCGAAGCGCCGCCGCAGCGGCGCCACTCGCGCACGACTGACCGAACGACTCCCCGCGCGACTCCTCCGGACGATCACCGGCGGGGTGAGCGCCGCACGCCCGGCCGCGACGCCACGCTCCCTGCCGGCGGGGCGGCCGGGCAGGGGGGCGGCCGGGCGACGTCGCTCCGCCCTGTGCCGGGCCAGCTCCGCCAGTTCACCGGCCCGCTCGCCGATACGGCGGCCGAGCTCGGCCAGTTCCACGAGCACCGCCGCGATCCGCCGATCGTGCTGATCGGGCATCTCGAGCCGATCCATGCCGCGCCTCGCATCGATGGCGTGCGGCGTCGAGAGCCCCCCCGAGTCGCCGCATCCGCCCGACGGCGGCAACTATACGAGCGTACACTCCCCTGTCAACCGCCCGCCGGGGCCGGTGTCCCTCCACCCGTCCGGTCCATCCGTAGCCCCGTCCGATCCATCCCCGCCGTCCGTCGTCCGTCGCCCCGCGGACCACATGTGGCACCCGGTGCGGTAGGCTCCCCAGCATGCCGGCTTCCCGCCCCAACGCCGCCTTCCACGCCGCGCCGCTGGCCGCCTTCGCCCGCACGAGCGACGACGACGTCTGCGGCGCGCTTGCCTCCCCGCGGGGATTCACGCTCACGCCGGAGCAGCTCTCCGCCTGGCGGCTGCAATTGCCGATCCTCCGCGCGGCGCTCGGCGGGATCGCCGCCGCGCCGGACGCACCCCCCCCCTGGATCCATCTGGAGTTCGACATCCCCCGGCTCGGGCGGCGCGTCGACGCGGTGCTCGTGACGGCGGGTGCCGTCGTCCCGATCGAGTTCAAGGTGGGGGCGAAGAAGTTCGAGCGGCTCGACTACGAGCAGGCCTGGGACTACGGCCTCGA
>CAZMOU010000164.1:5241-10031 GCA_964567835.1 uncultured Chitinophaga sp. | reverse complement strand
CGAACTCCCCCGTGAGCGTGGCCTCGGTGCCGGCGAGGCTCTGGAAGAGGATCTCCACCGGCGCCCCGCGCTCGAGCGCCTCGAGCTGCGTGCGGACGTGCGAGAGGACGCAGATCTGCGTCGGCGCGCCGCAGCGCCGCCTCAGGGTATCGAGCGTGCGGAGGACGGCGGCGACGTTGTCGACGGTGTCGATGGCGGGGTTGACGCCCAGGAGCGCGTCCCCGGCGGCCATCGACAACCCCCACCACGTGAGCAGGGCGATGCCGCGCGGGTCGTCGGTGGGGTGGTTGGGCTGGAGCCGCGACGAGAGCGTGCCGCGCGCCCCCAGCAGCGTGCGGGCGCGAGTGGGGTTGGCGACGCGCCGGGCGACGAGGACGAGCTCGTGGACGTCGCAGAGCTTCGCGACCGCGGCGGCGGTGACGCCGGTGAGCCCGCGGCCGATCCGCACCGCCTCCGCGCCGTCGCCGGCGAGGAGGCGGTCCTTGAGCGCTCCGAGGGTCAGTTCGGCGATCGACTCGTAGGCCTCCCGCTCGACGTCGTAGTTGACCCGCATCACGTCGTCGACGCGGCCGTCCCCGGTGACCAGGGGGCGCTCGTGGAGGTGACGCACCGTCAGACCGGAGAGGATCGAGCGGGCCGCCTCACGGACGAGGTCGTCGGGGGCGGCGAGCCCCGCGTGCCTGTCCCCCGCCTTCGGGCAGTCGGCGGCACCGAGGAGGCGCTTGAGCCCCACGAAACGGATCGGGCCGTCGGGGCCGGCGAAGGAGTAGGTTTCGTCGGGCCGCGGCGGCGGCACGACGATGTCGCGAAGCGGGGTGAGGCGGGCGGGCATTCGATCACGATACCCTGCCAGCGGGTGATCGGGCAGCGCCGCCCGACCGGCGACGGCCCGGGGTGGGGTATGCTCGGGGATCCGAGGAGAACTCCATGTCCCGCGCCCCCTTCGTCGTGTCGGTCCTGCTCGTGGCCCTGGCCCTCGCCGTCTCCGCCTGGCTCTACCCGTCGCTGCCGGCGACGATCCCCACCCACTGGAACATCCACGGGGAGGCCGACGGCTTCGGTCCGAAACAGGTGGCGGCGTGGATTCTGCCGGCGGTGGCCCTGGCGCTCGTGGGCTTCATGGCGCTCGTGCCCTGGCTGTCGCCGCAGGGATTCCAGGTGGATGTCCACGGGAGGCCCTTCGGCGTGATCGTCGTGGCGACGACGGGGCTGTTCGTCTTCATCCACTTCCTCTCGCTCCTGGCGGCGCTGCGACCCACGCTGGCGATCGACCGGGCGCTGGTGGCCGGCGTCCTCCTCTTCCTCGCGGCGCTGGGGGGCACCTTCTCCGGCATCCGGCGGAACTTCTTCATCGGCGTCCGCGTGCCCTGGACGATCGCGTCGGAGACGGTGTGGGACGACACCCACCGGCTCGCCGGCCGGCTCTGGGTGGCCGGGGGGCTCCTCGGGGCGGCGCTGGCGGCCTGCGGTTTCACCGTGGCGGCCTTCCTCCTCGTCGTGCCGATGGCCGTCGCCCCGATCGTCTATTCGTTCGTCCGCTACAAGCAACTCGAGCGCGCCGGCGCCCTCTGACGGGCGCCGTCGCCCCTCACCCGCGCAGTCCGTGGAACGACACCGGGACGGCGCCGTCCACCGGGACCCCGATCGCCGCGAAGGAGGCGTCGGGGAGATCGAGCGAATCGACCGCCACGAGGGGCAGGGCCGACGCGCCGAATCCCGTGGCGCACGCGCCGAGCGCCTTGCCGCAATCGGCGTCGAGGAGGAGCACGAGCGGGAGATCGGCGGGCCAGGCGATCGCGGCGAGTGCCCGGGCGAGCCTCTCCCCGACCGCGCGCACCGCGGCCGCGGTCGGGACGAGCCCCAGAAACCGGATCCCGCCCCCCGTGGGGGAGCGCCGCGCGAGATCGAGGAGGCGGAGGAGCGAGGCATCGTCGTCGGCCGGCAGGAAGCTGCCGACGACGGGGAGATCGGCGAGGGGGAGGATCCCCGGACGGGGCAGATGGAGGCTCGTGCCGGAGAGCCGCACGGTGTGGTGGAGCAGTCCCAGGCAGGTGGCGCGCCCCCCCGCGCCGGTCGGCCACCGGCTCCACTGCGGGCCGAGCCGCGGATGGCTCCCGAGCGCGCGGGCGAGGTCGACCCCGAGATCGCCGAACGCCGCCGTCCCGGGCAGGGGCCCGCCGGCGAGCGCGGCGTGGACGAGTTCGCCGACGCCCCCCGAGATCGTCACCGCGGCGTCCGCGAGTTCGTCCGGGCCGACCGCCGCCACGAACGGAGCCTGGACGTGGGACGCGGTGACGTCGTCGTCGGGGAGCGGCCGACCGCGGACGGCCCGTTCGAGGAGCCCGACCTGCCAGTCGACGATCCGTTCCACGTCGCGCTCCGCGAGGAGGTCGCCGGGGCCGGCGCCGATGCGCAGGTGGCGGAACAGCGCCGCCGCCTGCGCCGACAGCCCTTCGATGCGGCGCGTGCCGCGGGCGAGGCGGACATGCCGGGCGCCCACGAACAGGCTCCCGGTGGCGTGCACCTCGCCGGCGCGGCCGAGGGCCAGGTTCGAGGTGCCTCCGCCGACGTCGACGTGCACGAACCAGCGCCCCGGATGGCGGCGCGACAGGCCGGCGCAGGCCCCCTGGAAGGCGAGCCACGACTCCAGCCGCGGGTCCTCGGCGGTGGCGACGAGCGCCCCCGAGAGCCGCGCACGGATCGCGGCGATCAGGGCGGGGGCGTCGCGGCGCGAGGCGGTGAGCCCCGTGAGCATCGCGCCGCCGCCGACGAGGGTCGCCGGATCGACGTCGGCCGCGGCGAGCCAGCGGTCGAGGAGGCGCTCCGCGGCCGCCACGTCGAGGCGCTCGCCGCGGATCGGCGTCGGCTCGAGGGCGGAGCGGAAACGCTCGCCCACCGGGACGAGTTCCATCCGTCCGCTGACCGCCCCGCGCCGCACCTCCGCGTCCCCCACCAGGCAACTCGACGTCGTGGTGCCGAAATCGAGGCCGACGAGCGTCGCCTTCGTCGCCGTGGTCATGGGGCCTCGCCGTGCGCGAGCGACGCCAGACGCGGCGGGCCGGGGAAGTGGCGGCGCTTGTACGCGAACCACCACGCCGCCAGGGCGAGGGCGAAGCCGGGCACGATCCGGCCCGCCACGGCGTTGGGCGGCTGGACGCCGATGACGGCGAGCCCGACGCAGGCCAGGAGGCAGAGGAGGGCGAGCGGCCGGTACGCGGTCCCGATGGTCCAGGGCCCGCGTCGTGTCCAGCTCCGTCCGCGGGCGAACAGCCCGACCAGCGTCGGCATGCCGTACGAGACGTAGAGGAGGATCGCGCACACGGCCGTGATCGTCAGGTAGGGCACGAGCGCGGTGAAGAGCGCGGCACCGGCGGCGACCGTCCAGATGGCGGCGGAGGGTGTCTTGTGGGACGCGCTCACCCGGCGGAGCAGGAAGGAGAAGGGGAGGCCGCCGTCGCGGGCGAAGGCGTAGACCATCCGCGACGTGCTCGTCACCGCCGCGAGGCCGCAGGCGTATTGCGTGGCGGCGATCCCGGCGAGGAGCACGGCGCGGAGCGGGGCCGGGAGCACCTGTTCCAGCGTCCAGAAGAAGGCGTTGCCCCCCTGACGCGCCGCGAGTTCCAGGTCGGGGATCGCCGTGACGAGCGCGCCGAGCATCACCCACCCGGCCACCGCCGACACCGCCACCGCCCGCACGATGGCGCGCGGCACCTCGCGTGCCGCGTGGATCGTCTCCTCGGCCACGTGGGCCGAGGCGTCGAAGCCGGTGATCGTGTAGGCCGGCAGCAGGAGACCGAGGGCGAAGGCCCAGCCCGGGTTCGCGGTGCGCGGCCAGACCGGCTCCACCTCCGGCAGGCCGGTGAGGTTGACGACGTCGAAGAGGCGCCACGGATCGGGGGAGGGTGCCCAGAACAGGAGGGAGAGGGTGAGCAGGGCGGTGATCACCAGGATCGCCCAGCCGCTCGAGTCGGTGACGCGCGTCGTGAGGCGGATCCCGAAGTGGTTGAAGGCCGCCTGCGAGGCGAGCACCGCGACGACCGCCGCCCATTGGAGGAGGAGCGGAGGGAGGGCGTGCCCGGCGGGGGCGAGCAGCTCCTGCACCGGGGCGGAGGCGACGAGCGAGGCGAGCGCGGCGCCGGCGGCGGACTCCGACCAGCCCAGCATCGGCGCGAAGGCGCCGAAACAGAACTGCACGAGCGCCAGGTCGATGGCCGCGAGCACGGTGACCAGACCGGCGAGGTTGAACCAGGCCGTCGCCCACCCCCAGCCACGGCCGCCGAGGATCGCCGACCAGTGGTAGAGCCCGCCCGCGGTGGGGAAGGCCGACGCCACCTCCGCCATCGTGGCGGCGAACGCCAGCGACACGAGGCCCACGAGCGGCCATCCCAGACCGACGCTCGAGCCGCCCGACGCGCACAGCCCCGCGGGGAAGGAGGTGATGCCGCCGGCGAGGATGCAGATGATCGACATCGACACGGCGTAGTTGGAGAAGGCCCCCATCCGCCGGTCGAGTTCCTGGGAATACCCCAGCGACGAGAGCGTGCGGACGTCGTCGTCGGGGTCGGTGGGCACGGGCGGGCCTCGCGGCGGGCAGGGGGGCGGGATGAGGATACCCGTTTCCCCCGGCGGCAACCTTTCACGGGGATGCGGTCCGGGGGGATACTCCGGGGCGTCCTCCCGCGACCGCCGTCGTCCCTCAACGGAACCGCGCCATGACGCCCCCGTCCGCCGAGTCGTCCGCGTCCCCCCGATCGACCGCCGCCGAGACGGCGCTCGTCGTGATCGCCGTC
>CAZMOU010000164.1:0-5231 GCA_964567835.1 uncultured Chitinophaga sp. | reverse complement strand
CAGCCCTTCCTCGTGGCGCTGTTCCTCTTCTACGCCACCCGTTTCGGCGCCAAGTCGCTCGCCGGGCTGGGAATGCGGCCGCGGACCGCCTACGCGGCGCTCGTCGGATTGTTCCTCATCGCGTCGGTCCTCCTCGCGCAGTTCATGTGGCGCGAGGGGGAGGCCTTCCGGCGCAGTTGGCCGCGCTACGAGGACCGGATCGGCGCCCTCATCACCACCTGGACCGGGGCCTTCGGGGCGGAGGCCGAGCCGGCGACGGACCCCGCCGGCGAGGCCCCCGCCGACCCGGACGTTCCCGGGGAAGCGGATGCCGCGCGCGACGGCGCGGAGGATGCCGCGGCGCCGGCGGTGCGCAAGGCCCTCTCCCGGCCCTCCTTCAGCGAGCTCTTCCGCGTCTCCAGCCGCGACGTCCTCGACTTCGTCTTCGCCAAGGGGATCGACGCGGCCGAGCTCATCGTGCTCGTCTTCTGCTACCTCGTGTTCCTCTTCCTGGGGAGCAGGAAGGTCGAGGCGCGCGTGCGCCGGGCCTTCCCCGGCGAGCGCGGCGAGCGGATCATCGCCGTCGGCGAGGGGATCTCCGAGTCGATGGAGCGCTTCATGATGGTGAAGACGCTCATCGGCGCCGGCATGGGGCTCTCCGCGGGCGCGATCATGTGGGCCTGGGGTCTCGACCACTGGCCCCTGTGGGCATTCCTGTTCTTCGCCGCCAACTACGTGACGGCGATCGGGAGCTGGGCGGCGTGCGTGCCGCCGATCGTGATGGCGCTCGTGGACCACGGCATGGTGGCGGCCGCGGTGCTCGGCCTGCTCATCGTCGCCAACCGGATCTTCTGGATCGACTTCCTGGAGCTGCGCTTCTCCGGGAAGCAGTTGAACCTCGACCCCACGCTCCTCTTCCTCTGGCTCTCCTACTGGGGCTGGGCCTGGGGCGTCCTCGGCCTGATCCTCGCCTACCCGATGATGGCGGCGGTGAAGATCTCCCTCCGCCACCTGGGCGGCGCCCACGGCTGGGCCGAGCTGCTCTCGGACGACTGACCGGGGCGGTAAGGGTCACTCGATCGGCAGCCCGGCCGCCTCGGTGAAGCGGTCGAAGAGGGACTGCATCGCGACCTCGTGGACGACGCGGGTCATCGTCGCCGGGTTCGTCGCGTCGAGGGCCGCCTGGAACCGCGCGTCGGTGCAGGCGACCGGGCTCGCGGCGAGCGTGTCGGCGACCACGAGGAGCGCACGCTCGGCCGCCGAGAGCCCCGCCTGCGCGCCGGCGAGATCGGCGATCGCGGCGTCGTCGGCCCCGAGCGCCCGCAGCCGCGTCTCGGCGAGCGCCAGGGCATACCAGGCACGGTTGCGGCGGGCGACGGTCCAGGCGATCCGCGCCTGATCGGCCGGCTCGAGGCCCGGCGCCGCGGCGGTGAGTTCGAAGGCCTTCACCATCCGCGGGCCCGCCTTGGGGAACCAGGCGAGCAAACGCATCCAGGCGGGGATCGGCCCCTCGGGGGCGAGATCGCCGAGGACACCACGCGCCGCCACGTCGTCCGGCGCCGGGAGCCGTGCTTTCCGGGCGCGTGCGGCGGCGAGGCCGCGGCCGATCTCGTCGGCCCGGGGAAGCGGCGCCGCGGCGACGGTGGCGACGAGCCCCTCCGCCGGGGTCGCGGTCCCGAGCACCGCCACCGCCGACGGCGTCGCCACGAAGGCCTGGCCCGTGGCGGTGAGGTAGGAGTGGACGCCGTCGGCACCCGTCTGGGCGTGTCCGGAGTTGCCGCCGTTGGCCGCCTGCTTGACGCCGATCCCCTCCTTCCAGCGGTTGATGGCGTTGTTGCCGCCGACGGAGAGGCTCATCTCGATCACCTCCTGCGGCGTGAAGTGCTCGAGGCAGGCGGCCACGTCGGCGTCGGTGACGCTCCCCGGGGCGAGCGTGAGCTTCCGCGCGAACGTGAAGGCGGCCCGCTCGTTCTCCGGGAACCCGCTCCAGTCGCTGTCGAGCCGGGCCAGATCGTCGTCGGTCATGCCCACCGCGAGCAGCTTCGACTCCTGGTGGCCGAGGCAGTACTGGCAGTTGTTGGCCCGCGACGCGATCCAGAAGAGACGGGTCTTGAAGCCGTAGTCGAGCGTCACCGCCGGGTCGGGTTCGATCACCACCTTGGGGGCGGGAGCACCGGGGCGGCGCGGCGCCGTGCCCCCGAAGCCCAGATAGCCCCGCAGCTCGGTGCCGGGCAGGTAGAGGCTCCGCAGCCGGTTCTCGTAGGAGAGGGCGGTCGGATCGTCGGCGGCGGCCTCGCGCTCGGCGGCGGTCGGCTCCGGCAGCGGGATCCGCTCCCGGCGCGACTTCATCGCCTCGAGCATCCGCTTCATGGCGGGCCGCGTGACCGGCGTGGGACGGGGAACGTCGTCGGCGGCCAGCGCGCCGGGCGGGGCGAGCAGGGCCGCGGCGAGGAGCGCGGGGGCGAGTCGGCGGCTGGGCATGGGAGACTCCCGGGGGTCGGATGACTGGGGACGGACGGACCGGCTCAATCCCCGAGCGCGACGCTGATCGCCGGCTGGGTGGAGACGGTGTAGACGACCTGCTTCGTGCCGAGCGGGGGCGGCCCCTCGAGCGTCACCTCGAAGCGCGTGCTCGGTCCGAACGGGACGCCCTTGCCGATCGTGAAGCGCTCGAGCTTCGTGCCGCGCAGCCACCGCTCGTCGGCGACGTGGACCGGCGGCTTGCGCGCCCGGAGTTCCTCGCAGGTGACGCCGTCGCGCCACGCCGCGAGCGACTCCTCCAGGATCGTCGTCGCCTTCTCCGGCTCGGCGACGTAGGCGGGCCTCCCGGCGCACCCCGTCGCGAGGAGGCTCGCGACGAGGACGCCGAGGCAACCGCTGGAACGGACGGTGTTCATGACGGGCTTCCTTCCGGGGCTCGGGCGGGACGGGCGGAGTGGAGGACGGCTCACTGGTTGAACGACGAGACGATCTCGCCGCCGGCCATGCTGCCCACGCCGCGCCACACGGCGATGTCGACCCCGTCGGCGACGAACTTCGCCGACCCGTCGCACATCCCCACCATCGTCCCGCCGACGTGCGAGCTCTGGGCGGTGGTCATGATGCGTCCCGGCGGGAACATGCAGGAGCGACCGTTGGGGACGTTCGTGTGGAAATAGAGCGAGGTCGAGTGATAGCCGTAGAGCCACGGGCCGCCGATGTTGCTGAAGCGCTGGAAGGAGAGGTTGGCCGGATCGATGGCGTTGCACTGGGCGACCGCCTCGTCGGCGCTGGCGGGATAGGTCTGCGGCCAGAAGGTGTCGGTGCGCGGCGTGGACAGGCCGTTGTTGAAGTCGCCGACGTCGTGCTCGGAGATCGCGGCGGTGTTGCTCGTGCCGTCGAGGATGTCCCTCATCCGGGTCTTGCTGTCGAGGAAGAAGGGGCCGTTCGGCGCCGGCATGCCGAAGTTGGAGTCGCTCGTCGAGGCGGGCGGATTGCCCCAGAGGATCCCCGAGCCCTGGTTGAAGCGGTAGTTGATCTGGCCGTACACCCCCTGCGGGAAGAAGGTCGCCGGATCGGTCGGGCAGACGAAGGTCGGCACGCGGATCGCGGCGACCGCGGCCTGGGCGGGATCGTTCCAGGTCTTCTTCGGGTCGACGCGCTGCCAGGTGTTCGATTCCTCGACGAAGGGGAGCAGGAAGGTCTGGCCGGAGATGCCGAGCGCGTCACGGCCGGCGGGGAAGAAGCCCTTCGCCGAATGGTGGTTCTGGAGGGCGACGGCGAGTTGCCGGACGTTGTTGCCGCATTGGGAACGCCGGGCCGCCTCGCGCGCCGACTGGACGGCGGGGAGGAGGAGCCCGACGAGCGTGCCGATGATGGCGATGACGACGAGGAGCTCGACGAGCGTGAAGCCGTGGCGGAGATGCCGTTTCATGGGGTGCATTCCTTGGAGCCTGGTGTGCCGCGCCCGGGGGGAGGCCGGAGCGAGGGGGCCGGCCGGTTCCCGCCGGGCCCTGCTGGATTGGTGAAGAGATGCTGGATGCGGTGACGAGGGCGGGGGCGCGACGAGGGGGATACGGATCGGGAAACAGTTGGGTTCAGCACCGGGGTGGTTTCAACGCCGGTCTGGTATCGAAAATTGGCCGATTGTCGCGGGTGGCGAGCTGCGATCCACCCCCGAACCCCGATCCGCCGCCCCCTCGGATGGACGGCTCCGACTCACTTCCCCACTGGTTATTTTCGGGTGCCGCCGGGGGTTTGTCCAGCGAACCGCCGAGGAAAACCGGGCGGGGGCGCCGTGCGATTCTCCTGACCCCGATGGGGGGCGACCCGCATCACGTCACGGGCTCACGAACGAGTGCCGGACGGTGACCTGGCGGACCTGGCGACTCGAGGGTTCGTAGCAGCGGATCCGGATCTCGATGCCCCGCAGAGGATAGGGGTAGGGGGGCTGGGTCTCGGTCTCGCCGGGATCCTCACCCGAGTCGGCGAAGTCGCCGTCGCCGTTGAGGTCGATCGAGGGATCGGTCTCGTCCACCCGGCCGTTGGTGTTGTCGTCGAGGCCGTTGGTGCCCTGGTCGACGAGGGTGTTGCTGAGCCAGCCGTCGTCGTTGCGGCCGTTGGTCTCGTAGTGGGTGCTCCAGGAGTCCCAGACACGGGGGGTGAGGAGCGACCCACGGAGCACGCTCCTGGGCTGGCCGAACCCGGAGAACCGCGACACCGGTTGCTGGGTGTTGGGCAGCATGGTGCCGTTGCCGAGATCGACGTAGGCCCCCTGGGCGAAGGCGGGGGGATTGAGGGCCGCCGAGGTCAGATAGGCACCCACGTAGCCGGGATCCCCCGGGACGAGCGCCGTGGTGGAGCCCGCCAACGGGATCGGCGCCTCCGGGTCGAAGACGCGCACGTCGAAGGCGATCACGTTGGTGAGCAGCACGTCTTCCCACTGCCGGTTGCCGGTGTAGACCAGGCCGTCGGGGATCACGTTCGGATCGAGGTGTCCGCCGTCGAGGAGCCCGTTGGCCGGGTTCTGGGCGTCTTCGGCCTGCTGGATCGCGCCGTCGTGGTTGTGGTCCTCCCAGGCCACGCAGAACCCGCTGCCGTAGTTGGGGGTCCCGGCGGTGTCGCGCGAGAATCGCGCCCCCGACGTGTCGCCGACGACATTGTGCATGAACCGGGCCTCACGCCGGGTGAGATCGGCGAGTGTGTTGGGCAGGAGCCGCCCCGGGGAGACGGTGTCGGTCTTGTTGGGGATGAAGGCGCCGGCGTTGCGCTCG
>CAZMOU010000163.1:0-10304 GCA_964567835.1 uncultured Chitinophaga sp. | reverse complement strand
ATGGCCGAGGCGGGGATCGAACCCGCACGGAGATCACTCTCCACGGGATTTTAAGTCCCGTGCGTCTGCCGGTTTCGCCACTCGGCCCGGACGGGGGGCATGGTAGCGACCGCCGGATCGGCCCCGCAAACCGGGTGGGACGGCGCCGCCCCCCCGGCTTCACGCGTCATGCCGGCAGCTTGCGTCCGATCACCCGGACGTATTCGCCGTTGCCGAGAAGCTCCCAGGCGACCCAGCGCACCGTTCGCCGGACCCCCGGCAGGTCGAGCAGCCGCGTGCGGATCGCGCGCACGGCACCCTTCACCGTCGAGCCCCCCTGAGGGCGCGACGGAGCCGCCGTGGTCGACTTGCTCCCCGGGGCGGCATGGCCGCGTTGGCCGGCAAGGAGTCCGAGTCCGCCGAGTCGCCGCGTGTGCACCGCCTCGATTCCCGCGTTCCGCAGCGCGAACCGGAGGGTTTCCGGGGTGTAGTGGAACAGGTGCGTGTCGGGGTAGAGGGGAATCCAGGAGGCGCCGTGCACCCGGGCGGTGCGGCAACCGTAATTCGGAACCTCCACGACGACGATCCCGCCAGGGCGGGTCACGCGTCCGATCTCGGCCAGGAAACCACGCGGATGCGAGACATGCTCGAGCACGTGCATCACCGTGACACAGTCGAAGGACGCGTCCGGGAAGGAAGACAACTCGGCGTCGGTCACCCGACGGCCCAGCTCCACGGCGGAACGGCACGCTGCCTCGCTCGGCTCCGTGCCGACGGCATCGAATCCCGCCTCGGCGAACGCCTGCACCAATTGCCCGGCGCCGCAGCCGACGTCGAGGGAGTGGCCGCCACGTCCGCGGAGCCGGGAGGCGACCTCCCGAGCCAGGTCACGTTGGTCGGCCGTGATGGGCGAGACCTGCTGGGAGAAGTAGGTCGTCGAGCCTTCGTAGTACCCCTGCTTGTAGTGGCGCTCCAGGGCCCGTTCGTTCAGTCGCGGCGAGGTGAAGACGATGCCGCAGGTCGTGCAGCGACGGAGCGTCCATGGGGGGACGTCGAGTTGGTGCACGGAGGAAGAGCCGCCGCACAGTTCGCACGTCGTCACCTCCTCGAGGTCCTCGGGCGGCACGCGGCCGGCGGAGTCGTAGAGAGATTCCATGGGGTGGTCCTCCGGGACGGTTCGCGGCGCTCGTGGGCACGGCGTCGGGCGCCGCGGCCGGGGCGGCATGCTACCAGACACCCGGGGCGCACGAACGCCGCGGACCCGCGGCGACCGGGTGCCGCTCCGCAGCGGCGACATGCGCGGGCCGCGGGCCGGTTAGGATACCGGATCGGTCGAGCGCCACCCCCCGGCCGGTCGTGGACCGCGCCCACCACCCCCTCATGCGGGAGTCTTCCTTGCCCTCCGCCCCCGGCCTCGACGGCTTCCTCGGTTCCCGCGCCAGCCTCGGCATGGATGTGGTCCTCGTCGGCCTCCTCGCCACCCTCCCGCTGCTCGCCTGGAGCATCCATCTGGTGGCCAGGCGGCGCGACTATGCCGGCCACAAGCGTCTCCAGTTGGCGATCGTGACCGCCCTCCTGGTCGCCATCGTCGTGTTCGAGGTCGACATCCGCCTCCTCTCCGACTGGAAGCTGCGCGCCGCGCCGAGCCCGTACTGGCCAGGTGGCGTGCTCACGGCGCTGGGGATCCACCTCGTCTTCGCCGTCTCGACGCTCGTGCTCTGGTCGTGGGTGGTGTGGGAGGCGTGGAAGCGCTTCCCGACGCCCCCGTTGCCCGGTCCCCACGGTCCCCGCCACCGCTTCATGGCGCGGCTCGCCGCCATCGACCTGCTCCTCACGGCGGTCACCGGGACGTTCTTCTACTGGATCGCGTTCGTGGCCCGGTGACGCGGCGTCAGGCGTCGCGGGGGGCCAGCGGCGGGAGCCAGCGGCAGATCGCCAGGCCGCCGAAGTAGAGCAGGCACAGCGGCACGGCGAGGAACAGCAGGCTGTAGGGGTCGGCCGGCGTGAGGATCGCCGAGACGACGAAGATGATCACCACCGCGAGCCGCCACTGCGACGCGTAGGTCGCCGCCTCGACGATGCCGACGCGCTCCAGGAAGAGCATCACCAGCGGCAGCTGGAAGCCGATGCCGAAGGCGATGGGGAGGATGAGCACGAACCCCATCCATTCGGTGATCCGCGGGTCGGGATCGAGGCCGAGCCAGTCGTTGAACTGGAGGAGGTAGTCGAGCACGAAGTCGAAGACGAAGAAGAACGCCAGGAGCACGCCGGCGAGGAACAGCCCGGTGCTGATCGGCAGGAAGACGTGGATGTAGCGTTTTTCGTGCGGATAGAGGCCGGCCGCCACGAACGACCACAGTTGGTAGAAGATCCAGGGGCTGGCCAGCACGATGCCCACCAGGATCGCCGCCTTGACGTACAGCCCGAACGCCTCCTGCGCGCTCAGGGTCGTGATGCTGACGCGCGGGTCCTTCACCATCGGCTGCCAGAGGAGGACCGGCACGAGCGCGTCCTTGTCGAACCGGGCCGGTTCCTCCGCCGCGGCGCTTCCCCCGGTGCCGAGCGCCCGGGCGAGGCGGTCGGCATGGATCTCGCGCAGTTCGAACGACAGCCCGTGGTTCTCCACGGCGTCGAGCACCTCCGTGCGCGAGTAGGGGAGTGGAGGCCCGTCGGTCACCCGCGGCTTCCACTCGTCGAAGGTCTCGATCGCCCTGTTGGAGTAATAGTTGGCGAGCGCCCGCTTGAGCGGCTGTTCGATGAGGTGGACGAACGGCCGGGCGACGAAGAAGCCGACGAGCACCCCCAGCGCCAGTCCGAGAGTGGCCCGGATGAGGCAGGTGCGGAGCTCCTCGAGGTGCTCCCCGAAGGTCATCGTGGAGCTCTGGAAAAGGTCTTCGTCGTCGAGGCGTGCCATGGGTGAACCCTGGGTGCGGGGCGTCAGGCCCCGTATTTCCCGAGACGCTGCGCGTGGGCCATCGCCAGCAGCATCAGATGCTTGGCGGGGAAGATCCCGAATCCGCCGCGCACGCAGTGTCGCTCGGAGAACTTCTCCGCGCCGTCGGGGCGGCAGGTGGCCGCGGCCAGCACCGTCGGAACCGGGTGCCAGGAATGGCTCTTGAGGACACTCGGCGTGCTGAGGTCCCCGGTGACGACGAGGACGTCGGGCCCCAGCGCCTCGATCCGCGGGATCACCCGGTCGAGCTCCTCGATCCGGCGGACCTTCGCGTCGAACGCGCCGTCCTCCCCCGTGGAGTCGGTGTACTTGAAGTGGAGGAAGAAGAAATCGTGGTCCCGCCAGCAGGCGGCGAGGGTGTCGATCTGTTCGTCGAGCGTGTGCGCGTTGCCGACGAGGGTCATGCCGGCGAGCCGGGCCAGTCCCTTGTACATCGGGTAGACGGCGATCGCGGCGGCGCGGAGCCGGTAGAGCTCCTCGTAGCCGGGCAAGCGCGGCTTGGCGGCGAATCCGCGGAGGACCATGCCGTTGGCCTTGGGCTCGTCGGCGAGGATGCGGCGGGCCTGGGCGACGAACTCCCGCGCCACCTCGGCGGTCCGCGCGGCGGCCGGGGTCGTCGGCAGCGGGTCGAGGGGGGGCACCCCGGTGGCCTGCGGATCGGTGTCGGCCACGGCGCCGTCGAGGCCCTCGGCACGGAACACCACCACGAAGCGGTGCTCCTTCACCGGCCTCACGAAGGTCTCCACGCCGGGGATGCGCACCCCCTGGAGACGCTCCACGACCTTGAAGCTCTCCTCGGAGGGGATGCGGCCGGCGCGGCGGTCGCTGATCCTTCCGGCGGCGTCGAGCGTGCAGAAGTTGCCGCGGGCGGCGACGTCGTGGGGGCCGAGTTCGAAGCCGATGCCGGTGGCCTCGAGCGCCCCGCGGCCGATGCGGAACTCGAGCGGGTCGTATCCGAAGAGGGCGAGGTGGCCCGGTCCGGAACCGGGGGTGATGCCCGGGAGCACCGGCACGCTCGCGCCGCAGGTGCCGGTGGCGGCGAGGCGGTCGAGGTTCGGCGTCTCGGCCGACTCCAGTTCCGTGCGGCCGCCGGGGTCGAGGGGCAAGCCGCCGAGCCCGTCCGCCACCACCATCACGATCTTCGTCGACGACTTCTCCGCCAGCTCTCGCACCAGTTCATGCTCGATCACGCACGGTTCTCCGTCGCGGGAAGGGAATGGGGGCGTCGGGAAGGGCTCCCGGCCGACTGCAGCAAGGATGTTGTCGGCGGTGCCGGCGCCGGGTTCAAGGGGAGTTTCGCCCCGGCCGCCTTCACCGCCGCCGCGGCGCGACGCATACTCACCGTTCCTCCCCGGGGCGTGATCCCGTCCATGAGCGTGATCCGACCACGACCGCCGACCGACCCGATCATGCACGCGATCCCGGCCGCGTGGACCGGCGGCGCGGCGGACCGTTTCCGGGATTGGGTACCGCGGATCGAGGCGGCGCGGCCGAGGCTGGCCGCGCCCGACACCGCCACGGCGATCCTCGCCGGCTACGGCACGCTCCGCGCGCCCGCCAAGCGGCGCGAGAGCCCGCTTTTCGCCCTCCTCGCCTCGGCTCGCCGGGTGCGCGAGGAGGTCGATCGGGTGGTGGTGGTCGGGGACCGTCCCGACCGCGGACTGGTCGACCTGCTCCTCGCCGCCTGCTGCCATCCGCTGCACGTGCACCTCTCCCGGGCAGGTCGCGGCGGACGACCGCAGGTGTTCACCCTCGGGCCGGAGGACGACGACGACCGTGTCCAGGGACTGCTCGATCTCCTCGCGGAACGCACCGGCGACGCGCTCCGCGACGCCTGGTCGGTGGTCCCGACCGGCCCCTGCGCCGATCGGAGGACAGGCCTCCTGCTGGCCCTGCTCGGCTCCGTCCGGGGGACCGCGGGGGGCGACGCGGGCGCGGCGCCCGAGGTTGATCGGGCCTCTGCGGCGCCGACGGCCGCGGGGGAGGCGTGCCTCGCGCCGCTCCTGCCGGCCGCCATCGCCGGGATCGACGTGGTGCGGATCCTCGAGGGGATGGCGGCGATGGAACGGCGCTTCGCGGAGGCGGCGCTCGGGTCGAATCCGGTGGTGACGTTCGTGGCCGTGGGACGCGCGCTCGCCGAGGGGGACGGTCACGCGCCGCCGCGGCGCGGTCTCCACCCGCCGCCGTCGTGGCAGGGGCTCGCGGAGTGGGCCGCGGCGCTGGGGGTGGTCGCCCCGCCGACGGCGGCCGGAGCCGGGCACGGTACCGTCCTCGAGGTCGAATCCTGCCGCCGCCGGCCCTTCGGCCCCGACGTTCCCCCGCAGCCGCCCGCCGTCGCGGCGGGCCTCGACGCCATCCGTCTGCCGCGGGCGGACGAGCATGCCGTCGGCCAGGTCCTCGCGCTGCTGGCCCTCGCCGCCCGACTCGACCGGCTCGTCGGGTGACGGGCGCGTCAGCCGGGTATCATCGTCCGGGACAAACCCGGAGGATTCCGCCATGTCGATCACGCTCACCTGGATCGGTCACGCCACCTGGCTCGTCGACACCGGCCATGGCGTGCTCCTCATCGATCCCTTCTTCGACGATTGCCCGACGGCGAGCATGAAGGCGCGGGACGTGTCCTGCGACGCGATCCTCGTCACCCACGGCCACGCCGACCACGTCGGCGACCTGGTCGCGGTGGCGCGGCGCACCGGAGCCCCCGTCTACTGCAACTGGGAGATCGCCCAGTGGCTCGGGTCCCAGGGCATCGACAACGTCCGACCGATGAATCTCGGCGGACGGACGACGATCCCCGGCGGAACGGCGAAGATGGAGATCGCCCATCACTCGTCGAGCCTTCCGGACGGAAGCTACGGGGGGAACCCCGCCGGCTGGATCCTCGACGTCGCCGGCGTCCGCGCCTACTTCGCCGGCGACACGGCGCTGTTCTCCGACATGGAACGCATCGGACGCCGGGATCCGCACGGCAAGGGCATCGACGTGGCGGTGGTGCCCATCGGCGACCTGTTCACGATGGGACCGGACGACGCCGTCGAGGCGGTGCGGCTCCTCTCTCCCCAGGTGGTCCTGCCGACGCACTACGACACGTGGCCCCCCATCCGCCAGGACGCCGCCGCGTGGGCCGGACGCGTGCGGGACGTCACCGGTGTCGACGCCCACGTGCTGCGGCCCGGCGAGCGGATCCGCATCGACGTGGTCGCCGAGACGGCCCGGGTCGTCAGCTGACCGGCCCTGGTGCGCGGCCCGGTGGCACGCGCACCTCGATCGCGTCCCCCACCACACGGACCTCGAAGACCTCGACCGCGAGACGCGGGTTGTCGCACCAGGCCCCGTCGCACAGCCGGAAACGCCAGGCGTGCCAGGGGCAGACCACCACGCCGTCGCGGACCGGACCGCTGCCGAGCGAGGCGCCCATGTGGGGGCAGAGATCGTCGATCGCGGAGTAGGATCCCCCGTCGTTGAGGACGGCGACGAGCCTGCCCGACACCTCGAAGGTCCGGCCCTCGCCGGAGGGAATGTCGCCCACGCGGGCCACCGGGGTGAACGGCGCCTCTGACATCGATCGGCCCTCGCGCAGGAACGGACGAATCCCAGGATGATCGACCCGGCGACCCCGGAACCGCACCCGGTGACCGATGATACCCCGCGGGCGGGGCCGGGGAGATGCCGCCTCCTGGCGCTCGACATCGACGGCACCGTCAGCAACAGCCGTCACGAGATCGACGACGACACCGTTTCGGCCGTGCTCCGTGCGCGTGCCGCCGGCATCGTCGTCCTCCTCGCCACGGGCCGCCGCTACCGCGACGTGCTGCCCGTGGCGGCGCGGCTGGGGCTCGGGGGGCCCGTCGTCACCGCCTCGGGCGCGCTCGTGAAACGCCGAGCCGACCACGCGACGCTCTTCCGGGCCGAGTTCGACCCCGGCGTGCTCGGCGACGCGGTCGCGCTGGTCGTCGCGCGCGGCCACGACCCGATCGTGTACACCGATTCCTTCGCGGAGGGCTTCGATTTCCATTGCCGGCGGCCCCCCGAACCGGCCGGCGGCCGCACGGCCTCGGGGGTGGCGGAATACCTGGCGCGCAACCGGCACCTCGCCCGGATCGATCCCGACCTGCACGTGGCGCTGCCCGCGGGGGTGTTCGCCGGGTTCACGATGGGTTCGCACGACGAGATGCTCGCTCTGGAGCGTGCCCTCCACGAGCGCTGTCCCGGCCGACTCGCCCTCCATGTGATCCGCAGTCCGCGCTACCGAGACTGGATGTGCGAGATCGCGCCCCGCGGCGTCACGAAGTGGAGCGGCGTCGCCGGCGTCGCGGCCGCCGCGGGCATCGCCGCGGCGGAGGTGTGCGCCGTCGGCGACGATGTCAACGACCTGCCGATGATCCGGGCGGCGGGACTCGGCGTGGCGATGGGCAACGCCGTCGACGAGGTGAAGGACGCGGCGGACGTCGTGGTGGCCGACCATGACCACGGGGGGATCGCCGAGGTGGTCGGGATGATCCTCGGCGACCGGTGACGCCGCCGGGCCCGCGGGCCGACGCGTCCCCCAGCCCCCCCAGAACGCCGCGATGCACCATGCCGGGAAGGCCGCCCGAGGTCGGTCCGCGTGGCCCGGGCCGCGGTGCGGTTGTCCCCGCCGGCGTCGATCCCTACAAGTTCCCGCCGCCGAACCCGCCGTCCCGTCCCGCAGGGTGCGATGGACACCAAGATCCACCGACCGCAGCCGCAGTGCTGCCACACCGGTCGCACCTTCCAGCCGGGCGACCCCCTGGTGTCGGCCCTCGTGCGTTCGCCGGAGGGCATCCGGCGCGTCGATTGCGGCGCGGCGGCCTGGACGGTCCCTCCGGAGAAGTGCATCGCCTGGTGGCGCACCACCTTCCCGAGGGCGGAGGCCTCGGGCAACGTGCTCGCCCCCTCCGACACCCTGCTCGACATCGTCGAGCAACTCGAGACCGATCCTGGCGAGGCACCCCTGCGCTATCTCCTCGCCCTCGAATTGGTCCGTCGCCGCGTCCTGCGCTTCCTGGAGGGTTCGGGGGACCACGCGCCGGCGGAGGCGGGCCGCATCCGGCTCGGTTGCCGGAAGCGCGACTGCGAGTACGTGATCGACGTCGCCGCTCCGGAGCCGGCGGCGGCCGCGGCGACCGAGGCGCGGCTCGCGGCACTCCTCTGGTCGGGGGAGGCGGCATGAACGTCCCACGCCCGGCAGCGGCAGCGGCGGTGCGGCGTCCGGCCCGGTCGCGGGCCTGCGTGCTGGCGCTGGTGGTGATGGCGGTCGCCTCGACCGGCGCCTCCTGCCCGGGGGGGCTGAGGGGGTATCAGGTGGGGGTGATGCCGCTGCCGCGGACGCTTCCTCCGCAGCCGACCCTCGAGCAGGTCATCGGCACCGTGCACGACAACACGCGGCGTGTGCGCAGCGTGATGGCACCGCAGGCGGTGCTCTCCGTGCCCGGGGTGCCCAGGCTTTCCGCGCAGGTGGCCTGCGAGCCGCCCCGCCGCTTCCGCCTCCGTGCGCAGACCGCGATCACCGGCGGCGAGCTCGACATCGGCAGCAACGACGAACTCTTCTGGTTGTGGATCCGCCGTCACGAGCCCCCCGTGACGCTCTATTGCCGCCATGACGACTACGGCCGATCGTCGGCCCGGAAGCTGATCCCGCTCCGCGCCGAGTGGATGCCCGAGCTGCTCGGCCTGGTGACGTTCGAGCCCGGGGACCGGCACGACGGGCCGTTCCCGCTGGCCGATGGCCGGCTGGAGGTGCGGACGGTTCTCGCCGGTCCCGACGGCGCGATGGCGAAGTCGACGATCCTCGACGGGACGACCGGCCTGGTCCTCGAGCAGCACCTCTTCACCGCCGCCGGTGAGCGTCTGGCGAGCGTCCGCACGACCCAGCACCGTGTCGATCCACCCAGCGGCGCGGCGCTTCCGCGCCGCGTCGAGGTCTCGTGGCCCGCCTCGGGGGTCGAGTTCCAGTTGGAACTCTCCACGGTGACCACCAACATGCCCCCGTCCGACCCCGGTCAGCTCTGGCAGATGCCCTCCTACGAGGGCTACAAGCCGATCGACCTGGCGGATCCGGCGGTGGTGGTGAGCGGACCGCCCCCGGCCGCGACGACGGCCCCGCCCGCGCCCCCGGCTGCCGCGTTCCCCCCTTCGCAAACGCCGCCGCCGACCGGCGGGTTCTCCACACCCCCCTCGCTTCCGCAGTGAGCGACCGGCCGACACCGGTCAGCCGGCGGGCCGCGCGGCGCTTTCCCCATCCGGGGCCCGCATCTTTTGTCGGGCCTTCGACAACGCCGGGCCGATCGAACCCAGCGGCAGCCCGGTGATGCGGCTGATCTCGCCGTAGCTGCGCCCCTCGAGGTGGTGGAGCCGCACGAGCCTGGCCTCCGCGGCATCGAGCCTGCCGATGAGCCGCTCGACCTCTTCCCGATCGGCATGGCGGCGTTCCTCGGACCGATCGGACGGGGCGGCGGACGTTGGCGCGGTGGCGATCACGGCGGCAGCGCCGCCTGCGGAGGCCGTCATCCGGACCGCCGTACGGCGCGCCACGACGGCCAGGTAGGTGGCCAGACTCGCCCTTCCGGCCCATCCCCGGAGGACGGCGGCGTCCCCCTTGAGCAGTTCCACGAGGATCTCGGCGACGACGTCGTCCCGATCCGAGCCCGACAGGGCGAGCCGCCGCTGGCTGCAGGTGCGATCGACGACGTGGCGGAGCAATCCGGCGAACCGGTCGAGGAACAGGTCCCACGCGCCCGGCACGCCGGAGAGGCAGTCCCGGAGCAGGGCGGAGTCGTCGGGCGCCGTTCCGGTCCGGTGCTCGGTCCGCTCCCGGTCTTTCGAGTCGGCCATCGCGGCATCTCCTCGGGGCGCGACCGGCGAGCGGCACGTCGACGGCGTTCCCGGGTCGCCGCCGCGATCGCCTCGCGGACGGCGGGAAAACCGCACCGACGGGTGGGTGGAACCGGCGGAGAAACCGGGTCGGAACCCCTCCTGCCGATCATACGGCCACCGTTCTTCGCCTTCCAAGCCGACTCGGGCCGCGATTCACGAAAGGTCGGATGAAAAGCCGATTGCTGGTTCGTTGACAGTGTCGGGGCTCGGACCTACGATTCCGCGCAACCGGCCCAATTCCCCACGATGCATCCGTTTCCCGGAGAGGTCCCGATCATGACCCACGTCGTCGCCGAGCCCTGTTTCGCCTGCAAGTACACCGACTGCGTGGTGGTGTGCCCGGTGGAGTGCTTCTACGAGGGGGACAAGATGGTCTACATCAACCCCGACGAGTGCATCGACTGTGAGGCGTGCGTTCCGGAGTGCCCGGTGGAGGCGATCTTCCACGAGGACAACCTCCCGGCCGACTGGAAGGACT
>CAZMOU010000162.1:7459-10342 GCA_964567835.1 uncultured Chitinophaga sp. | reverse complement strand
CTGGCTGACCTACGCCGATTTGGAACGGGAACTGGTGCCTTATGTCGTGGAGATGGGATTCACGCACGTGGAGTTTCTGCCGCCCACGGAGCACCCGCTCTCCGCCAGCTGGGGCTACCAGACGATCGGCCTGTTCGCCGCCACCAGCCGTTTCGGCCCCCCCCAGGCGTTGATGTCGCTCATCGACGCCTTCCACCGGGCCGGCATCGGGGTGATCGTCGACTGGGTCCCGGCCCATTTCCCCAAGGACGGCCACGGGCTGCGGCGCTTCGACGGGACCGCCCTCTACGAGCACGAGGATCCCCGCCGCGGCGAGCATCCCGACTGGGGGACGATGATCTTCAATTACGGCCGGCACGAGGTGCGCAACTACCTCGTCTCGAGCGCGTTGTTCTGGCTCGACCACTACCACGTCGACGGCCTGCGCGTCGACGCGGTCGCCTCGATGCTCTACCTCGACTACAGCCGCCGCGACGGCGAGTGGGTGCCCAATCGTTTCGGGGGCCGCGAGAACCTGGAGGCGGTCGAGTTCCTGAAAGAATTCAACGTCCAGGTCCACGCCCACCATCCCGGCGTGCTCACGATCGCGGAGGAATCGACCTCCTGGCCGGGCGTGTCACGCCCCACCTGGCTCGGCGGGCTCGGGTTCAGCCTCAAGTGGAACATGGGCTGGATGAACGACACGCTGCGCTACATGCGGCACGACCCGGTCCACCGCAAGTACCACCACGACGAATTGACCTTCAGCCTGATCTACGCCTTCCACGAGAATTTCCTCCTCCCCCTCTCCCACGACGAGGTGGTGCACGGGAAAGGATCGCTCCTCGACCAGATGCCGGGCGACGCGTGGCAGAGGATGGCGAACCTCCGCCTCCTCTACGCCTACATGTGGTGCCACCCGGGCAAGAAGCTCCTCTTCATGGGGGGCGAGTTCGGCCAGTGGCGCGAGTGGAACTTCGACACGAGCCTCGACTGGCACCTGCTCGAGCAGCCCCCTCACGCCGGGCTGCGCCGCTGCGTCGCCGATCTCAACACGCTCCTGCGCCGCGAGCGCGCCCTCCACACGCACGACTTCGACGGCTCCGGCTTCGAGTGGATCGACTGCCACGACTGGCAGAACAGCATCCTGGCCTTCGTCCGCCGTGGCAACGAGCCGACCGATCTCCTCCTCGTGGTCTGCAACTTCACCCCCGTGCCCCGGCACGGCTACCGCGTCGGCGTGCCAGCGGGGGGGGTCTGGGACGAGATCTTCAACAGCGATTCGGCCTGGTACGGCGGCGGCAACGTCGGCAACGCCGGTTCGATCCACGCCGCGGACGAATCGGGGCACGGCCACCCCTGGTCGCTGTCGCTCGAGCTTCCCCCCCTGGCGGCGATCGTCCTCCGCCCGCGGCATTGACCGCAAGGGGAGCCGATCGGGCAGCGAAGCCGATCGGGCAGCGAAGCCGATCGAGCGGCGGTGCCGGCTCGGGCAGCGGTGCCGGCTACCGTCGCGGCTTCCGCTTCCATTCGAGGCCGTAGCGCGATTCGAGTCCCTCGATCCACGCCCCGAATGAGCGCGAGAAGGTCTCCTGCGCCGCGACCGACGTCACCCGAGGGTCGCCCCGGCTGGCGATGAAGCGTTCCTGGAGCTTCTCCACCGGTGGTTCGAGATCGACCAGCCGGACGCAGTAGCAGACCGTCTTCGGCTCGTTGAAGGCGATCCCCACCTTGCCGGGCTCGAGTCCGAACACGGTCGCCATGAACTCGTCTCCCGGCATGACGATGCCCGCCGGCTGGCTCACCTGGGCCATCCCCGACATCGCCGCCTGGGGATTCATCCAGAAGAAGGGGCCGGCCTTGAGTGCCTCGAGCGCCTCGTCCCCGGCGATCGCCGCCTCGAGCGATTCCTTCCCCTCGGCCCGCGCCGCGATCTCCTCCGCCGCCTTCCGGGCCACGCTCCGTCCCTCGACGATCTTCCAGGCCGCCTCCACCGCCGGACGCGCCGTCTCGAAGGTCGGGGTGAACTCCGGCTGGTCCTCGACCCGCCAGGAGAGATAGCGGGTTCCCGCCATGTCCCGCGACCGCACCGGACGCATGCCCTGCGCCCCCTCGCCGTAGATCATCTCGATCCAGTTGAGCTGCCTCACGCCGAACCGGCTGCCCGGATCGGGGACGAACTCGAAGCTCCGTCCCAGCCCCCCCTCCTCGAACGCCTGATCGGGAGAGAGAAGCTCCGACCGCACACCCTCGAGCCCGTTGGTGGTGGCGATCTTGACGACGTCGGGGGGAGTCGGCGGGGCGACCCCGCGGGCCTCCTCCCGCGCCTGCCAAAGCGCGCGGCTTTCGGTGTAGGCGTTGACGTCGGCGGCGACGCGGTCGAAGAGGATGTCGACCTTGGCATTGGCCCGCTCGCGGGCGATCTGGTCGCGGATCCGCTCCTTCACCGCCTCGAGCGGCTCGTACTCGACCGCGGGGGGCACGGCGGCGGCCGCATCGGGCGTCGCGGCCCCCTCGGCGGCGGGCGCCACCGGATCGGTCGCCGGGGCCGTGGTGGCTTCCGGCGCGGCGGCGACAGGCTCGGTGGCGGCAGGCTCGGTCGTCGCCGGCTTCGTCTCCCCCTCGGTGGCGGGCGGTTGTGCGGGAGGATCCTGGTACGAGACGGTGCGGAAAGGCGAACGCGCGACCGCCGCCCCGCTCCCCTCCTTCGGGCCCCCGGCAGGCGTGGCACCTTCGGCCGGGGCCGGCGCCAGAGGCTCCACGGGCGCCGCAGGCTCCGCGGTGGGCGGCGCAGGCTCGGTCGCGGGCGCCGCAGGCTCCGCGGCGGGGGCCGGCTCCGTGGCGGGAGCGGCGTCCCCGGGAGCGTCGGGCGCGGTGGCGGCCGGCGCCGCGGGTGTTTCCCCG
>CAZMOU010000162.1:0-7449 GCA_964567835.1 uncultured Chitinophaga sp. | reverse complement strand
TCGGCGATCTCCTCGTCGGTGATCTCCTTGTCGATCTCCTCGACGAACACCCCCTGCTTCGCCACCAGGTATTCCACCCGCGCCCGGTGCGGCTCGCGGAAGCCCGGCTGGTCGCTCCGCGGGTCGGGGAGGTCGTCCTTGTGCTTCTCGAAGAAGCCCCGCAGCACCGCCGGCGAAGGGAGCGAGATCTTGTCCCCCACGCTGCGGACGTCGATCGGCACCACCTCCACCGTCGCCGACTGCTCGGTGCGCTTGAAGTAGTCCCAGCGGAGCCCGGGCGGGTCGCCGCCGAAGCCGCGCTGCAGCAGGATCATCATGTTCTGGGCGAGCAATTCCGTGCGGATCGCCTCGAAGAGGTCGTGCTGCGAGACCGGGGCGCCCCCCGCGCGCAGACCCTGCATGATCTGCTCGAACTGCTCGGCACGCACCTGTCCCGCGGTCACCTTGTCGAGGAAGTCGTTGATGGCGGCGTCGCTGACGACGATGCCGTTCTTCCGCGCCTCCTCGGCGAGGAGCATCGTGCGCACCGTCGCCTGCTCGTCGGCCGGGAACCGCGGCGCCTGGGCCGGATCGCGCCCGGCGTTCATCGTCGCCTCGGCGAGGAAGCGGTTGACGACGAGCTTCATGGTCACCGCCCGGTCGAGCCCCTTCTCGCGCAGCTCCCCCCCCTTCCACCTCGCCACCGGGGTGTCGGCGACCGAGGCCGCCTGCCCGCCGTACTGGAGGAGCGGCGGCAGGACGAAAAAGGCGAGCATCGAGAGGATCGCCAGGGCGACGAGCGACGCCTTCTGGTAGTTGCGGAACACGCCGAAGCCAGCCATGGCACTCCCTACGATTCGGTCTGGGTCACGTTCGGGCCCGGTCGCACGCCCCGGTCGCTCCGACCGGGCTCTGGTCCGGGTGAACGACGCGGCCCACGGCGGATCGGACCGCCGAGCCTTGACAAGCGAAGAGAGGGGAGGGTAACGCTGTTTCCCACCTCCCCGCGGGACAAGCCGCAAATTGTAGGAGTGTGCCGGTGTGCGCCAATCCCGAGTCGGTCCTCCGGCCGGGGCGGGGTCGGCATCGGTGTTCCGCGGAGAGGATCGCCCCCCCGGCGGTCTTCCCCATCCCCCACCCGCCGCTCCCGCCCCACCCCAGTCGCCGACGCGAGCCGACCCAAGCATGGCCAAGAAAACCCCGAATCGGCGTGCCGCCGCGGGCTCCTCCCGCACCGCCTCCCCGTCGATTCCCCGCGGCGACTACCAGCTCGTGATCGTCGAGAGCCCCGCCAAGGCGAAGACGATCGGCAAGTATCTGGGGCCCGGCTTCGTCGTCGAGGCCTCGATCGGCCACATCCGCGACCTCCCCGGCAAGGCGCCCAAGGGCTCCAAGCAGCCGGTGCCGGGGGTCGACCTCGACCACGATTTCGCCCCCACCTACGAGATCGACGAGGACAAGAAGAAGAAGGTCGCCGACCTGCGCCGGCTGGCCAAGGGCGCCTCCGACATCTGGTTCGCCACCGACTTGGACCGCGAGGGGGAGGCGATCGCCTGGCACCTCACCCAGGTCCTCGACGTCGATCCGGCCTCGGCCAAGCGGGTGACCTTCGACGCCATCACCAAGACGGAGATCCAGCGGGCCTTCCGCCAACCCCGGGCGATCAACATGCCGCGGGTCGAGGCGCAGCAAGCGCGGCGGATCGTCGATCGGATCGTCGGGTACCGCGTCTCGCCGGTGCTCTGGAAGAAGGTGGCCGGCGGCCTGTCGGCCGGGCGCGTGCAGAGCGTGGCGACGCGGATCGTCGTCGAACGCGAACGGGAGATCCGCGCCTTCACGCCGGCCGAGTCGTGGGAGATCACCGGCTGCATGGCCTTCGACGTCCCGGCGGCGACCGCGCTGGCGGCGGAGTGGAGGGGCTTCCTCGACCGCCGCGACGAGCGCGGCAAGGGGCCGTTGGTGCGGGAGCGGATGGCCTGGCTCTCCGACCACAGGGCGCTGTCCTGCGACCTCGTCGAGGTCGGGGGGAAGCCGGTGAGGATCGAGGCGGAGAACACCTCCACCGCCGACCTCCTCCCCGCCGTCCGCGCGGCCGCCGAGGCGGCCGGGCTCCTCGATGCGGAGGTCGTCCGCGAGACCGACGAGTCGGGCAGGGGACGGGGGCGGAACGTCCTCCGCGTCACCGGCAGGCCCGACCCGGCCGCCCGCTACCGGGTCGACGCCATCGACGTCACGCGCACCCGGTCGCGCCCCTTCCCCCCCTTCATCACGAGCACCCTCCAGCAGGCCGCCTCGAGCCGGCTCGGCATGTCCACCGACCGCACGATGCGGATCGCCCAACAGCTCTACGAGGGGATCGATCTCCCCGACGAGGGCCGCGTGGGGCTCATCACCTACATGCGCACCGACTCCACGAACCTCTCCCGCGAGGCGGTGGAGATGGCGCGCCGGTATCTCCTCGAGCGCCACGGCGAGGCCTACGTGCCGGAGAAGCCGCGCACCTTCACCAGCTCGAACGAGGCCGCCCAGGAGGCCCACGAGGCGATCCGTCCCACCGACGCCTTCCGCGAGCCGGACCAGATCGCCGCGGCGCTCACCGAGGAGCAGCTCAAGCTCTACCGACTCGTCTGGCAGTGCTTCGTGGCCTGCCAGTCGACCGACGCGGAATGGGACTCGACGGCCGTCCGCATGCGGCGCAGCGACCGGGACACCGGCGCGGTCTTCAAGGCCAGCGGACGGGTGCTGAAGTTCGACGGGTTCTACCGCGTCGCCGGCACGCCGCGCGACGACGGGGAGCAGGTCCTGCCCGACTTCGAGAAGGGGACGGAACTGGCGCCCTTCGAGATCGCCCCGCGGCAGAAGTTCCAGTCCCCCCCGCCGCGGTACACCGAAGCCACGCTCGTCAAGAAGATGGAGGAGGAGGGGATCGGCCGCCCCTCCACCTACGCGAGCATCATCAACGTCATCGAGCAGCGCGGCTACGTCGTGCAGCAGGACCGGCGCTTCCACGCCACGGCGATGGGGGAGGCGGTCACCGGATTCCTCGAGCGCGGGTTCCGCGACCAGTTCATCGAGATCGGCTACACGCGCGAGATCGAGCGCGAGCTCGACCAGGTCGCGCAGGGCAACAAGAAGTGGACCGACGTGCTCCACGAGTTCCACGACGAGCTCGAGCCCAAGCTCGGCGAGGCCATGGAGCAGGCCCACGAGAAGGCCAAGTCGGACCCGTCGCCCTGGGCCTGCCCGGAGTGCGGCCGGCGTCTCGAGTACCGACTGGGGGGCAAGGGGGAGTTCCTCTCCTGCTCCGGGTACAACGAGAAGGTGGTCGACGAGCCGGTCGCCGCCGCGGCGACGAGGACGGCGAAGGGGACGAAGAAGAAACCGGCGCGCCAGGCGAAGCCGAAGGAGCGGCCCGCCTGCTCGTTCGCCATGCCGGTCGACCGGCAGCGGCGCCCGCTGCTGCCGGAGCAGATCGATCTCCTCTCCCCCGCCGGCGTGCCGATGGTGAAGCGCACGGGCCGCTTCGGCGACTTCCTCGTCGAGGACAAGCCGCGGACGCCGAAGCCGAAGGGGAAGAAGGCCGCCGACGCGCCGGCGCCGCCGGCCGATTTCATCCTCAACCTCGACCGCAAGGGGAACATCAAGTTCCCGGCACCCCCGCCGGTCGTCACCGACATCGCCTGCGCGAAGTGCGGCGACCTGATGAACCTGCGCGACGGGAAGCGCGGGCCGTGGCTCGGATGCCGGGCCTTCCCCAAGTGCCGCGGGCGCGAGGCCTTCGGCAAGCTTCCCGAGGCGCGGCAGAAGGCCCTCACGGCGGCGCTCGCGGCCCATCTGCGCGACCAGACGAAGCTCACGCTCACGCGGCGCGACGGCGTCACCCCGGTCGTCGACGGGACTCCGCTCGTCTCCCTGACGATGCCCGGGGGCGTCGCCGAACTGAAGCCCTTCGCGGGCTGACCGGACGGCTCATTCGTCGTACGGGTCGCGGCCCTGGAAGGTCGCCGGCACCTCGTCGAGCGCCGTGGCGTAGGCGGTGGCGTGCGTGCGGCAGTGGGAGATGCTCACGAGCACGCAGGCCACGCCGCACCGCTCCGCCACGTCCGCGGCGCCGCCCGAGAGCGTCACGAAGGGACGCCCGCCGGGGGCGTTGGCGATCTCCACGTCGCGCCAACCGATGCCGCGCCGCCACCCGGTGCCGAGGGCCTTGAGGATCGCCTCCTTCGCCGCCCACCGCCCGGTGAAATGCTGCGTGGCCTGCTTCCTTGCCCAGCAGTACTCGATTTCGGCCGGCGTGTAGACGCGCCCCACGAACAACTCCCCGTGGCGCTCGATCATCTTCGCGATGCGCAGGCACTCGGTGATGTCGGTGCCGATGCCGAGGACCTTCATCGCCCCTTCCCCCGGCGCCCCGCGTCCGCCCCGGCGGCGTCCCCCGGCGCCGGCCGCGACAGCCCGCAGGCGCGTTTGGCCCGGGAGAGCACCTCCCCCGCCTTCTCCCGCGCGCGTGCCGCACCGGAGGCGAGGATCGCCTCGATCGCCCCGGGATCGGCGGCGAGCGCCGCACGCCGCTCCCGCGCCGCGGCGAAATGATCGGCCGCCGCGGCCACGAGCGCTTTCTTGACGTCGCCGTACCCGAAGCCGCCCCGGCGGTAGCGCTCCGCCATCGCCTCCCGGTCGGCGGGCGGGGCCAGGAGGGCGAAGAGTTCGAAGAGGTGGTCCCCCTCCGGGGACTTCGGCTCCTCGACGGGACGCGAGTCGGTGGTGATCCGCATGATCTTCTTCTTCTGTGCCGCCGGATCCTCGAAGACCTCGATGGTGTTGTCGTAGCTCTTCGACATCTTCTGCCCGTCGGTACCGGGAACCCGCGCCCCCGCCTCGACGAGGCGCGGCTTGGGGAGCGTGAACACCTCGCCGTAGAGATGGTTGAAGGTGCCGGCGAGATCGCGGCAGACCTCGATGTGCTGCACCTGATCCTCGCCCACCGGAACCAGCGTGGCGTCGTAGGCGAGGATGTCGGCGCTCATCAGGACGGGGTAGGTGAAGAGGCCGGCGTCGGCCGCGATGCCCCGCGCCTTCTTGTCCTTGTAGGCGTGGCAGCGTTCGAGGAGCCCCATCGGGGTCACCGTCATGAGCAGCCAGGTGAGCTCCGTCACCTCCGGCACGTCGGACTGCACGAAGAGCGCGGCGGAGGCGGGGTCGAGCCCGAGGGCCACGAGGTCGAGCGCCGCGTCCCGCACGTAGCCGCGGAGCAGGGCCGGGTCGCGGACGGTCGTGAGGGCGTGGAGGTCGGCGATGAAGTAGTAGGCTTCGCCCGCGGTCTGCAGGTCGATGTACTGCCGGATGGCGCCGAAATAGTTGCCCCAATGGAAGCGGCCGGTGGGCTGGATCCCGGAGAGGACGCGCGGGCGGGACGGTGCGGAGGGGGTGGCTGTCATCGGGCGGCGGGGTCGGGGTGGGGGGTGCAGGGGGCGGGGCCGGTGGGGGGTGAGGGAAGGCGCAGGGTGCCCACCACCTCGGCGACACCCGACGCGCCGGCCTCGACGAGCGCCGCGGGGAGGTGGTCGAGGAGACGGCGGACGGTGAGCGGATCGGCGAAGCTCGCCGTTCCCACCTGCACCGCCGTGGCGCCGGTGACGAGGAACTCCATCACGTCGTCGATCGTCATGATCCCGCCGACGCCGATGATCGGGGTGTCGACGGCACGGCGCACCTGATGCACGCAGCGCAGCGCGATCGGCTTGATCGCCGGCCCCGACAGACCGCCCACGACGTTGCCCAGGAGCGGTCGGCGGCGGCGCCAGTCGACCGCCATCCCCTGGCAGGTGTTGATCACCGCCAGTGCGTCGGCACCGCCGTCACGCGCCCCCTTGGCCACCTCGGCGATGCTCGTGACGTTGGGCGTCAACTTGGCGATCACCGGGAACCGGGAGACGCCGCGCACGCCCGCCACCACGGCCCGGCAGGCCTCCGGATCGGTGCCCAGGTCGACGCCGTGGCTGACGTTGGGGCAGGAGATGTTGAGTTCGAGGGCGGCGATGCCCGCCACGCCGTCGAGGCGGTCGGCGAGATTGACGAACTCGCGCTGGTTCGCCCCCGCGATGCTCACGATCACCGGGGCCCCGCAGCGTGCGAGGAAGGGCAGGTGCACGCGCAGGAACGCCTCCACGCCGTCGTTGTCCAGGCCGATGGCGTTGAGGAGTCCGGCGGAGGTCTCGATCGTCCGCCACGGCGCGTTCCCCGCGCGTGGCAGCGGGGTGATCGTCTTCGGGACGATGCCGCCGAGCCGACGGAGATCGACGAAGTCGACCATCTCCCGCGCGTAGCCGAACGTCCCGGAGGCGACGAGGATCGGGTTGGGGAGCCGGAGCCGGCCGAGCGTGACGGCCAGATCGACCGGCCCCCGATCGGCGGCCGGGTCGGAGGGGACGTTCGTCATGGACGGGCGGAGCGCTGCGGGGGGCCCCGGGGACGGGTGGCGGAACGGGGGGACGGTCCATCCGCCGGTGCGGAGACGGGACGAGCCGAGTGTAGCAGGCGCCGATCGGGCGTCGGGCCCCGACCACGGAAGGGGAAAAAAACTCCGGGTTGAATCAAGTTTGCCGGTCGTGACGGTCGATCATCCTCGCATGGTGGGCCGATGGCAGCGGTTGCCGGAGGCCTGTCAGGTTGACATTAGTGCTTGTCATTCCTAGGCTTGTGACGATTTCGGACGGGGTGGAAAACGGGTGTGGCCCTGCCGGGCCCGCGCGAGACCGCGACCGATCGGAGCGTTGCAGCCGTGACCAAGAAAGACATCGTCCGGACGATCGCCGAGCAGATCGATCTTCCCCAGCTTCGCACGAAGGAACTGGTCCAGCGGACGTTCGACGCCTTGATCGAGGCGCTCGTCCGGGAGGGCCGGATCGAATTGCGGAACTTCGGGGTGTTCCAGATCAAGCGGCGGGAGGCCCGGATGGCCCGTAACCCGCGGACGGGCGAGAAGGTCCCGGTGCAGGCGAAGAGCGTGGTCACGTTCAAGCCGGGCAAGGAGATGGAGGCGGCGGTCGGGAAGTTCGACTGGGCCGCGTACGAGGCGAGGGAACTGGCGGAGAAGCGAAGCGACGGCACCGGCGACGGTCCGTCGGGCGATCCGAAGGCCCCGGGGAAGCATCCCTGACCTGGGGTCCGGCCGGGAACGCGAAAGCGGATCAGGGTGCGTCGGGCATCGACCGGGGCGGACAGGAGGTCCGCGGAGCCGGTGCCCGCGAGAGCGGTGGACACGGAGTCACGGAGGACGAGCGATGAGGAAGCTCTGCTGGATGCTGTTCGCGGCCATGGCGCTCTCGACGAGCACCGGCTGCCTCATCCCCATTTACTCCGGCGACCCGCTGCGCCGTGCCCAGCAATTGATCTTCACGTCCGAGGATCTCCGCGCCATCACCGACGAGTGGGAGCGGATCTGGCTCCTCGACCAGCCGTCGCACATGA
>CAZMOU010000161.1:3966-10428 GCA_964567835.1 uncultured Chitinophaga sp. | reverse complement strand
GCACGCGTGGCCAGGCCCGCTTCCTCGCCGAGAGCCGCGGCGAGTCGTTCGCCGCGGTGGAGCAGGCCCACGAAGCCTACGAGCACGGGCGTCAGTCGCTCCGCAAGGCACTCCCGGCCGGGGTGCGCTGCCAGTGGATCGAGCGCGGCTTCCTCCCCAACTTCCTCTTCGGCCCCCACGATCTGGTCGTCACACTCGGGCCCGACGGCCTCGTCGTCAACGTCGCCAAGTATCTCGTCACGCAGCCGGTCCTCGCGATCAACCCCGATGCCGAGCGGATCGACGGGGTCCTCGTCCCCTTTCAGGTCGGGGGGGCGCCCGCGGCGCTCGCCGCGGCCCTCGCCGGATCGATCCCCGTCCGGCGGATCACGATGGCCCGGGCCCGGCTCGACGACGGCCAGACGATCGACGGAGTCAACGACCTCTTCATCGGCATCCAGTCCCACGCTTCCGCCCGCTATCGGATCGAATACCGTCGCCGGTCGGAAAACCAGTCCTCGAGCGGCGTGATCGTGTCCACCGGCGCCGGCTCGACGGGATGGTACCGCTCGGTGATGACGGGCGCGGCCGGCCTGGCCATGGCCCACCTGGGGAAGCAGGCGGTGGGGAATCTCGCCGATCGGTATCCCTTCGACGCCACGGCACGGGAACTGCGTTTCAGCGTCCGCGAGCCGTTCACGAGCCTCTCGAGCGCCGCGGGGATCGTCTGTGGCACGATCACCGGAGGTGAGACGCTCGACGTGGTCTCGCAGATGCCCGTTGGCGGGGTGATCTTCAGCGACGGCATGGAGCAGGATTTCGTCCGCTTCGAAGCGGGCATGCGGGCCCGCATCGGCATCGCCGACCGCTGCCTCGAACTCCTCTGGCCGGCGGCCTGACTCGACCCGATCACCGGCCGTGGGTGAACGTCTCGAAAAAGATGGTCCAGTCGGACCGGCCCCGTCGCGGGATCCCCTCCCGCAGCGGACGCCCGGTGTGCGGCAGGTCGATTCCCAGGCGACGATGGGAGTGGTTGGAGCCGCCCGCGAAAGAGCCGTCGCGGGGCGGCGGCTCACGGACCCCGGTCGAGTCGAAGAACCGACGTCGACCGTCGAAGATCGAACGGTCATCCGAAGGGAATAGCGGCGGCCGGACTTGAACCGGCGACACCCGGCTTATGAAGCCGGTGCTCTAACCAACTGAGCTACGCCGCCACGTGGGCCGCACCGGAGCGCGGCCCGACCGGGGGAATATAGCCCCTTTTCCGCCGCGCCGCACCTGGGACCCCGTCACACCGCCGCCCCACGCCCCGCGCGACGCCACCCCAGAGGCGTCCAGGCACCGCTCTGCCACCCGTCCCGCGTCGCATACTCCCGCACCACCAGGCCCCCCGGACCGAGCTCGACGTAGAAGAAGGCCTGCGCGGGACCGCCGAAGTGGGAGGAATTGTCGCAGTTGAAGATGTCGTGCACCCGCCGGCCGCCATCCGCGGCAGCGTCGCCCGCCATCGCGCCGACCGACGCCCCGTCGTCGCCGACCGCGGCTGCGTCGCCCGGCGCGGCGCCGGCGCCAGGGGGGCCGCCAGCCTCCGCCGCTCCGTCGTCGAGCCCCGCCGGCAGGTCGGTCGGACCCGGACGCACCGACCGGCCGTCCCAGCGCCACACCGCCCGGGCGTGGGTGTGGCCATGGAAGATCGCCGCCACCTCGTAGCCCTCGAGCGCCGCGTGGAAGCCCGCCACGTCGGCCGGATCCCATTCCTTGTCGGCGAAGGGGGCGTCGACGGGCACCGGCACCGTGTAGCGGGCCACGTCGACATGATGCACGAGGACCACCGGACGGCCGCTCCCCCCGACCTCCTCCCGCAGATCCTCGACGAGGAAGGCGAGGCTCCCGCGTGGTGCGTAACGCCGTCGCCGCTTTAGTCCCTCCACCCCGCCCACCACGATCCCCAGGTGGACGAAGTGCACGTCGTCGGAGTCCCAGGAATAGTGGAGGCCGTCGGCCGACACGCGGGCCAGGCCGGGACGCGTCCGGTTGCGCTCCACGATCCGGTCGATCGCCACGCCCGTGGCCTGCGGTCCGTCATGGTTGCCGTGCACCTCGTAGACCGGGAAGTCGAGGGCGCCGTCGCGGCCGTCGAGCCCCATCGTCCGCTCGAAGGCCGCGAACTCCGTGCGCTGCATCCGACCGGTCACGCCCCCCTGCTTGTCGCCGGTGTCGATGACGTCGCCGGCATGGAGCACGCCGCAGGGGCGCCGCACGACGCCACCCCCCGCGGCCTCCGGGATCTCGTCGCCCACCAGGCCGTTGAGCGTGTCGACGAGGGCCCCCGTCATCGCCGCCGAGGCGTCGTCCACGCGCGAGGGATCGACCGCGTCGGCGAGGTAGTGGGTGTCGCCGATGACGAAGAACGCCGTGCCGGTCCCGGTGTCGTCGGCCGGAGCACGCCGGGACGCTGCACCCGCCAGGAGGGCGGCCGTGCCGAGGAAGCGGCGGCGATCGAACGGGAGACCGGGGGAAACGCGGCGCATCGGATCCTCCTCCGTCATGCGGCTGGCCGGCGGGGCGGCCCTCGCCCCGGAACGAGAATCGGCCCGGGGACCAGGGGCCCCCGGGCCGATTCGTCGCGTGTCGATCAGGGGAGGCCCGACGCCCTGCGGCGCCGATCCCCCCTCGTGGTCGGCGTCACTCCACCAGGGCGCAGGACGCCTTCACGACCGCCTCGATCTTGGCGTCGTCGAGTTGGCCCTTGCCGAAGGCGTGGTTGGCCTTCACGGTGCCCCCCTTGTAGCAGACCACGGTGAGGTCGGCGTCGGGGGAGATCTTGAAGTCCTCGGGGCCGTTCTTCGCGTCCTCGGGGACGACGAAGGCGATCCGCTTGAGGTCGTTCGACTTCACGAACTCCGCCGCCTGCTTCTTGAGGGAGTCGGCGTCGCCGCCGATCATGTTCACGAAGCTCGTGAGCTTGTCCGACTGGTGCTCCTCGACCTCCTCCTCGATCTTCTTGAGGAGCTTGGCGAGCTTGGCGTCGGCCGTGCGGGCGAACACCATCACCACCGGCCGGGCCCCCATCTTGCAGCGATAGCAGAGGCTCTTGCCCGCCTCGACGCCGTCTTCGGCGTTGCCCGCCACCTTGGTCACCGTGAACGCACCCACCGAATCGCCCGGCTGGGGGCCGCTCGTCACTTCCGCCGACGCCGTCACGGCGAGCCCTAGGACCAGCGCCACCGCCATCAAAAACGCCTTGCGCATCGTTGCGATTCTCCTGGAAAGCCGGTTCGATTCCCGAACCGTTCGATCGGACACCCGGAGGGAAACGCCACCGGAATCTTGTCCCCGCAATCGTATAGCAGGTAGCCTTCCCCCGGCAACTTTTCGGGGGAACCGGTCTCCGGGGCGTCGCGCGTCGTCGCCTCCCGGCAGGGCTTCGTTTCCCGCTTTCGCGGCCGCTTGCACCGATCCCGCCCACGCACCCCTCTTCGCGATGGAGGCATCCATGGCCACCGCCGTTCCCCCCTCCGCCCGACCCGCACCGGCCGCCTGCGTGCGGCAGACGCAGCTGTTCATCGACGGTCGATGGGTGCCGGCGCGGAGCGGCCGCACCTTCGCCACGATCGATCCGGCGACCGAGGAGACGATCGCCGACGTGGCCGAGGGGGATGCCGCCGACGTCGACGCGGCGGTCCGAGCGGCGCGGAAGGCCTTCGACGAGGGGCCGTGGCCGCGGATGAACGCCCGCGAGCGGGGCCGCCTCATGCACCGGCTGTGCGACCTCGTCGAGGCGGAGATCGACGAACTCGCGGCACTCGAGAGTCTCGACAACGGCAAGCCGTTCGCCGACTCGCGGAAGATCGACATCCCGCTGGCGCTCGAGTGCCTGCGCTACTACGCCGGCTGGGCCGACAAGATCCAGGGCTCCACGATCCCAGTGAGCGGCGACTACCTCTGCTACACCCGCCGGGAGCCGGTGGGGGTGGTCGGGCAGGTGATCCCCTGGAACTTCCCGATCCTGATGGTGGCCTGGAAGTGGGGCCCCGCGCTCGCGGCGGGGTGCACCGTCGTCATGAAGCCGGCGGAGCAGACGCCGCTCTCCTGCCTGCGCCTCGCCCGGCTCGCGCAGAAGGCCGGCATCCCCGACGGCGTCATCAACGTCGTGCCCGGATTCGGCCCCACGGCCGGCGCGGCGGTGGTGAAGCATCCGGGGATCGACAAGATCGCCTTCACCGGGTCGGGGGAGACCGCCCGCGTCATCATGGGGCAGGCCGCGGAGAGCCTCAAGCGGCTGACGTTCGAACTCGGCGGCAAGAGTCCGAACATCGTCTTCGCCGACGCCGATCTCGACGCCGCCGTGGCCGGGGCCCACCTCGGCATCCACCTCAACCAGGGGCAGTGCTGCTGCGCGGGCTCGCGCCTGTTCGTCGAGGACTCGATCCACGACGCCTTCGTGGAGCGCGTCGTGGAGCTGTCGCGGAAGCGGCGCGTGGGCGATCCCTTCCACCCCGACACAGAACAGGGCCCGCAGGTCGACCGCGCGCAGTTCGACAAGATCCTCGGCTACATCGAGTCGGGGAAGCGCGAGGGGGCGACGCTCGCCGTCGGCGGCCGGCGGCACGGCGCGAAGGGCTTCTTCATCGAGCCGACGGTGTTCACGAACGTGAGCGACACCATGGCCATCGCCCGCGAGGAGATCTTCGGGCCGGTCCTCTCGGTGCTGCGCTTCAAGGACACCGACGAGCTCGTGCGCCGCGCCAACGCCACCGACTACGGCCTCGCCGCGGCGGTCTGGACGCGCGACGTGGCCCGGGCGCACGACGTGGCCCGGCGGCTGCGGGCGGGGACGGTGTGGGTGAACTGCTACGACGTCTTCGACGCCGCCGCCCCTTTCGGCGGCTTCAAGCAGTCGGGCTTCGGTCGCGAACTCGGCGAGCGCGGTCTCGACGCATATCTCGAGACGAAGACCGTGACGGTGAGTCTCGCCCCCCCCTCGCGGAAGTGACCGCGCCCGTCATCGGCCGGCGGGTGACTGTCCGGCGAGCACCTGCTTCGCCACCTCGGAGACGTTCTCGTCGTCGTCCGCGGCGAGGGTCTGGAGGGCCTTCTTCGCATCGGTGGTGCCGACAGCCGCGAGGAGCGGGGCGATCTCCATCCGCACGCGGACGTCGTCGTCGTCGGCCGCGGCGACGATCTCCTTGGCGAGGCCGGCGATCGTCTCGGGGAGTTCGGCGATCGCCCACGCGGCTGCGTAGCGCACGTCGGCGTCGTCGTCGTCGAGGGCCTTCCCGAGCGCCGCCGGCTGATCGGCGGCGCCGATGTCGCCGAGGGCCGTGATGGCGGCGGCCCGGGCGTGAGGATCCTTCGCGGTGCCGGCCACCTTGGCAAGCGCCGCCGAGAAGCCCGCGGCCGCCTTGCCCCGATCGCCCACCACCTCGGCGGCCGCCGCCTGCAGTTCCTCGTCGTCGGAGCCAAGCCCCGCGAGGAGAATCGCCCGGGCCCGCGGCGCCGGTCGGCCGAGGCCGGCGAGGGCCCCGACCGCCGCGACGCGCACGAACGGGTCACCGTCGTCGAGGCGCCTCTCGACCGCGATGCCCACCGTCGCCGCCGCCTGGGGGCCGAGTTCGCCGAGTGCCGACACGGCCGCTTCGCGCGTTTCGGCGTCGTCGCTCTCGAGGGCCGGCACCAGCGCCGGAGCCGCCTGGATGGCGCCGGGGCCGATCTCGCCACAGGCGTCGATGAGCCCCAGCCGCACGTCGGCATCCTTCTCCGCCGTCAGGGCCGCGACGATGGCGCCGGTGGCGCCCGCGGCGTCGGGACCGATGGCGGCGAGCGACCGGGCCGCTCCGCCGCGCACCATCGCGTCGGCGTCGGCGAGCGCGCGGGCGAGGGCGGGGGAGGCGTCGCGGGCATCGGGGCCGATGGCGCCGAGTGCGGCGGCGGCGGCGGCGCGGACCAGCGCCGCGTCGTCGCCGAGGAGGCGCGCGAGCTCGGCGGTCGCCGGACGGCTCTCGGGGCCGATGGCCGAGAGCGCCGCCGCGGCCGCCTCCCGTTCGAGGGCCGTCTTCGAGCGGAGGAGCTTGGTGACGGCCGACACCGCCGCGTCGGCGGCCGGCCCGTAGTCGGCGATCGCCACGAGCAGCGCCGAGCGCGTCTCGGCGTCGGCGGCGCGGGTCGCGGCGCGGCAGAGCGCGTCGACGGCGTCGTCGACCGCGTCGTCGTCGTCCACGGGGCCGATCGTGCCGAGCGCCGTCGCCGCCGCCCGCACCAGCGCCGGGTCGTCGGTCCCGAGCAGCGGCAGCAGTGCGGCGGCGGCGGGGGCGAAATCGGGGCCGTCACCGCCGTCGGCTGCGTCGGTGTCGCCGACGCGATCGGCGATCGCGGCGATCGACAGTGCCGCCACGAGGCGACCGCGCGGGTCGACCTCGCGATGGCGCAGACCGTCGAGAACAGGTCGAAGAACCGCGCCACCGGCTTCGGCACGTTCTCCAG
>CAZMOU010000161.1:0-3956 GCA_964567835.1 uncultured Chitinophaga sp. | reverse complement strand
CCTCGCCGAGCGCGGCGACGAGTTTCGGCAGCGCCGCGGGGGCGTCGGCCTCGGCGAGACTGCGGAACTCCGCGAGCGTGGCGTCGGCGGTCTGCATCGCGGGGCAGGGGAGGGCGAGCGGGCCGGCGAGGAGGAGGAGCGTCGCCGGAACGGGGAGCCGGAGCGGGGATTTCACCGGTGGTGTCCTCCATGATGGGAGTGCGAGTGATGGGAGTGGCTGTGGGAATGGGAATGGGAGTGGTGCGACGCCGAGTGGTGCGCGGCGCCGCGACCGCCGCGGCCACCGGCGTGCGTCGCGGAGTGGGAAGGATGGGCGGTGGGATGCGAGCCCGAGTGATGGGAGGAGGAGTGGTGCGAGTGCGAGTGGTGATGGGAGGAATGGTGATGGTGGCTCGAACTCCCCGAGTGGCCTCCGTACCCTCCGCCCCAACCGCCTCCCCAACCTCCGCCCCAACCGGTGCCCCAACCGGTGCCCCAACCTCCGCCGTGGCGGTACCAACCCGGCGTGTATCCGAGGCCCGGACGCCGGACGTAACTCCTCGTGCCGATGTTCACCGACTCGCGCACCGTGGGGCCCACATCGACGCGCCCCACCGGTTCGCCGAGGGCGAAGACCTTCGTGGCGAAGCCGGTCGACCTGGCCAGGTCGGCGGCCGCTGTGTCGGCCGCGGCACGCGAATCGCGGCCTCCGTAGAAGGTCCAATTCGCCTTGTCGGAGGGGCGGAAATAGACGTCGAAGGGTGCCGCCGACACGACGGTCGACGACGCGAGAACGACGGTGAGAAAGCCGATGATCGAACGGCGGGCTGGCATGGCGGTCTCCACGGGGGAATCGTGGAACCAAGCTTTGCGACTGTCACGCTTTTCTGCAACGAACCGGGGCCGGGTATGCTCGGAGCTCCACGCGGCCCGTCGGCGGGACGCACACTCGAGAGGGGGATCCGAATGTCGGCAACGCTTCGTCCGTTCCGGGGCTCGCGGTCGCGCGTGGCAGCCGCGCTCGCCGTCGCCTTCATCCTCGCGGGGGGGGCGGCGTCGCGGGCCGACGAGCCGCGCTGGCGTCCGCTCTTCAACGGCAAGGACCTGTCGGGGTGGACCCCGAAGATCCGCGGCGAGAAACTCGGCGACAACTACGGCGACACCTTCCGCGTCGAGGACGGCCTCCTCAAGGTGGTCTACGATCCGGCCAAGTACCCGACCTTCGGCGAGAAGTTCGGGCACCTTTTCTTCGCCGAGCCGTTCTCGCGCTACAGGCTCCGGATCGAGTACCGGTTCGTCGGCGAACAGTGCCCCGGCGGTCCGGGGTGGGCGGTGCGGAACTCCGGCGTCATGCTCCATGGCGAGGATCCGGCCGGCATGACGCTCGACCAGGACTTCCCGGCGTCGATCGAGGTGCAGTTCCTCGGGGGGGGCCCCGAGGGGGAGCGGACGACGGCGAATCTCTGCACGCCGGGGACGAACGTCGTCTACGGCGGCAAGCTCCACACGCCCCACTGCACGAACTCCACCTCCGCGACCTACCGTGGCGACCGGTGGGTCACGGTGGAGATCGAGGTCGACGGCGACCGCGTGATCCGGCACTCGATCGACGGCAAGCCGGTGCTCGAGTACGAGCAGGCGCAGCTCGATCCGAACGATCCCCACGCGAAGAAGCTCGCCGAGGCACGCGACGGGAAACTGCTCCTCGACCGCGGCACGATCTCGCTGCAGTCGGAGAGCCATCCGATCGAGTTCCGCCGGGTGGAGATCATGGAACTCCCGCCGCGGAAGTGACCAGGCCCGAACCGCACCACCGAGGGTGTCACCGATGAGAGTCAGGAACGGCGGCGGATGGCGGGCGGTGCTCTACACCTTCAAGAAGGCCCGCGAGGCGGGGGGCCTCTGGAAGCTGTGGAAGGCGATGCGCTCGAGGAACGCCTGCAAGACCTGCGCGCTGGGCATGGGGGGGCAGTCGGGCGGGATGGTGAACGAGTCGGGCCACTTTCCCGAGGTGTGCAAGAAGTCGTTCCAGGCGATGGTCGCCGACATGCAGGGGGCGGTGAAGCCGGAGTTCTTCGCCACCTACTCCATCGCCCAGCTGCGACGCTTCACGCCGTACCAGATGGAGCACTCCGGCCGCCTCGTGCAGCCGGTGGTGCTCGAGAAGGGGAAGCAGTACTACGAGCCGATCTCCTGGGACGACGCCCTCGACCGCATCGCCAGGCGGATGAAGGGGTCGAATCCCGAGGAGACCTTCTTCTACTTCAGCGGCCGCTCGAGCAACGAGGCGGGGTTCCTCCTCCAGCTCTTCGCCCGGCTCTACGGCACCAACCACGTCAACAACTGCTCCTTCTACTGCCACCAGGCCAGCGGCGTCGGCATGGCGAGCGTGCTGGGGACCGGTGCCGGCACCGTCAAGCTCGAGGACCTCGAGCAGGCCGACTGCGTGTTCCTCATCGGCGGCAACCCGGCGAGCAACCATCCGCGCATGATGCGCACGCTGCTCAACGTCCGTCGCCGCGGCGGCAAGGTGATCGTGGTCAACCCGATCGTGGAGACGGGGCTCGTCAACTTCGCCGTCCCCAGCGATCCGGTGAGCCTGCTCTTCGGTTCACGGATCGCGAGCACCTACGTGCAGCCCCACGTGGGGGGCGATCTGGCCCTCGTCTACGGCCTGCTCAAGCGGATCCGGGAGACGGGGGACTGCGACGAGGCCTACCTCGCCGCCCACACGCACGGCTGGCCGGAACTCGCGGCCCGCCTCGACGCCCTCGCCTGGGACGAGATCGTCGCCCGGTCGGGGGTCACGAAGCGCGAGATCGACGACGTCGCGGCGCAGTACGCCCGGAGCGAGCGCACCGTCTTCGCCTGGACGATGGGGGTGACGCACCATCTCCACGGCGGTGCCACCGTGCAGGCGATCTGCGCGCTGGCGCTTTCGCGCGGGATGGTGGGGAAGCCCGGCGCGGGGCTGCAGCCGATCCGCGGGCACTCGAACATCCAGGGGCTGGGCACCGTCGGCGTCACGCCGCAGCTCAAGGAGGCGATCTTCCGCCGGCTCGAGGAGACCTGGGGGGTGAAGCTGCCCACCATGCGCGGCTTCGACACGCTCGAGTGCCTGGATGCGGCCGACGCGGGGAGGATGCGCCTCGCCTTCTGCCTCGGGGGCAACCTCTGGGGGGCGAGCCCCGACGCCGCCTACGCGGAAAGGGCCCTGGCGCGGTGCGACACCGTCGTCACCATGAGCACCACGCTCAACACGGGCCACGCCGGCGGCCTGGGGAAGGAGGAGACGATCATCCTCCCCGTCCTCGCCCGCGACGAGGAGCCGGAGCCCTCCACGCAGGAGAGCATGTTCAGTTTCGTGCGTCTCTCGGAAGGGGGACCGAGGCGCCTCGAGGGCCCGCGGGCGGAGGTGGAGGTGATCGCCGACCTCGCCGAGCGCGTCCTCGGGCCGACGGTGCGCGGCTCGAGCGACGCGGTGCTCGACTGGCGCGAGATGCGCCACACGAGCACGATCCGCCGCGCGATCGCCAGGATCGTGCCCGGCCTCGAGGCCATGGCCACCATCGACCAGACGCGACGGGAGTTCTCCATCCCGGGGCGGGCCCTGGCGACGCCCGTGTTCCCCACCGCCGACGGCCGGGCCCGGCTCTTCGTCCACGAACTGCCGCCCCCCCCCGAGGGGCTCGTCCTCATGACGATCCGCAGCGAGGGGCAGTTCAACACCGTCGTCTACGAGGAGGAGGACCTGTACCGCAACCAGACGCGGCGCGACATCGTGCTCATCCATCCCGACGACGTACGAAAGCACGGCCTGACCGACGGCGGCCGCTGCCGGATCGCGAGCGCGGCCGGCGAGATGCGCGGGCAGATCGTGGCGGCCTTCGACCAGATCCGTCCGGGCTGCGTGGCGATGTATTACCCGGAGAGCAACGTGCTCGTTCCCAAGGCGGCCGACCCGCTCTCGCGGACGC
>CAZMOU010000160.1:0-10444 GCA_964567835.1 uncultured Chitinophaga sp. | reverse complement strand
AGTCGATGTCGCGGATCTCGCGGACGAGTTCCGCCGTGCGCCGGTCCTCGGCGGCGGCCTTGAGGAAGTAGCTCGAGGCCCGCGCCTTGAGGTTCTTCGCCTGGCCGACGTAGACGACCAGCCCGGCGGCGTCCTTCATCAGGTAGACGCCGGGGCCGGTGGGGAACGACTTCACCTTCGTCGCGGCGGAGCGCCGGTTCGGCTCGACCGCTTCGGCGTCGGTGTCGAAGGGCAGGCCTTCGGTGACGCTGTCGGCGGCGCCGGAATCCTCCCCGGCGTCGAAGTCGTCGTCGTGTTCGAACTCGTCGGGCTGGTCGTCCCTCTCCATGCGGGTAGTGTAACGGTCGTCCCCGGGCGACCGGGGGCGACCCGGACGCGTGCGGATAGCCGAAGCCCCCGATGATCCCTCCCGACGTTCACCGCTTCGCCTGGGCCGGCACGGGGCTTTTCGCCCTCGGCGTGTTCCTTGCCGCGGCCGCCGCGGAGGGATCGCGACCCTGGGCCGGTTGGAAGGAGAGCCGCGAGCTTCGTTCTCCCGGTTACGCCGAGCGTGTCCGGGCCGATCGGCCGATCCGCACCCGGGCGAACACCTGGTCCAACCTGGCGTATGTCACGGCGGGGCTCTACGCCTGCGGCCTGGCGCTCGCCGACCGGCGCGTCGAGCGCGGCTCCTCCGGGACGCGGCGGGGCAACGTCGTCGTCGCCACGCCCGCCCTGTCGTTCCTGTTCGGCGCCGCCTGCATCTGGCTCGGCTTCTCGAGCGGGCTCTTCCACGCCTCGTTGACGCGGGCCGGCCAGCGCCTCGACGTGGCGGCGATGTATCCGCCGCTCCTGTCACTCCTGGCGATCGCGGCGGCCCGCCGGCTCCCCGCCCGACCCGGCGGCACGCGCGGCCCCTCCACCGCGGCCCTGCTCGTGGCGGCGGTCGTCGGCGCGGGCATCGCGCTCTGGACGTGGAAGTGGTCGATGTCGGCGACGACGACGCTCCTCGGGCTCATCGGCGCGGTCTCGGTCGTGGCGGTCGCCGAGCAGCTCTCCGCACCGACGCGTTTCCAGTCGGGCTGGTTCGGGCTGGCCGCCTGCTTCCTCGCGGCGGGCATCGTCTGCCGGCAGACCGACGTCGCCGGGCGATTCCCCGTCGGCCCCGATTCCTGGCTCCAGGGCCACGCCCTGTGGCACGTCCTCACCGCCGCGGCACTTTTTTCGCTCTATCTCCGCGAGCGGTCGGAGCGCGAGGCTGACTGATTTGCCTCACTGGCCGCCGCGCAGCAGCGGCCGCAGGGCCGCCTCGAAGAGCGCGGCCTGGCGCTGGAAGCCGAGGTCGGTGGGGTGGCTCGAATCGACCGCCCCCTCGGCGTCGTCGCCGAGGAGATCGTCGCCGCCGAGATAGGAGAGCCCCGGCACCCCTTCCGCCACGAGCGTGTCGAACGCTGCCCGCAGGGCCGCGTGGTTGCCGTCGTTACGGGCGGCGTGCCCGGGGCGGATCCAGCCGTCGGTGTAGCGGCGGTCCTCGACGAGGAGGATCGGCACGTGCGGTCGGGCGGCGCGGAGCTGACGCACGAGCGGTGGCGTGCGCGCGGCGGTCTCCTCGGGGGAGAGATTCGGGCAGCAGTCGACGACGTAGGCGGCGGCGTCGATCTCCGCCACGAGCGCCCCCACCTCGGGCTCCATCCTTCCTGAGCCGGAGAAGCCGAGGTTCACCACTGGCTGGTCGAAGCGGCGGCGCAGGATCGCCGGATGGCACATCCCCGGCCGCGACGCGCAGGCGCCGTGGGTGATCGAAGTGCCGTAGAAGACGATCGGCTTGGCGTGGACGTCAGGCGCCCTCTCGAGCACGGCCCCGTGCGGCACGCCGATCTCGAGCGCCGCGACGCCGTTGTAGAGCGGCAGGAAGAGGAGCCACTCGCGGTTGCCGGGGGCGAGGCCGTCGATCGTGGCCGTCTGCTCCACCCCTTCTGCGTTCGGCGCGGCGCAGGCCACCCAGCGCCATTTTCCCCGGCCGTCGCGGGCGTAGAGGTCGAGACCGCTCACGCCGGTGGCCGGCATGTGCTTCATGGCCAGGGTGGCCGAGGTGAGCGTCCAGCGGAGGTGGATCGCGGGGGCGTCGGCGACGAAACGGACGGCGATGCCCGCCGAGTGTCGCGAGAGATTCCAGACCGAGCCGGGCACGCTCCCCTCCGCCTTCTTCGGGAAGCGGTCGAACGGGGCGGCGAGATCGGCCTCCTGCCAGCCCTGCCCCTCGAGGCCGAGCGCCCGGGCATCGACGTAGCGGACACCGTCGCGTTCCACGGCCGGGAGGGGGGCGTTGCCCTGCCCAAGCACCGCCAGCTCCGGCGCCGCGGCGACGAGGAGAAACGCGACGAACGCAGCGGCGAGGCGAAGCGAGCGCGAGCGGGCCATGACCGATTCCCCCGGGGCGACGAAGACCACCCGCAGGAGGATACCCGACCGGCGGCTCGGCGGAGGAGCGCCGCCCCGATGCGAACCGGGCCGGCTCCATGCTCCCGACGTCGATCAGGCCCGGCGCTTCCGCCGTTCGAGGATCCCGAGCGCACCGACGAGCAGCGTCCACGCGCCGCCGGCGGCGGCCGGATCGATCTCGGGGATCGGGGTGGAGGATGGGGTGACGAACGTGAAGTTCGATCCCGAGTCGAAGAACACCGCCAGGGGCGTGGATCCGCCCGAGAGCAGGTTTCCTGCGATCAGCGATTGCACGTACGACACCGTGTCGCCTGCCAGACGCAGTCCCCAGTTCGGCACCGCCCCCGTGCCGGTGAAGGTGTTGAGCCGGAGCAGCCCGCCGTTGGTGACGGAGAGCGCCATGAGCGAAAGTGGTTCGAAGGAATCGAGGAGGCTTCCCGCCCCGTCGATCGAGAGGTTGTAGATCGCGTCGCCGACGCCGTAGGTGAGCGCGGCTCCGCCGGCCAGCGCGAGTTGGTCGACGTCGTAGGATCCACCGCTGCGGAGGACGGAATCGGTGCCGGTGAGCAACAGGGCCTGGGCCGCGAGCGTGCCCGAGACGAGATCCACCACGCCCGAACCATAGGCCTGGATCGTGCCGGCGGAGGTGTCACCGTCGATGGTGAGCACGGCGGCCGCCCCCGCCGCGTTGGTGCCGGTGATCGACACGTTTCCGAAGGTCGAGCCCGCGGTGGTCTGGACGACACCGCCGTTCATGACACTGCTCCAGGCCGTCGGGGAGAACGTGTCGCCGGTGAGGAGTGCGAGCGTCGAGTCGATCACCGAGAAACTCTGCGCCGCGATCGTCTCGGTCGTGCGCACGATCGATCCGCCGGCGTTGAGCGTGACGCCGGCGGACAGCGCCACGTCCCGCGTCAGCGTGAGGGCACCGGTCCCGGAAACGGTCAATGACTGGGTGACCGTATCGCCCGGTCCGTACGTCACCGCGGCGTGATCGCCGACGGTGAGATGGCTCACCGTGAAGTGGTGCCCGGCGGGAGCGAACGCCGAGGGGCCGACGAGCGACAGGCTGCCGGCCAGGGACAGATCCCTGGCGAGCGTGAAGGTGCCGCCGCCGAAGACGCTGACCTGCTGGGTGACGTCGTCGCCGGCGCCGTAGGTCAGCGCGGCTCCGTTCGCCACGGCGAGGGAGTCGACCGCGTAGTGGCCGCCGGCCTGTACCGCCGCGCCGCCGCCGCTGAGGGAGAGCGAAGGCGTCGAGAGGGTGCCCGTATTGAGTTGGACGACAGCTCCGAAGTCGACCCCCACGTACCCGTGGGCGGTGACGTCGCCGTTGACGTTCAAGGTGGAGGGGGCGTCGGCGGCGTTCTTCCCGTAGACGTAGAGATATCCGAACGACGATCCGGCCGGTGCGTCGACCACACCACCGGAATAGATCTGGCCCGTACCCGTCGGGGAAAAGGTGTCCGTGGCCAGGAGGGAGAGTGCGGCGTCGTTCACGTAGAAGCCCGGAGCCGTAATCGTCTCGGTGGTCCGGGCGATCGAACCGGCGGCGAAGAGCACGACCTGACCGGCGAGGACGAGGTTCCTGTCGAGCGTGAGGACGCTCGTGCCCGACACCGACACCGAGTTGGTGATCGAGTCGTCGGCCCCGTAGGTCACCAGGGCGTGGTCGTTGAGATACAGGTCGTTGACCGAGAAGTCGTGACCGGCCGGGGCGAAGGCGTTCGATCCGGAGAGGGAGAGGTATCCGGGGAGCGAAAGATCGCGGTCGAGCGTGAACGTCGCACCGTCGTAGACCGAGACACCCTGCGTCACGCTGTCCCCGGCCAGGTAGGTGAGGGTCGCGCCGTTGGCCAGGGACAGCGAATCGACCGCGTAATGGCCCCCGCCCTGCACGGCGGCGCCGGCGTCGCTCAGGTACAGCGCCTGCGAGACGAGCGTGCCGGAGGCGAGATTGACCACGCCGCCGCCGAATGCGGAGACACCCAGAACGGCCGTGACATTGCCGTTGACGTTGAGCGTCGCGGGGGCGTCCGCGGCGTTCGTGCCGTAGACGCTCACGAACCCGAAGGACGACCCGGCCGGCGCGTTGACGACGCCCCCCTGGAAGATCGAACTGTAGCCCGTCGACTCGAACGCGTCGGTGGCCAGGAGCGAGAGCGAGGCGTCGGACACGTAGAAGCTCGGGGCCGTGATCGTTTCGGTGGTCCGCAGAAGCGATCCCCCTTCGGCGACGCTCAAGCCGCCGGTGAGGGTCAGGTTCGTGCCGAGCGTGAGGACGCTCGTCCCCGACACCAGCACCGACTCGCTGATGGCGTCCGCCGGACCGAAGGTGACGGCGGCGTGGTCGTAGAGTTGCAGGGCTCCGACCGCGAAATCGTGCCCCGCGCGGACGAACCCCGCGGGGCCACTGACGGCGAGGGCACCGCCGAGGGACAGATCGCGGGCGAGCGTGAACGTCGCACCGTCGTAGACGGAGACGCCCATGGCGACACTGTCGTCCGGGCCGTAGGTGAGGCCCGCACCCGTGGAGAGCGACAGCCACGTGACCGCGTAATGGCCCCCCCCCTGGATCACGGCACCGCTCCCGGAAAGATCGAGGGACGTGGACGTGAGCGTTCCCGAGGCGAGATTCACGACTCCCCCGGCGACGGCTTGCACGAACGCGCTGGCGGTGACGTTGCCGTTAACGTCGAGCCGTGCCGACGTCCCCGAGGCGTTTGTGCCGGTGACGTACACTCCGCCGAGCGTCGTGCCGGCCGCCACGTCGACGATCGCTCCGTTGAACACGTCGCTCACCCCGGCGTTGTCGAAGGAGTCGCCGCCGATGAGGGAAAGCTGCGCGTCGTAGACCTGGAATCCCAGGGCGGTGATCGTCTGGGTGGTGCGGCTCACCGTCGCACCGCCGTTGAGCCGCAGGTAGTTGCCGAGTGTCAGGCTCCGGGCGAGCGTCAGCGTGCTGCCGTCGGACAGGTTCACCGCGCCATCGAGGTCGTCGCCGGCGCCGTAGGTCAGCGATGCGGTGCCGGTGAGCGCGAGGTTGCCGGTCGAGTAGTTGCCCCCCGCCTGATTCACCGCCGTCGGCCCCGAGAGACCCAGGGTGCCGGCCGTGAGGGTGCCGCTGGTCAGGGTAACCAGGCCGTCGCCACTGACGAGGAAGCTGCCGGCGACGTCGATGCGGGCGTTGGCGTTGACGATGCCGGAGTCGTAGACCTGGACCGACCCTTTGACCGTGAGAGGGGCGTCGGCGTTGTAGGTGGAGCGGCCGCCCCCGGCGCCGGTGCCGGAGACGGTGAGCGAGTCGTAGGTCGCCGGGATGGCGTTGGACTGGACGGCGCCGCCGCTCACATCGACGTGCTGGGCCCCGGCGTGGCCCAGGGAGAGACCGATCGCGGCGATCGCCATTCCGACGGCTGCCACGCCGTGACGGTGGCGGCGGTGCGATGACGCATCCAGGCACGAGTCATGTCGGTCCATCGGTCGGTCTCCTCTGGGTGGTTCCCCGGATGCCCCCCCCTGGTGCTCGTCCCCGGTCGGCCGCAAGGGCGGGATGCGGCTCCGTCCGTCACGGAGGGAGTCTCCCCCCGCGGAGGCTAGTCGCTGCGGGAGCATCGCGGGGAGTGTCGCTTGCGGAGATGCAAGCCCGGGCAACGCCGGGGCACGGATCCGGCCGGACGCGTCACGCGCCCGCCGTCTCGCGACGGCGCTTCCGCCGTTCGAGGATGCCGAGGGAGCCGACGAGCAGCGTCCACGCGCCGCCGGCGGCGGCCGGATCGATCTCGGGGACGGGCGAGGAGGAGGGGGTGACGAAGGTGAAGTTCGATCCCGGGTCGAAGAACACCGCCAGGGGCGTGGATCCGCCCGAGAGCAGGTTTCCGGCGATCAGCGATTGCACGTACGACACCGTGTCACCTGCCAGACGCAGTCCCCAGTTCGGCACCGCCCCGGTGCCGGTGAACGAATTGAGGCGGAGCAGTCCGCCATTGTTGACCGAGAGGGAGGTGAGCGAGAGCGCTTCGAGGGCGTCGAGGAGGCTCCCCGCCCCGTCGATCGTGAGTCCGCCGATGGAGTCGCCGGCACCGTAGGTGAGCGTGGCACCGGCGTAGATGCCGAGGTAATCGGTGACGTAGGTGCCGCTGGCCCGGGTGGCCGAACCGGCACCGGAGATGGCGAGCACCGTGGAGTAGAAGTTGCCGGAGACGAGGTTGAGCGTGCCGGCGCCTTGTACCTGGACGTAATCGGCGGTGGTGTCGCCGTTGACGTTGAGCGTGGAGGACGCGCCGGCGGCGTTCGTGCCGGAGACGTAGACGTCGCCGAGCGACGACCCTGCCACCGTGTCGAGGACCCCACCGCCATAGATGGTGGCATAGCCGGTCGGGGCGAAGCTGTCGCCACTGACGAGGGCGAGCGAGGCGTTGTTGACGTTGAGGTACGTCGCGGCGATCGTCTCGGTGGTGCGGGCGATCGTGCCGCCGTTGGCGACGGAGAGCGTGCCGGCGAGGGAGAGGTTCCTGTCGAGGGTGAGCGTGCCGGTCCCCAACCACACCGAACCGGTGACGCTGTCGCCGGGGCCGTAGGTGACGGCGGCGTTCGAGTCGACCCCCAGGCTGTCGACCGTGTAGTGATGGCCGGCGGGGACGAAGGACGAGGGGCCCGCGATCCCGAGGTGGCCCGTCAGGGCGAGATCCTGCCCGAGCGTGAGCGCGCCACCATTGGCGACGTAGACGCTCGTCGTGACGCTGTCGCCGGGGCCGTAGGTGAGCGCGGCGCCGTCGTAGACGCCCAGATAGCCACTCCCGATCGCGTAGTGGCCGCCCCCCTGCACGGCGGCGCCGCTGCCGTACAGCGTGAGATAGGTCGCGGAAAGTGTGCCGGAGGCGAGGTTGACCACACCGGCGCTGCTCACCTGGACGTAATCGGCGGTGGTGTCGCCGTTGACGTTGAGCGTGGAGGACGCGCCGGCGGCGTTCGTGCCGGAGACGTAGACGTCGCCGAGCGACGACCCTGCCACCGTGTCGAGGACGCCACCACCATAGACGGTGGCATAGCCAGTGGGATCGAAGCTGTCACCGGCAAGGAGGGCGAGCGAGGCGTTGTTGACGTTGAGGTACGTCGCGGCGATCGTCTGCGTCGTGCGGGCGATGGAGCCGCCGTTCTCGAGGTTGAGCGTGCCGGCGAGGGAGAGGTTCTTGGCGAGGGTGAGCGTGCCGGCGTTCGTGACGTACACGGAATTGGAAACGCTGTCGCCGGAGCCGTAGGTGACGGCGGCGCTCGAGTCGACCGTCAGGCTGTTCGACGTGTAGTGATGGCCGGCGGGAACGAAGGACGAGGAGCCGGAGATCCCGAGGTGGCCCGTCAGGGCGAGATCCCGGCCGAGCGTGAGGACGCCGCCGCCGGAGACGTAGACGTCGGTCGTGACGCTGTCGCCGGGCGCGTAGGTGAGGGAGGCGCCGTTGAACACGCCCACATAGCCGCTCCCAACCGCGAAGTGACCGCTGCCACGGGTCAGAGAACCGGTGCCGGAAAGATAGAGATAGCTCGTCGAGAGCGTGCCGGAGGCGAGGTTGACGACCCCCGCATTTCCGGTCTGTGTCCAGCCGGAAACGTTCGTATTGCCGTTGATGTTGAGCGTGGCGGGGGCGCTCGAGGCGTCGGCGCCGAAGATGTTGACGTTGCCGAGCGTCGTGCCGGTCGGCGCGTTGACGACGCCGCCGAAACGGACGGTGTTGGAGGACGAACTGGAGAAGGTGTCGCCGGCGAGGAGGTCGAGCGTGGTATCGTCGACGAGAAACTCGTAGGCGGCGATCGTCTGCGTCGTGCGGGCGATCGAGCCGCCGCTCCAGAGATAGAGAGAGCCAATGCCGGCGAGATTCGTCTCGAGCGTCAGCGTGCTGGCACCGGAAATGCCCACGAATCCGGTGAGACTGTCGGCGGCACCGTAGGTCAGCGAACTGGTGCCGCTGAGCGAGAGAGAGCCGGTGGCATAGTGGCCCCCGGCCTGATTGACGGCGTTGGGGCCGTTGAGAGACAGCCGGGAGGCGGAGAGCGTGCCGGAGTTGAGATTCAGGACACCGCCGTTCGAGACATCAACACCCATCCAGTAACTCTGGCCGGTGACGGTGACGTCGGCGTTGGCGTTGAAGACGCCCGAGTCGGAGACGGACAGATTGTTGGCCAACGTCAACGCCGCGTCGGCGGTGTAGGTCGAGGGGCTGCCGCCGGCACCCGTTCCCGAGACGGTGATCGAGTCGTACGACGTCGGCGTGGCGTTCGATTGGACGTCGCCCCCCGTGACGGAGATGTTCTGGGCCGCGGCATGGCGGAAGGCCATTCCGGCGATCGACGCCGTCAGTACCGCCAGGGTCAGGCCTGCCATCCACCTGGAAGGACGGACGACAGCGGCGTGACGGGGGCCGGGCCTGTGGTATCTGGTCATCGATGCTTCCTCTGAGGAATCGATCCGAGCCCTTGCGTCGCCCCGGAACGTTCGGGAGCGACTCCGGTGCCGACATCCGCCACCCGGTTGGGGCGGGGGTGACGGAACGGGGAGGATCGGCTCCCCAAGAATGAAGGCGGGATGCCGCGGACAAGCGGACGGACGCTTGCGCGATTGCAAGGGGTGGGGCGCGGCGGAGCAGCGCGTGCCCGGGCCGGCGGCGGACGTCCGGTCGCGCGGGGATGCCGCTCAGTAGCGGATCTTCCGCCCCAGCTTCTCGAGGCGCTTGAGGCGCGCCGGGCTCCCGGTGAACACCCCCTCGGGCCAGGCCCCGGCGGCGAGGATCGCCCGGTAGATCGGGGCCTGTTCGTAGGCGTTCACGCCGAGGCCGGCGAGGTACTGGAGCCGCAGGTTCGCGTCCCGGTTGATCTGGGCGTCGGCGAGCCAGCCGGCCAGATCGGGCCCGGCGGCGGCGAAGGCGGAAAAAAGGTCGGCGGCGTTGTCGCAGCCGATGTCGGCGAGCGACTCGCGGAGCCGCTCCGCCCCGGGAGCGCGGATCCGGGCGTCGATCCTGTCGAGGTCGATCCGCGGGGGACCGTTGGTCCCCAGGAGCACCAGATCGTAGCCCTCGCCCCGCGAGGTGTTGCCGAAGACGAGCGCGTCGGGAAAGACCTCGAGGAAGGTGGCGATCTCGCTTTTCACCGCCGGCGTGCCCGCCTCGTAGAGCTGCACGAAGAGCGTGAGCGCCCCGCCCGGCGCGAGACGGCGCCGGGCCAGCTCGAAGAACTCCTTCGTGTAGAGGTTGGCCGCGCCCCGCACCCACGGGTCGAACGGGTCGCTCGTGATGCCGTCGAAGGTGTCGGTGGTGGTGCGGAGGAAGCGGCGGGCGTCGTCGATACGCACCGTCACCTTCGGGTCGGCGATGACGCCGGAATTGATCGCGGCGAAGAACTCCCCCGCCGTCCTCGGCACCTCCGCCTCGATCTCGCAGATCGTCTCCGCCTCCACCGCCGGATCGACGCACACGCTCCCCGCCGTCACCCCCGCACCGCAGCCGATGACGAGCACGCGCCGCGGCGACTCCGGCACGAGCGTGACGACGTGGCCGAGCATCCGCTGCAGACGCATGTCCTGCGGCTCGCCCGAGGCCTGCACCTTCCCGGCGTTGTGGTAGTTGAGCGTGCCCTCGGGCGTGCGCGACACGGCGAGCGTGCTGTCGGCCCCCTCGCGGACGACGAGGAACTCGGAGGCGTCGTGGCGGTAGAGCGCCGCCAGCCGGCCCCAGCCGACGAGCGACGGCGCGAGCGCGGGGAGCGCGGGCCCGACGAGCATCGCCGCACAGACCGCGACGAGCGGCGCGAGGCGCCGCGCGGGGGGCGCGGAGCCCGCCCCGCGCCACGGTGTCGCCAGGAGCGTGGAGAGCGCCGCGGCGGCGACGAGCCACTGCTGCGTCCCCCGACTGCCGGCACCGGGGAGGAGGACGACGGCGCCGAGGAGGCTGCCGATCACCGCGCCGAGGGTGTTTGCGGAAAGGGCGGCGGCGGCGGCGCGGGAGGGATCGACCCCACCCCCGCGCGAGAGCGC
>CAZMOU010000159.1:2704-10445 GCA_964567835.1 uncultured Chitinophaga sp. | reverse complement strand
GCCAGAGGTGACTCCAGTCCTTGCAGGTGACGAGGTCGCCGAACCACTGATGCGCCATCTCGTGGGCGTCGAGCGACCGGGACGACCGGAGCGTGCCGGTCGCCTTGGCGTGGAGCGTCTGGTCGGTGAGCGTCGTCAGGCTCGTGTTCTCCATGCCGCCGGCGACGAAATCCTGGATCGTCACCTGGTCGTACTTCACCCAGGGAAAGGGAATGCCGATGTCCTCCTCGAAGAACTCCATGATCGCCGGGGTGTCCTCCAAGGAATTGGCCGCGACGTCGGCCGTCGACGGCTGCGTCCAGAAAGCCAGCGGGACGTCGCGGTGGCGCTTCTCGAGGCCGACGAGGTTCCCGGCCACCAGGCAGACGAGGTAGGAGACGTGCGGCTTGTCCTGGAGCCAGTGGACCGTCTTGAGTCCCGCGGCGTCCGTCTCCTCCGACACCTTGCGGCCGTTGGAGAGGACGGTCATCCCGGCCGGCACGTGGCAGATCACCTCCGTCGTCGCGCGCTCGTTGGGATAGTCGTGGCAGGGGAACCAGTGCCGGGCCTCGTGCGACTCCCCCTGCGTCCAGACGTGCGTGTCACCGGCGGGGTAGCCCATGTCGGGGGTGCGGAAGTAGAGGCCCCGGCGCGGCTCCGCCTCGTGGCTGACGTGGAGGGTGATCTCGCGGCCCACCGCCACCGGCTCCGCGAATCGGACCACCACCGCGTCGCGCGACGTGGCCACGTCGGCCACCGGCACGTCGCCCCAGGCGCGGTGGACGGTGAGGTTGACGCCGTCGAGGCGCAGCTCCTCGAGCGGCACGGCGATCGGCTTGAGCGTCAGGCTCGTCGTCCCCGACACGGTGTGGCGCGAGAAGTCGGGGGTGACGTCGATCTTGATGTGGACGATGTCCGCCTGGCGCACCGGCGCGTACCGGCGGCCGTTGCCCGAATCGGGGGTCGGTGATGAGAAGGCGTCGTCCCCGCCGCGGTCGCCGTGGAACGCCCCATGGCAGCGGCAGAGAATCTCCTCCTCCGCGGCGGCGGGGCGGGACACGAGGACGCCGGCGACCAGGGGGAAGGCCAGCGCGATCGGGAGGAGACGCGTCGTGACGCTGCGGGGCTTTGCCATGGCGGATCCGGTGGGCTGGTGGCGGGATCGTGACCGCGGGGGCGGGTCGGGAAACCCGACGAGTATACTTCCGGCCGCCATCGACTCCCCCACCCCGCACAGTCCCCAGGAACGCCCCTTCCCATGGCCACCGCCCCCTCCCGCCGTGCGTCGATCCTCGCCCGACTGCGGGAGAAAGTGCGGCGGCGCGAGGCGATCGTCGGGGCCGGTGCCGGAACCGGTCTGTCGGCCAAGTGCGAGGAGGCCGGCGGGGTCGACCTGATCGTGATCTACAACTCGGGTCGCTACCGGATGGCCGGCCGCGGCTCGCTCGCCGGCCTGCTCGCCTACGGCAACGCCAACGAGATCGTCCGCGACATGGCGCGCGAGGTGCTCACCGCCGTGAGGCACACCCCGGTCCTCGCCGGCGTCAACGGCACCGACCCCTTCCTCCTCCGCGACCCCTTCCTGCGGGAGCTCAAGGAGATGGGCTTCGCGGGGATCCAGAACTTCCCCACCGTCGGCCTCATCGACGGCACCTTCCGGGCGAACCTCGAGGAGACCGGCATGGGGTACGGCCACGAGGTCGATCTCGTCGCCGCCGCCCACGACCTCGACCTGCTCACCACGCCCTACGTCTTCAATCCGGAAGAGGCGCGGCTGATGGCGCGGGCCGGGGCCGACGTCGTCGTGGCCCACATGGGGCTGACCACCGGCGGCACCATCGGCGCCGCCACCGCCAAGACCCTCGAGCAGAGCGTCACCGAGGTGCAGGCGATCACCGACGCGGCCCGGGCCGAGCGCGACGACGTGCTCGTCATCTGCCACGGCGGCCCCATCGCCGGCCCCGACGACGCCCGCTTCGTCCTCGACCGCTGCCGCGGCGTCGACGGCTTCTACGGGGCGAGTTCCATGGAGCGCCTCCCGGTGGAGACGGCGCTCACCGCCGAGGTGCGGCGCTTCTGCGACCTGCGTCTGCCAGGCTGAGCGAACGGCGCGGGGGGCCCACACCCGGGAGGAACCAACGGAATGGCCACGATCGTCGTCCTCGGCACGTTCGACACGAAGGGACCCGAGCACGCCTTCCTCGCCGCGAGGATCCGGGACCTCGGCCACGATCCGCTCCTCGTCGACGCCGGCGGATTCGACACCGTGCACCTGGCGGCCGACGTCACGCGCGAGCGCGTGGCAGCCGAGGCGGGCCTCGACCTCGCCGCGCTCCGACGCCAGGCCGACCGCGGCGCGATGGTGACCGCGATGGCCGCGGCCGCGGCGAAGGTCGTCCGCCGCCTCCACGGCGAGGGGCGGCTCGCGGGAATCGTGTCGATGGGGGGCTCGGGGGGGACGGCGATCGGCACCGCGGCGATGCGGGCCCTGCCGCTCGGCGTGCCGAAGGTGATGGTCTCCACGCTCGCCAGCGGCAACGTCGCCCCCTATCTCGACGTCTCCGACATCGTGATGATGCCGGCGGTCTCCGACGTCGCCGGGATCAACGCCTTCACCCGCGGCCAGTTCACGCGGGCCGCCGCCGTGGTCTGCGCCCTGGTCGACGCGGGCGCGCGCCTGGCCCGATCCGCGAGCACCGATTCCAAGCCGCTCGTCGTCGCCTCGATGTTCGGCAACACCACCCCCTGCGTCGAGCGGGCGCGGGGGCTGCTCGAGGCGGCGGGGCGCGACGTCGTCGTGTTCCACGCCACCGGCACCGGGGGACGGACCATGGAGTCGTTCATCGAGAGCGGGATCGTGTCGGGCGTGCTCGACGTGACGACGACGGAGTGGGCCGACGAGTTCGTCGGCGGGATCCTCGGCGCCGGCCCCGACCGGCTCTCCGCGGCGGCGCGCCGCGGCGTGCCGGCCGTGATCGCGCCGGGGTGCCTCGACATGGTGAACTTCGGCGCGCCGGAGACGGTGCCCGACTCGTTCGCCGACCGTCGCTTCCACCGTCACAACGCCCAGGTGACGCTGATGCGCACCACACCCGAGGAATGCCGCGGATTGGGGCGGATCCTCGCCGAGAAGGTGAACGCCTCCGTCGGCCCGGCCACCGTGCTCCTCCCGCTCCGCGGCATCAGCCTGATCTCGGTCGAGGGCCAGCCGTTCCACGACGCGGCGGCCGACGACGCCCTCTTCTCGGCGATCCGCAAGTGGTTGAGCCCGGGGATTCCCCTCGTGGAACTCGACTGCGCCATCAACGACCCCGCCTTCGCCGACGCGTGCGTCGAGCGGCTGCTGGGCTGACCGGACGCGGGCCATGGGTCGGGCTCGCGCCGCGCGACCGCCAGTCCCGCCGCGCCCCGCCCGATCACTCCTCCTCGATGGGCGGACCCGAGCGCCGGTCGGGCCGTGGCGTCGAACGGGCGGCGACGGCGGCGAACTGCGGGGCCGCGATCCGGGCCTCCGAGAGGAGCGTGTAATCGGAGGAGACGGCGTGGATCCGCCGCGCGAGATCGGCGTCGAAGCAGCGGAGCACGAGCCGCAGCGGCCGCACGCGGTGCGTCGAGTGCCCGAACGATTGCGCGGCGAGGCCGATCTCGAGGTTGAGGGCGTCGTTCGACGTGCAGGCGACGATCGCCCTGGCCCGGTGAACGCCGGCCCGCGCGAGCACGACCGGCCGCTTGGCGTCCCCCACGATCACCGGGCAGCGCATGTGCAGCTCGCGATGGTCGTCGTCCTCGCCGTCGGGATCGACCACCACCACCGGCACGCCGCGGCCGTGCAGGTCGCGGGCCACCGCCAGCCCCACGTGCCCCAGGCCGCAGACGACGACGTGCCCGCGGAGCCGGCGGACGCGGTACTCGTTCCGCATCTGGTCGGCGGTGCCGGAGACGATGAAGATCGTCAGGAAGGACGAGATGATGGCGATGAGCACGATCCCGGCGAACATCAGCCCGATGCCGAAGAGCTTGAGCCAGGACGGGGCGTGCTGGAGGTTGAAATCGCCGAAGCCGACCGTCGTCATGATCGACGAGGTGAAGTAGGCGGCGTCGATCCAGCCGAGGCCGAGTTGGACGCGGAAGACGACGACCGCCGCCAGAAAGAGGGCGATGAACGCCGCCGGCACGAGGACGAAGCTCGTCCGCATCGTTCGCCGGCCCGTCTCGACACGCGGCGTCCGGCCCACGACGTCGGCCGCCCCGGAGGGGGCAGGGGCCGTGGCGGCGAGCGCCGCCCCGACGAAGGCCTCCGCCGCCAGGCACTCCGGCGCCATCGCCGCGGTGATGCCGAAGTCGTCCTCGAAGCGGGCGGCGAAGCGCGGCTCGGAGTGGCGCATCACGACCGCCACGTCGGGCGCCTCGCCGCGGATCTCGAGGGCGGCCTCGAGGTTGTGGACGTCGCTGGCGGTGACGAGGATCACCGCCGCCGCGTCGGCCACGCCCGCCTCGCGCCGCACGCGGGCACTGCGGAAATCCCCCCGCACCACCCGGGCCCCGGTCGCCAGTGCCCGCTCGACACGGTCGGCGGTGGTGTGGCGGTCGGTGATCACCGTCACCGGATGGCCCCCGGCGCGCAGTTCTTGGACGACGAGCAGCCCGAAGCGGCCCAGGCCGCAGACGACGACGGGACGCCGCGACGCGTTCGATTCGGGATCGGCCATGGTGCGGCACTAGGGAAGGAGCGACGGGAGGCGAACGACGTGCGGACGGAGGCCGAGGGAATCACCGCCCGAGTCCCGAGCAACTTCCCGCCGGCCCGCCGCCGCCGTCAAGGGCCATCACAAGCCTCGGCCCTGACGGCGACCGAGCCCGGCGCCAGGGAAGGCTGGACGCGACAGTTCACCGGAGTATCAGCGACGCTCCTCCTCGATCGCTTCAAGCTCGGCGATCGCCTCGAGATCTTTCGGGCGTCCCGCCGCCCGTTTGAGGGCGATCAGCCGCTGGAGGGTCACGACCCGACAGGACCGTCCGAACACGTGCAACTCGATCGAGTCGGAAAGCAACGCCTCGTAACGACCGCCGCCAGCGATTTCACCCAGAAAATCGATCGGTCCGACGGACGTATCGAGCGTGAAGTTCAACCCTGCGGCGATCGTGGGTTCATCGAACCGGAAAGGCAAACCGGCCGGTGCGTTCCGCAGGGTCGGGTGAAACGGTGCGATGGCCACAGCGAGCCTGGCGATGTTGTCCGGATCGCGAGCGTAGACACAGTCGAGGTCGAAGGTCACCCGCGCCGACCCGTGTGCGATCCCCGCCATGCCACCGACGACGATGAATCGGACTCCATGGGCGGCCAGCGCCGTGAGAAGACCGGCAAGATCGGTCATGAGCGGTTTCTCGCCTCGCGGCCTGCACGCCTGAACTCCTCGACGGCCGCCTGGCGATCCATGACGTCACGAAACCGCTCCTCCGGCGTCCTGCTCAATTGGCGACGCAGCAGCGTCCGATCGACGTCCCGCTTGTACAGACGGATGATCTCGGCGATCGAATCGCCGGCAGACGACGGTGACGGTGACATGATCGATGATCACTTTCGGAAAGGGCACGACGCGATCGGCTTTCACCCGATTCTAGTCCCACACCGCGGGATGCAGAAACGTCGGCCAACATTCAGCGGCACGCACAGTGGTGCGTGTGTTACTGGCGAATCGACGGGCTCGACGAACTCACTCCTCCTCGAAGAGAGCCAGGAAGTCGCCCTGCAGATCGCCACTGACTCTCCCGCCGCCACAGGTCATCACGACATCGCCGTCCTGCCCGTCCAGAAACGCCACGCCGTCGACGATCGCCAGGACGCTCGACACCGAATCGATCGCCACGTTTCTCATGAACGCGATGAAGGCCTGTTGGGAATCTGGTTCGAGTGATCGAAAGAGCCGCATGCCGTCCACCCACACCGGGTTCGTCGCCTCTTCGGCCGACCGAAGGAGCGAAGAATACGTCGCCATGTTCGCGTCCACGACATGGGTCTTGAACCCCTCGGCCATCGCTCGGGCGTGCATGGCGTTCACTCACTCCGATTGGATGGAACGAGAAACGATCCGGTCCGGAAGCGTCGCCGGGGACGCATTCAGACGCTCTCCGGCGTCGGGTGCTTCCAGGGAGCGCGGTAGGGGCGGGTGAGGAGGGCGTTGGCCTCGTCGTCGTCGATCACATGGCCGTCGGCGTCGAGCGACAGGCTCCTCCCGAGGCGCATCGCGAGGTTCGCCATGATGCACACCGCGCTCGAGACGTGCCCCTCGGCGATGTCGGCGACCGGCTTCTCGCCGCTGGTGCGGGCCGCGAGGAAGTTCTTCATGTGGGCCCGGGTCGCGGGGGCGGCGAAGGCTTCGGTCTCCTTGTGGGCCACGTCCTCGGGGTACTTCTCGCGCTCGTCGACGAACTCCCCATGCTCCGCGGGGCCGCCGTCCTTCGGCTTGTAGTCCCAGCGGGTGACGCTCAGTCGGAGCGTCCCCTTGGAGCCGTAGAGCGTCGCCCCCCAGGGATAGTCGGGATCGGGGTTCTCCCCCCAGTTGCGCTGCGTCCAGGTGATCTGCACCGGGCCGTGGTCGAAGAGGGCCGTCTGCGTGTCGTGGAGCTTGACGTTCGACGCCGGGTCGCGGACGAGCACGCCGCCGGAGGCCGCGATCCGCTCGGGCCACGAGAGGCCGAGGAAATAGCGGACCGTGTCGTAGAAGTGGACGCAGAGATCGCCGGTCTGGCCGTTGCTGAACTCGATGCAGTCGCGCCAGGAACGGGGATGGATCTGGGGGTTGTAGGGCACCAGCGGCGCCGGGCCGCAGTACATGTCCCAGTCGAGCGTGGCGGGAGCGGGGGCCGGAGGGGGGAAGGCGTCGCGCGTGCCGTAGTAGCTGTGGACGTCGACCGCGGCCACCTTGCCGAGGCGCCCGGTGGCGATGAAGCGGTCGCGGGCGTCGAGGAGGTGGGGGGTGCTGCGGCGCTGGAGGCCGACCTGGACGGTGCGGCCATGCTTCCGCGCCGCCGCCACCATCGCCCGGCCCTCGACGACGTCGAAACTGATCGGCTTCTGGACGTAGACGTCGGCTCCCGCGGCGCAGGCCTCGATCATCGGCAGGCAGTGCCAGTGGTCGGGCGTGGCGACGAGGACGATCTCGGGCTTCGCCTCGGAGAGGAGCGTGCGGTAATCGCCGAAGAGCGGCGGCACCTTCCCCGACGGCTGGCGCTTCGCCACGAGCGCCCCGGCGGCCTCGCGCGCGGCCGAGTCGACGTCGCACAGCCCCACCACCTCCACCGGCGCCACCTGCATGAGGTGGAAGAGGTCGGTCTTGCCGTACCACCCGCAGCCGACGAGCCCGACGCGGAGGGGCTTCGCGTTCGGCGCGGGGTCGGCGGCGCGGACCTCCGCCGTCACCGCCACGGAGGCGGTCGAGCCGGCCGCGAGCAGGGCCCCGGCGTGGAGAAAGTCACGACGCTGCATGGGATCGGTCTCCGCGGAGGACGGCGGGCGGGACGGTCGAGACGCGTCGAAGAGCCTACCGCGGCGCGCGGATTGGTACACTGCTCCCGCATCGCTTTTCCCGCATCAGGAGCCCCGCCGTGATCCGATCTCCGCTCGCCTCGCTTCTCCTCGGCATCGTCGCCTGTGCGGCGTCCGTGGCCGTCGCCGCCGACGCCCCCAAGCCGCTCACGATCTTGTTCCTCGGCGACTCGATCACCCAGGCCGGCGCCGGCCCCCGCGGCTACGTGACGCTCG
>CAZMOU010000159.1:0-2694 GCA_964567835.1 uncultured Chitinophaga sp. | reverse complement strand
CCGTCTTGCCCTACGCCACGCTCCTCGCATCGCCCAACGGCGGCACCGAGGTCATCGGCGCCGGGATCGGCGGCAACCGGGTCCCCGATCTCCTCGCTCGCGTCGACCGTGACGTCATCGCCCGCAAGCCCGACGTCGTCGTGATCTACATCGGCATCAACGACGTCTGGCACAGCCAGAACGGCCGCGGCACGCCGAAGGGGGAGTATGAGAAAGGGCTCGAGACGCTCGTCGCGAAGATCCGCGGGGCCGGGGCGAAGGTGGTCCTCTGCACGCCGACGGTGATCGGCGAGAAGAAGGCGGGCACGAACAAGCTCGACGCCATGCTCGACGAGTACGCCGGCGTCACGCGCGGCGTCGCCGAGAAGGCGAAGACCGGCCTCATCGATCTGCGCCAGGCCTGCGTCGAGCACCTGGCCAAGCACAACGCCGCCGACGCCGAAAACGGGATCCTCACCACCGACGGCGTCCACCTCACCCCCGCGGGCGACGCCTTCATCGCCGCCCGCATGGTGGAAGGCCTCCAGAAGGCGGGGATCGTCCCCGTCGCCGCACACACCCGCACGGAGAATGACAAGGTGCTCAGGCACGTGGTGCTGTTCAAGTTCAAGGAGACGTCGACCCCGGCCGACGTGGAGAAGATCGTGAAGGCGTTCGGCGAGCTGCGGGGGAAGATCCCGCAGATCAAGGACTTCGAGTGGGGCACCGACAACTCCCCCGAGGGGCTCCAGCAGGGACTGACGCACTGCTTCTTCGTCACGTTCGCCTCCGAGGCCGACCGCGACGCCTACCTGCCTCACCCGGCGCACAAGGCGTTCGTGGAGCTGGTCGGTCCGCACGTCGACAAGGTGACCGTCGTCGACTACTGGGCCAAGCCGTGACGCGGTCCCGCGGCATCCCCGCCGATCTTCCCGTCGCCGACGTCCTCGACCGCGTGGTCGTCACGTCGCGGCCGGCGGACGGGGCAGGGGGGGCGGTGGTGGTCACCGCGCCCCCCGGCTCCGGCAAGACGATGCTCGTGCCGGCGGCGATCCTCGACGATCTCCCGCCGGGACAGCACGTCGAACTCCTCCAGCCGCGGAGGCTCGCGGCCCGGTCGGTGGCCGCGCAGATCGCGCGGCTCCGCGGCGGGGAACTCGGGGACGAGGTCGGGTACCGGGTGCGCTTCGACTCGCGGTGCCGGGCCGACACGCGGCTGGTGGTGCAGACCAACGGCATCCTCCTCCGCCGGCTCCTCGACGACGTCGAACTGTCCGGCACCGGCTGCGTCGTCCTCGACGAGTTCCACGAGCGCTCCGTGGAGACCGATCTCGTCCTCGGGATGCTCCTGCGTGTGAAGGCGGCGCTCCGCCCCGACCTGCGGATCGTGGTGATGAGCGCCACGCTCGACCCCGGCCCGGTGGCGGCCCTGCTCGCTCCCGGAGATCCCGCCGGATGCCCGGTCGTGTCGACCTCGGGGCGGCTCCATCCGGTGGAGGTGCGTTACGGACGCCGCGCCGACGCGCGGGACGTGGTGGACCGCGTCGTCGAAGGGGTCGAGAAGGCGCTCGCCGCGACCGACGGCCATGTCCTCGTCTTCCTCCCCGGCGTCGGCGAGATCATGCGCACGGCGGGCGCCCTCGACGGTCTCGCCGATCGGCACGGGCACGAGGTGGTGATCCTCCATGGGGAATTGCCCCCCGAGCAGCAGGACCGGGCCCTCGAGGAGACCGGGGCCCGGAAGATCGTCCTCGCCACGAACATCGCCGAGACGTCGCTGACGATCTCCGGCGTCACGGCGGTCGTCGATTCGGGGCTCGTGAGGCAGATGCGCGTCTCGCCGGCGACAGGGCTCCCCCGCCTCGAGCTCGTGCCGATCTCGAGGGCGGCGGCCGACCAGCGCGCCGGGCGCGCCGGACGCACGTGCCCCGGGCTGTGCATCCGCCTGTGGGACGAGGCGTCCCACGCCCACCGCCCGGCCGCCGAGTTGCCGGAGATCCTGCGGAGCGATTTCTCGGGGCCGTTCCTGGCCCTCCTGGCCCTCGGCGAGGCCGACGGCTTCCCCTGGCTCGACGCCCCGACGCCGGAGGCGCTCGCCCAGGCCCGGACGCTGCTCGCGATGCTCGGAGCCGTCGAGCTCGACGGCGGGAAGACCACGATCACGCCGCTCGGTCGCGAGCTCACCCGGCTTCCCGCGCATCCCCGCCTGGCGCGTCTGCTGCTCGCCGGCAGCCGCCACGGCGTGCTGCGCGAGGCGGCGGTGGCGGCGGCCATGCTTTCCGAGCGCGACCCCTTCCGGACCGCGGCCCACGGCGCGCGGGGCCCGCGCGACCGGATGACCACCCGGACCCGCTCCGACGTGGTCGATCGCGTCGTCGCGCTCCAGGCCTTCCACGCCGGCACGCCCCTCGGCGACTCCCCGGCCCTCTCGCATCTCGAGCTCCATCCCGGCGGAGCCCGGACGGTGCTCCGGGCCGCCGATCAGCTGTTCCGTCTCGTCGATGCCGAACGCGCCCCACGCGCGGCGGACCCCGCGACGGCGCTCGAGCGCGCCCTCCTCGAGGCCTTCCCCGACCGGCTCGCCAAGCTCCGCCCCGGCGCCGTCGACCGCGCGACGCTCGTCGGGGGGAGGGGGGTGCGTCTGGACGGCGGATCACGCGTCCGCCAGGAGCCGCTCTTCCTCGCCTGCGGCATCTATCGTCCCCATCTCCCGTG
>CAZMOU010000158.1:1091-10642 GCA_964567835.1 uncultured Chitinophaga sp. | reverse complement strand
CTCGACATGAACGCGAGCGACACCGGTTCCGTGACGTTCGCCCAGGACACGACGCTCGGCGGGCTTTCCGGATCGCGGAATCTCGACCTTCAGACGCGGAACCTCGCCGTGGGACGGAACAATGGCTCGACCACCTACTCCGGCAGTCTCTCCAACGGTTCGCTCGCCAAGCAGGGCACCGGCACGCTCGCGCTCTCGGGCTCCCACTCCTACTCCGGCCCCACGGTCGTCGAGGCCGGCACGCTCGTCGTCTCCGGGACGATCACCAACAGTGCGGTGACGGTGCAGTCGGGGGGGGTGCTCGCCGGGAACGGTTTCCTCGGCTCCGGGCTTTCCGTGTCCGGCACGCTCTCCCCAGGCTCGAGCCCAGGGACGATCACCACGACGTCGCTCACCCTCACCGGCAGCGCGACGACGGTGATGGAGATCGTGGGGGTGACCAGCGGCACGCAGTCGCTTCCGGGCACGGCCGGCACCGACTACGACGCGCTCGTCGTGCAGACCGCCGGCGGTCTCACGTACGGCGGAGCGCTCTCGGTCCAGTTTTCGAACGCCAATCCATTCGCCACCGGGACGACGTTCGATCTGTTCCAGTTCACGGGCGTGCCGACGGCCGACTTCGCCTCGATCGCGTCGGCCGGCAGCGGGGTGTATGCGAACCTCACCTTTTCGAAGCACGCCGATGGCTCGTGGTACACGCCCGACACCGTGGGTGGTCAGTACCTCCGCTTCTCCCCGGTGACCGGCGACCTCGTCGTCGTGCCCGAGCCGGCCACGTGGGTCACCGCCGCTCTCGGCGTGGGCATCGCCCTGGCCGTCCGCCGGGGGCACGTCTCGCGGAAGCGTGCCACCGCCTCCGCCGAAGCCGCGGCGTGACACCGTTACGGCGTCGACTGGCGGCATGACACGCGTACCGAGGACCGAAGGGCCCGCCCGCTGCCCGACCGTGCCGTCGCTGCCTGCGGGCCGCCGCGCCGGGTAGACTTTCCGCGGGGGACGAGCGTCGTCGCGACCCGACGTCGTCGGGTGTCGCGGTCTTCCCCGCGCCGAGACCGCTTCGATGTTCCAACCCATCGTCGTCGTCGTCCTTTTCGTCGCCGCCATCGGCCGCGCGGCTGCCGCCGCCGACGACTACGAATCGACAGTCCGCCCGCTCCTGCGGGCCCGCTGCATCGCCTGCCACGGGGCCCTCGCGAGCGAGGCGGGATTGCGGCTCGACACCGCCGCCGCGGCCCGCGCGGGGGGCGCCTCCGGGCCGGCCGTTCTCCCCGGCGACCCGGATCGGAGCGAGCTCCTCCGCCGGGTCAGCGCCGCCGACGCCGCGGTGCGCATGCCGCCGGAGGGGGCGGCGCTCTCCCCCGACGAGATCGCTGCCCTCGCACGCTGGATCGCTGGCGGGGCGGGCGGGCCGGCCGACGAGGTGCCCGAGCAGGATCCAAGGCGGCACTGGGCGTTCGTCGGCCCGGTGCGACCGCCGGTGCCCGACGTGCCCGGTGCCCCCCATCCGATCGACGCGTTCCTCGGGTCGGCGCGGCGCGACCTCGGCACGACGCCGCGCGGGCCGGCCGACAGGGCGACGCTCCTGCGCCGCGTCACGCTCGACCTCACCGGCGTGCCGCCGACGGCCGACGAGGTGCGTGCCTTCCTCGCCGACGACTCCCCCGCGGCGTACGAGGCGGTCGTCGATCGGCTCCTCGCCTCGCCGCTCCACGCCGAGCGCATGGCCCGCCACTGGATGGACGTGTGGCGCTACAGCGACTGGTACGGCCGGCGCTCGGTGCCCGACGTCATGAACAGCTACCCGATGATCTGGCGGTGGCGCGACTGGATCGTGCGCTCGATCGACGCCGACGTCCCCTACGACCGGATGGTCGTGGAGATGCTCGCCGCCGACGAGGTCTGCCCCGACGACCTCGAGCGGGTGGTGGCCACGGGGTATCTCGTGCGCAGCTGGTTCAAGTGGAATTACGAGACCTGGAAGAAGGATCTCGTCGAGCACACCGCCAAGGCGTTCCTGGGGCTCACGCTCAACTGCGCCCAGTGCCACGACCACAAGTACGATCCCGTCTCGCAGGAGGACTACTTCCGCTTCCGCGCCTTCTTCGAGCCGCTCGAGCTGCGCCACGACCGCGTGCCCGGGGAGAGGGATCCGGGGCCGTTCGAGAAGTACGTCTACGCGAAGTCGTACGGGCCGATCTCGACCGGGCTCGTGCGCGTCTTCGACGAGGGGCTCGACGCCGAGACCTTCATGTTCGCCAAGGGGGACGCGCGCCTGCGGTTCGAGGGTCGGCCCCCGGTCGCCCCCGCCCTGCCCGGGATCCTCCCTGCCCTGTCGTCGCCCCCCGTGCGGCAGACGCTCCCGATCACCGCGGCCTATCCCGGCCTGCGTCCCTTCGTGATCGCCGAGGAGCGGGCGTGGCGCGTGGCGGCGGGCGAGGCGGCCCGGGCGTCGACGCCCCTACCGCCGGCGCCGGCGGCCGCCGTCGTCGTCGACGCGATCGCCGCGGCGGAGGAGGCCGTGGGCCGGGCCCGGGCGGCGGCGACGGCTGGGCCTGCCGCACTCGAGGGTGCGCAGTCGCTCCTGCTCGACGCCCGCGAGGGGCGGCGGGCGCTCGCGCACCGGCTCCCCGCGATCGACGGCATCGGCGCCGACGGGCGGGTGTCGTGGGTCGTCGACGTCCGGGACGACGGCCACACGAACCTCCAACTCGGTCTCGACATCGCCCGGGGGGCCACCGGGGCCTTCGTCGCCTTCGAGGAGGGCACGATCAAGACCTACGCCCCGGGAGGCTTCACCGAGACGGTCGTGGGGCGCTACGACCCGGCCGCCGGGCAGTCGCGCTTCGCCGTCACCCTCCGCCTCGACCTGGCCCACGACCGCTGCCTGCTCGACGTCCGCTCGCTCGCCGACGGCGTCACGCTCGTCGACGGCGTGGCGGCCGCCGTCAACGGCTGGCGGCCCGCCGACGACGGGAAGCGGGGCCTGTTCGTCGACTGCCGCCCGGGGACGGTCGCGGCCTACGACGCGATCGCCTTCCACGCCGCCGACGGCCGGGAGGTGGCGGCCTTCCGCTTCGAGGCGCCGGACCATCCCGACGCCACCGAGGTGGCGGGCAGCGGGGGCTGGATCGCCACCCCGTTCTGCCAGGCGCCGGCCAGCTCGCGCGTGCTCTCGGCCGAGGCCTCCGACCCGGCGCTGCTCGCGGCGCTGGCGCGGCTGGAGGCCGTCCGTGCCGCCGGCCGTCTCGGGGATCTGGAGCGGGAGGCCGCGACGGCGACGCGCGCGTCGGCCGAGGCGGAACTCGCCGCCTTCGAGGCGCGGGTGGCGGCCGACGCGGCCCGCTACGCCGGGGGCACGCTCGCCGGCGACCGGAAGGGGGAGCCCGCGGTGGCATCGCTCGTCGCCGCGGCGGTCGCTGCCGAGCGCGGGGCCGCTGAGGCGAAGTCCGCCATGGCCCTCGCCGTCGCCGAGCGCGACATCGCCCGGGCCGCGTCGGTCGTGCCGGCCGACGAGGCCGCCTCCAAGGCGCTCGCCGCGGCGCGCGAGGCGCGGGAGAAGGGGGCGGCGGCCCTCGCGGCCGAGCGCGCCCGCCCGGTCGATCCCGCGGCCGACTATGCCCCGCTCTCCCCCAAGTATCTCCAGGAGACGACCGGGCGGAGGACGGCGCTCGCGCACGCGATCGCCTCGCGGGAGAACCCGCTCACGGCGCGTGTCGCGGTGAACCACCTCTGGGGCTGGCACTTCGGCGAGCCGCTCGTCGCCACCCCCGCCGACTTCGGCCGCAACGGCGTGCGTCCCTCGCATCCCGCCCTCCTCGACTGGCTGGCCTGCGAGTTCATGGAATCGGGCTGGTCGATGAAGCGGTTCCACCGCCTCGTCGTCACGAGCGCCGCCTACCGGATGGCGAGCGGCGTACCGGCGACGCCGGAGGGGGAGGCGTCGGCGGGAGTCGATCCGGAGAACCGCTCGCTGTGGCGCTTTCCGGTCGGCCGGATGGAGGCGGAGGTGGTGCGTGACAGCCTGCTCGCCGTGGCGGGCGTGCTCGACACCACGCGCGGCGGGCCGGAACTCGAGCAGGCCCTGGGGCTCTCGTCGCGGCGCCGCAGCCTCTACTTCTCCCACCATGGCGAGGAGAAGATGGAGTTTCTCGAGCTCTTCGACGCCCCCGATCCGGGCGACTGCTACCGCCGGACGACGTCGGTGCAGCCGCAGCAGGCCCTGGCGCTCGTCAACAGCGACCTGACGCGGCAACTGGCCGCCGCCCTGGCATCGCGCCTCTGGGAGGCGGCGGCGGCGCGTCCCGATCGCGCGGAGGGCTTCATCGACGAGGCCTTCGTCACGGTCCTGGGCCGGGCGGCGAGCGACGCCGAGCGGGCGGCCACGCGCGAGTTCCTCGCGTCCCAGGCCGCGCTGCTCGCCGCGGAGGGGACGGCGGAGCCCGAGGCGCGGGCCCGATCGGGCGTCGTCCACGCGCTCATGAACCACAACGACTTCGTCACGGTGAGGTGAACCCGGTGTTCCACGCCCCGTCCCGCCGCTCGTTCCTCTCCGGTCTCGGACTCGGCGCCGGCGGCATCGCGCTCGACTGCCTCCTCCATGCCGACGGCCGCGCGGCGGGGCTCCCCGACGGCCGGCCGCGGCGGGCGCCCCGGGCCACCAACGTGATCTGGATCTTCCTCTCCGGCGGCGTGAGCCACCTCGAGAGCTTCGATCCCAAGCCGCTCCTCACCACGATGGCGGGCAAGACCTACGACCAGACGTCGCTCGCCAACCCGCAGAAGGCTCCCGAGTTCCTCGCCCGGTCGCGGTCGGTCGTCGGCGCCGACCGCGAGCTGCACTCGACGATCTTTCCCCTCCAGACCGGCTTCCGCCGCCACGGCGAGACCGGCCTCGACGTCGCCGACTGGCTCCCCTGCCTGGCCAGACGGGCCGACGACCTGGCGGTGGTGCGGTCGATGTGGACCACCGACAACGACCATGCCGCCGAGTTCCAGATGCACACCGGCCGCCACAAGCTCGACGCGCCGGAACCGGTGATCGGCTCCTGGATCCACTGGGGACTGGGCACGCTCGACGCGAACCTGCCCCAGTTCGTCTTCCTGGGGGAGTTCAAGGACCAGCGCGTGCGCGAGAACTTCGACGCCCTCTACCTCGGCCCGAGCCACGACGGCGTCCATCTCCACCTCGATCCGGCCAATCCCCTCGCCTTCGGCCGCCGCCCGGCCGACGTCTCGCGCGACGAGCAGCGGGGGGAGCTCGGGTTCCTGGGCCGGCTCAACCGCATCACCGCGGAGGACCATCCGGACGACGAGGCGCTGCGGGCCCGGATCGCGGCCTACGAGCTCGCCTTCCGGATGCAGGATTCGGTCCCGGCGGCGCTCGACCTGGCGGGCGAGACGGAGGAGACGCATCGGCTCTACGGCGTCGGCGATCCGGTCACCGACACGCAAGCCCGGCGCTGCCTCGCCGCGCGGCGTCTCGCCGAGCGCGGCGTGCGCTTCACGCTCGTCTACCTGAGCGACTACGGCGAGTGGGATTCCCACTCCGATCTCAAGGCCAATCACGCCCGGTCGTTCGCCCGCATCGACCGCCCCGTCGCGGCGCTCCTCGAGGATCTCAAGCGCCGCGGGATGTTCGACAGCACGCTCGTGGTCTGTGCCACCGAGTTCGGCCGGACGCCCGCGGTGGAGAACGGGATGTTCAACAAGGCGGCGACCGGCCGCGACCACCATCCCCACGGCTTCACCGTCTGGCTCGCCGGGGCGGGGATCAGGCCGGGGATCCATGGCGCGACCGACGAGCTCGGCTTCCACGCCGTCGAGCATCCGCACTACGTCACCGACCTCCACGCCACGGTCTACGAGCTCCTCGGACTCGACCCGCGGCGCCTGGAGATCCCCGGTCGCAAACGGCTGGAGAGCGACCACGGCGAGCCGATCCGCCAGATCATGGCGTGAGTGCGCCGCCCGCCCCCGGGCCTCCGCGGGGCGGAGGGACTGGCGTCGCGAAAGGCATCGCATCGACCGTCGCCCGATCCGGCGGCACCGATGGCTCCGCGGCCGGCTACCGCCCCGCGGGGGCGAGGAAGTCGGGGATGCCGTCGGCGTCGGTGTCGGCCGCCCCCTCGTCGAGGTCGGGGAGACCGTCGCCGTCGCCGTCGAGTTCGGTGAGCGCGAGGCGCACGAAGGGGCGCTCGTAGGCCTCCTTCCCGATGCCGGCGTAGCTCACCCAGGCGACGAGATCGGTGGCGTCGAAGACGGCGTCGAGGACGTTGCCCCCCTTGATCGGGATGGCACAGGCCACGGCGGTGAGCGACTCGGCGTCGAGGCGGCCGTGGTGCCGCTCGAGGTGCGGGAAGGCGCCGCGCCCCTCGTCCTGGTAGACGAGGTCGGGGAGCACGGCCGGGGCGAGTTCGTCGGTGGGGTCGTCGTCCGACCAGATGCGGAGGTCGTCCCCCTCGGGCGTGGCGTGGGCCCGGATCTTCACGCCGCGCTTCTCGGCGCGACCGTCGCCGAACACGAAGTGATACTTCTTGACGCGTGGCAGCGCCGTGAAGGTCTCGAGCACCTCGCCGAGCGAATCGGCGTCGTAGAGGAACGTGCGGAAGAAGGTGGTGAAGTGGGGCGCGTGGAGGTCGTAGGGCATCTCCCTGGCCGGCGAGTCCCCCATCTCCGACAGCGCGATGCCGGCGGCGCTCAAGCCGCAGTTGGCGCCGACGAAGCCGGCGAACGTGGGGACGAGATGGGCCCGGCCGCCGGTCGGCAGGTAGACGACGAGGACGGGATGCTCGTGCGCGCCGAGGCCGAGTTCCCAGTCGAGGTTCCGCGTCTGGTAGAGGTGGCCGTCGGCGGTGGCGCTGCCCCAGGCGGCGATCGCGGAGCAGGAATAGGGCATGAGGAGCGGGACGGCGTGGACGGCCTGGAGGGTGGCGAGGTCGATTCCCGAGCCCTCGGCGAGGCCGACGAGCTCCTGCTCGACACGGTCGTCGATCCAGGCCGACTGCGTGGCCCAGGCGGCGGCGAGCGCGGCGTCGTCGATCCCCATCGACCCCTTCACCTTGGCCAGGAGCGGCGGCACGAGGCTGCGGATGTCGTCGGCCAGGAGCCGGCCGAGGTGCCAGCCCATCTGCCGCGGAGTGCCGCCGACGACGACGACCGGCACCGTGACGCCGTCGCGCGACACGCCCGTCCGGTAGCCGCCGCCGCCGGGATCGCCCGCCGCCCGGGCGGCGACGGCGCCGCTCGTCGCGAGCTCCCCCGCGGAAATCGCCCGCGTCTTCGCCGCGCTGCCTGCGGGCTCGGCGGCGCTCGGGGATGCGGCGGGATCGCCCAGGAGCAGGGCGACCATCCCGGCGAGGGCGGGAAGCGAAGACGGACGACGCGAGAGGGGCATGGCGACGGGCTCCGCAGGAGGGGACGGAATGCAACGCGGCCGGGCGACGGCCCGCACCGTGGCTCGCGTCGTCCTCACCCCGACCCCGTGGGAAGTCTATCCCCCGGACTCACGTGCCGGCCATCCGGCTGCGGGCGGGCCCCGCAGCGTGCCCGAGGACGGACACCCACGAGGCCGTGCAGCGGTCGCCGACGGTCCTCTTCGTGGCGCGGCGCCCGGGCTCCGTTCATTCGAGCCCGAGATCCCGATCGCTCACCCGCTCGGCGGCCGTCAGTCCCGGCGGCAGCGGATGGATCCGGGGATGGAGCGCGTGGGCGAGGATCTCCAGGCCGTCGACGAGGCGCGGCCCCGGCCGGCTGAAGGAGGCGTTGCCATCCATCAGGAAGACCTTCCCCGCGCGGACGCAGGCGAGCCCCCCGAACCCCGGGAGCCCGGCGAGGATCGGCAGGTCCCGGCGCGTGCGGGCGACGTCGAAGCCGCAGCAGGCGACGACCAGCACGTCCGGATCGGCGGCGACGATCTCGCTCCAGGCGACGGTCCTCGAGGGCCGCGCCTCCTGCCCCATCACCTCGACGCCCCCCGCCAGGCGGACGAGTTCGGGCGTCCAGTGTCCGGCGCAGAACGGCGGGTCGATCCATTCGAGCAGGACGACGCGTGGGGGATGGGCGACGCCGCGCGTGCGCCGTTCGACCGCCGCGACGCGGGCCCGGAGGCTGGCCACCGCCGCCTCCGCCCGGTCGGGAACGCCGGCCGCCGCACCCACCGTCCGCAGGCAGTCGAAGACCTCGGCCAGCCGTGTCGGCTCGAGGTTCACCACCCGCGGCCGGCCCGGCAGCGTGCAGGCAGCCGCGGCCACCTCCGATTCGGCGACGGCACAGACGTCGCAGAGGGCCTGCGTGACGATCACATCGGGCGCGAGCCGTTCGAGCGTCGGGAGATCGAGCGAATAGAGGGCCTTTTCGGTCGCGAGGCGCTCACGGACGAGGCGGTCGATCTCCCGGCTCGTGGCGTCGTGCGGGATGAGCGTTCGCGTCACCTTGGGGAGGGCGGCGACGAAGGGGGGGTGGTCGCACTCGTGGGTCACGCCGACGAGCCGGTCGCCGAGGCCGAGTTCGCAGACGATCTCGGTCGCGCTGGGGAGGAGGGAGACGATGCGCATGGCCGGGACGTCGTCCGGGGAGGGAGCGCGGAGGGGCGAGCGGTCGAGTCTACCGCCGGGCCGCGAGGGCGTCGTCACGCCCGTACGCTTCCGCCCCCGTTCACCACTTCAAGACTTCACGACTCCCCACGCGGCCGGATGTCCCGGATCTCCACGTCGGCCACCTCGTGGTCCTGGTACTCGGCGGTGACGTCGTTCCAGGTGACGCCGGGGTGCCGCGCGCCGGCGCGGGCGTAGTGCAAGAGCGCCCCGCGCACGACGTCGAGGCCGAGCACGCAGCCCTCGTCGACCTCGAGCGGGCAGCCGTTCGGCGGGTGGATGCCCTTGGGGCATCGCCGGCGGTAGCCGACCGTCGCCTTGCGGCCGGTGAGCGTGCCGGCCCGCAGGTGGAGGAAGCCCTCGCCGTACTGGTCGCGCGACTCGAGCACGAATCGTCCCGACGAGCCGGCCGCCTGGACGTACTGGTCGTCCGGTCCGGTGAGGATCACGTACGTGGGACCGTTCGGGAGACCGAAGGAGTGGACGAGCTCCCGGACGAGTTGCGGGGCCGGCCAGGCGATGTCGTCGCGGCCCTCGATGCGGAGCTGGTGCAGTCTCATGATCCCCCTCCTCGTGCGCCGTCGCTCCGGCGTCGTCCCGATGTCGATCGGCGGTCGATCGATGTGCGGCCGCGCGGCCGCCCCTCCGCCCCTGTTGTACGTCGCACGTCGATCGGGCCGGCCTGGTATGACACTGTTCCGCGCTCGCCATCGGGGCGCGTCGCGGTACAATCCGGGCGTCCTGTCGAGCAGTCAGCAGAGGAGCACGAGGGCCCGATCGGGGCCGAAACCTTGGAAAACAGGCGACCGAACCCTCCGGGGGTCGGCCGCGTACACACACCGCAGCATTCGTCTCGAGTCGGGTGGTCCGCGTGGTCACCCGCTCCAACCTAGCGCCGGGGACTCTTGCCCCGTCGCCAAGGTGGGTCCGGAACCAGAAACGGGTTCCGAGGATGTGCCG
>CAZMOU010000158.1:0-1081 GCA_964567835.1 uncultured Chitinophaga sp. | reverse complement strand
AACGTTCCGGACGAAAACTCACGACAGCGAGAGGACCTCGTCATGCCGATCGGACACTTGTCGATTCGGATCAACACCCGTCGTCGCGACCACCATCTGTGGCTCAACAACGGCGGCGTCTACTGGGTGCACTACACCCTGCATTTCGACCATCGCAAGCGGCGCGTCCGCCGCTCGCTCGGCACCCGTGATCTCGAGCGGGCGATCCGGCTCCGCGACGAGCTCTTCGCCCGCATCCGGGAGCATGGCGAGCCGGTGGCGCCGAGGCGGAGGGATCCCGGTGGCCCGCTCTGTCTGGCGGTGGCCCACTCGGCCGGATGCGCGGGATGGCTGCCGTTCCTCGAGGAGGCGGCGAGGCGGAAGGGGGAGACCCTGGTGGCGTGACGAACGAGTCCGAAGTGACCGCGAGAAGGAGGAGACGGCCATGGCCGACGACGAGCAGAAGAAGCCGATTCGGTTCGACTTCCCCCCGGGGGCGTCGTTCGCGGAGATCGCCGCGGCGCTCGAGGCGATGCGTGCCAAGTACCGCGAGGAGAAGAAGGCGAGGGACGAAGCCCGGAAAGAGAAGGACACCTGACGAGAGGAGACATTCCGATGCCGCTGGCACCGAAGCCCGATTGGTTCGAGACGACGTTCACCGAATGGGAGTTCCCGGCCGACATCCCGTGTGCGAGGGCCCCCGGCCGCCGCGCCGCGACGGTGCTCCGTGCGGTCTGGTCGTTCGGCCCCGGCTGCGACCGCCGCAGCGAGTACCGGCTCACGACCAATCGTGGTCGCAAGCACTGGATCCTGTGGGAGAGCGGGACCGACGACGGCAGGGTGTTCTTCGTACCGGTGGCCCACGGGCCCTGTCGGGGGCCTCATGGCGAGGAGATCGACGCCCTCGACGCGGCGTCGCATCTCCTCGTCGCGGCGTGGTCGGGCGAGGACGACGCCGTGGGCGACTTCGCGGCACCGCTCGAGGCGCGAGGACTGCTCGAGGGCGAGGCGTTCGGCGCGATCTGCCGTGAGGTGTGGCCGTCGCCCACCCGGGCCGCCCCGACGGGATGACGCGGGCGGGTGGCCCGACGGCACCGCCGGC
>CAZMOU010000157.1:0-10719 GCA_964567835.1 uncultured Chitinophaga sp. | reverse complement strand
CCACGACCGCGACCGAGCCCATCGCGGGGGGGCGGGGCGGGGTAGGCTGTGCTGGGATGGGAGCGGGGGTGGGTCTGGTCCCCGCCCCACGCCCAAGCCTCCGGGCCCACGCCTCCGCTCGCCGGCCCCACCGGCGCTGGCCTGTCGGGACGTCGTCCGACGACCGGACGGATCGACCCGGGAGGTGTGGCGGATCGCCGACGGGTCCGTGGCGACGCTCTCCCCGGCCCTCTGGCCGCGCTCGGGCCCGGCCCCCTGCGACGACGCCACGATGAACAACGTCCGCTTTCTGGTCGCGGTGTTCCTCCAGCAGGAGGGGTACTTCGACATCACCCCGCCGCGGGATCCCGCCGATCCGGCGCCGGCGGCCATCGTCCCCTCCGACGTGGTCGACCCCGGGATCGAGGCGACGCTCGACACACGCGACGGCCGGGAGGCGACGCTCACGGTGTCGGTGAAGGCATTGCCCCCGAAGTCGTGGATCTCACGCATCGACCTTTCCCGCGGCGTCACCACCACGCCCGACGAGATGGCCACGTTCCTTGGGATCGCGGTCGGGGCGCCGATCACCACGCAGAGCCCGGTCGAGTGGATGAACCGCCTGAGGGACTCGGGACGGTTCATCGACCACCAGGTGTCGATACAACCCGATCTCCTCGAGCCGGGGGGCCGGATCATCCGGTTCGACATCGTGGAGTACGAACCGATGATGCCCCTCTCCCGGCCGTTGTCGCGCGAGGAGGAGACGATGCTCCGTTGCCGGCGTTGGCTGTTCGACGCGCTCGACGACGAACGCGACCTGGTTCTCACCATCGAGCCGACGGACATCGAGCTCAACTGGAAGGGTTTCGAGGCCTCGGGCTCGGCGAACGTGAACGACCCCCGCTCGCGAGTGGCGATCAGGACGGAGGAGGGGGAATCGACGACCCACCGGACCGCGATCCCGCGGTCGCGGGTGACGATCTCCGGCTCGCGGGGATTCTCACTCCTCGCCGAGGGGATCGAAGGGGAGTGGCATGGGATCGTGGCTTCGACGGAACGGCTGCGTTTCGTCGCCCCCCGGGGGGCCGGCTGGCTCGACGTGCCGTTCACGATTCCCCTGAAGGTCTACCTCCGCCCCAATTTGACCGTGACGAAGAAGCGTGTCCCCAAGTCCACCGATGCCGATGGGAATCTGACCCTCAAGCTCGGATTCGACTCCAACCAGCAGTTTCCGGTCGTCGGCGCGGGGGGCGTCCACGTCACGCCCTCCCTGCCGCCGGTGTTCTGCTCGATCCTGCTCCATCATCGCTCGCCTCGTGTCCACTGGGAGGGGAACGATCTCGTCGTTCGCCACGACGGCCAACCGGAGACACGGATCGACGGTCCGACCGGACGCCCGCGCGCGCTCTGCGTGCTGGGCCAGAAGGTGACGATCGAGGAACGGCCGGACGCGCTGGCCGAGGCCGATCGGAAGGCGGGATCGGTGGGGAGATCGCGTTTCCGGTCCGACCGCCCGCTGTCGTCGGGGGTCCGGTTCCTGTTCGCGGAGGGAGGACTGGAGTTCGCTCGTTCCCTCTTCGCGCCGATCGTGCTCGGCGACCAGGGTCTCCCGGCCTACGACCTGTTCGCCGATCGGATCGCACGACTCGCCCGCCAACTCGACGATGACGACGCGCTCGCCGCCATCGACGGAGTCGTGTGGCGGGGTTTCGCCCCCTGCCCCACGGAACCGCAGTCCTCCGACCTCCTCCTCCCCCGTCACGACCGCTCGGCCCTCGGCGACCACGTCGGCGTGGGGAAGCCGCTCGCCGTCGCCGTGTGGCGGTCCGTCGAGCGGCGTCTCGCCCCCGACGCCTGGCCGATGATCCTCGTGAGGGCCAGATACGGTCCCGATCACCGCATCTTCTACGAGGAGATGGCGGAGTTCATGGCCTCGGAATCCCCCGGTCCGCTCGCCTGCCTCGTCGCCGCCACCGTCTCCCCCGATGTGAAGCTCGCCGCCGCGCTCGCGCGGCGCGGCCTCGAGCACGCCGACCGCGATCGCTTCCTCGCCGACTGCCGTCCACTCGTCGACGCCACCGCCGACGTCGATCTGGCGAGCCTGGTACGGGGAGTCGTCCGCGGGATCGACGACGAGCCACTCGCATTCCTCGGCGGGATGCTGGCCACCGACGCGGGTGCGGCGATGGCCGTCGCGCGGAGGCTGCGCGAGAGCGACGTCGCCACCTCAGCCGACATGGAGGCGATCCTGGCTGCGGCGTGGGACGGGGGCCTGGGGGAGGCGGTGGTGCGCCACCTCCGGCGGTTCGCCGCGGCCGGCACCGAGCAGACGAAGTCGTGGGCCCTCCAAGGCGGGACCACCAAGGCGACCGTCACGATCGACGGCGTGACGCGCACCTTCTCCTCCGTGAAGCTCGACGCCTCGGAGGACGGCACGTCGTTCTCTTTCGAGGCCAAGTGAAGCCGGGGCGCTCCCCCGTCGATCCGCCGCGAACGTCGCCGGAAACGCCGGGGGGATCGCCGGGGGATCGCCGTTGGACCGGTCGGGAGGGGTCGCTATTCTCCCGCCCCGGTTTTCCGCTCCCGTCCGAGGGCCCCGTCATGCCGCGCTCCGCCGCCCCCCTGCTCCGCGCAGCCCCGGCTCCGATCGCCCCGGCACCACGCGTCTTCATGCTCGTGCTCCTGGCGTCTTCGCTCGTGGCGACCGCCGTGCGCGCCGAGCCGATGGGAGCGCTCGCGCTCTCCGGCGGCATCACCGTCCGCGGCACGACGTCGGTCGACGCCGCTGCGCTCGCCACCCCGCTCGCCGCCGACGACGACCTCCTCCTCCTCTCGCGTCCCCAGGGGAACCGCAAACTCTTCCTCTCCGCCCTGGCCCGCAAGGCCACGCTCGCCCTCGAGCGCGCCGGCTTCGCCACGCCGAAGGTCGTGGCCTCGATCGAGCCCACCGGCGAGGGGAGCGGGGAACGGATCGTCGTCGACGTCGTGGAGGGGCCGAGGGCCGTCGCGGAGGGGGTCGAGGTCCGCGGTTTCCCCGACGATCTCGCCGCCGCGCTGAAGCGCTGGCTGCAGGGTGATCGGCCCCCGCCGGAGGCGATCAGCATGCCGGTGGAGGGGGAGGGTGGCTGGGCCGGGGAACGCTTCGTGGACGACCAGGGCCGGCGGGTGCGGATGGAGCCTCCGCTCTGGAAGCGCGGCGACCCGGCCCCCTTCGACGCGCCGCGACTGAACGAGATCCGCGCCGCGATCGCCCGTCTCCTGCGCGATCAGGGCCACTTCGCCTCGGCCGCGCTCGTCGAGGACCGCCGCCCCGCCGGCCTCCTCGGCGGTCTCGCCGGACTGGCCGCCGCGGCCCGGAAGGGGGCCGCCACGAAGGGCGCCGCGATCGACGTCTCCGTGAAGCCGGGCAGCGAGGGGGGATCGGCGGTGCTCGTCGTCGCCGGCACCGACCTGCCACCCCGATCGGTGCTCCGCGACGTCGCCATGCCCGACGGCGTCCGCACCCCGAAGGACACCCTCCTCGACGCGCTCGGGATCGTCGTCGGCGGCCCGGTCACCGAACGCGACCGGCTGGCGTGGAAGAGAAAGCTCTGGGAATCGGGGCGCTTCGTCTCCTCGGACGTCGTCCTCGAGGAGGTCCCCGCCGGCCCCGACGGCGTCCCCGGCGTCGTGGCCCGCATCGCGCTCGAGGAGTATCTCCCCGCCACCCCCTTCGGCCTCGCGCCCTCCCCGGAGGAGGAGACGATGCTCCGCTTCCGGCGCTGGCTCGCCGAAGCGCTGTCGGGCGGCGGCGACGTCGTCGCCACCTGGGAACGCACGACGCCCGCCGCCGACACCCCGCCCGGGGGGCGGGCGACGGGGGAGATCGTCCTCGCGCGCGACCGGGGGCTGCTCGTGTCGGCGTTGCCCGGGAGCGCGGACGCGTGCGGCCTGCTCGTCGGCCGGGACGGTCTCGCCTGCTTCTTCCCCGCGGGCGGCGGCCGCTACGAGGTGCCGTTGCCGGCCGACGGCCGGATGACGGCCAACGTGTCGCTCTCCCTCTCGTCCATGAAGCGGCCGGACGACGCCACCACCCCGGCCTACGAACGCCAACTCGCCCTCGGCTTCGGCTTCGAATCGAGGCCGGGGGGGCGATCGACCGCGTTCGACGTCGGACTGCGCGTCGATCCGGTGGCCTGCCTGGCGATCGTCCACGAGCGGGCGCCGGAGATCGGCTGGGAAGGGGACGACCTCGTCGTCTCCGGCGCGGGATGGACCGCCCGCTTCGAGCGGGGGTCGGGGAGGATGCGGTCGTGCGAGGCGAACGGCTCCCGCCTCGTCCTCGAGGTCCGCGACGGACGTCTCGACGCCGACGTCGAGACCCTGCGCGCCGCGTCCGGCGACGACCGGGCCGATCCCGAGGCGCTCGTCTCCTCCGGCGTCGCCTTCCTCACCGACGACGTCGCCGCCGGTGCCTTCGATCGCGCCTTCCGCGCGGCCGGGATCGAGGAGGCTCCCCGCGCCCTGCGCGAGCGCTACGGCCTCCTCCTCGGCGCCCTGGGGCGCGCGGCCGGCAGCGGCAGTCTCGCCCCCCTCGACCGGGCGCTGTCCGACAGGCTGGCCGCCGCCGGCGCCGACCCAGCCGGTGAGTTGGTGATCCCCGGCGAGAAGAAGAACCCCGGCGATCCGCTCATGCTCGTCGGCCGGTTCGCCGCCTCGCACGCCTGGCGGATCGTGGAGCGCGACTGCGGGAGGGAGAGCTGGCCGGCGGGGCTCGTACGCCTCGCCACGCTCGGCCTCGCGCAGGATCCGGCGGCGCTCGAGGAACTCGCCTCCTTCATGGCGTCGGAGATCCCCGGCCCGATCGCCTGCCTCACGGCCGCGGCGGGCATGCCGATGCCCCTGGTGTCCGTGACGCTCGCGCGCCGCGGGCAGGATCGCCTCTCGGCGGAGGCCTTCCGCGCCGACTGCCGGCCGCTGCTGGCCGGCCTCGCCGCCCACGGTCTCGATCGGACGGCCGTGGCGCTCCTCCGCTCGCTCACGGACGAGGAGGTGGCCGCGATCGGACGCCTCGCCGGCCACGACGAGGCCTTCCTCGTGCCCCTCGTCTCGGGGTTGCGGACGCCCGCCACCGAGGAGGCCGCCGTCGCCGCGCTGCCGGACGCCCTCGACGCCTGGTGGGAGTCGTCGCTGCGCGCGGCGGTCGCGGCCCTTCTGGCCGACAGGGTGGCGCCGCGCACGGCCGGCAAGCCGTCCGACCCCGCGCCGGTACGATGACGGTCTCTCCCGCCGGAGCCCCCATGCCGTCGCGCCGTCGCTTCCTCTCCGCGCTCGCCGCCGCCGCGGCGCTCCCCTCCCCGGCCCGCGCCGCCCGGCAGGCCGGGGACGCCGGCCCCCCGCTTGCCGACGAGGTCCAGCGACCGCCGGCCGACGTGCCCCACGGCATCCCCGGCACCGATCCCCCCTCGCTCCTCGAGCCTGGCGACGGAACGAGGATCGACACCTGGGAGGGCTGGCTCGCGCGCCGCGGCGGGCTCCGGCAGGCCTGGCTCGACTTTCTCGGACCGTGGGACGCATCCCCCGTGGACGACTCCTTCCGTGTCGTCGCCACCGAGCACGACCCCCACGTCGTGCGGCGCCGGATCGTCTACCGCACCGAGCCCGACGAAGAGGTGGAGGCGTGGCTCCTCGAGCCGGCCACGGCGGTGCCCCCCGGCGGCCGTCCGGGGGCCGTCGTCTTCCACTCCACGACCGAGCGTTCGATCGACGAGGTGGCATCGGCCGACGACGGTGCCCGCGCCGCCATCGGCACCTGGCTCGTCCGTGCCGGCTTCACGGTGCTCTGCCCGCGCTGCTGGCTCTGGAACGTCGATGCCCGTCACCGGCTCGACACCGCCGGCGCCGTGGCCCGGCTCGCCGCGCGGCATCCGGGCGCACGGGGGATGCGCAAGCTGCTCCACGACGGCTTCCGCGCCGTCGACGTCCTCGCGCGGATCGAGGGGGTCGATCCGGCGCGGATCGTGGCGGCGGGGCATTCGCTCGGCGCCAAGGAGACGCTCTACCTGGCCGCCTTCGACGAGCGTGTGAAGGGTGCCGTGGCGAGCGAGGGGGGGATCGCGATCCCCTTCTCCAATTGGGATGCCCCCTGGTACCTCGGGCCCGAGTCCCGTGCCCCCGGATTCCCGCGCGACCATGCCGAGCTCGTGGCCCTCGCGCTTCCCCGCGGGCTGCTCGTGCTCGGGGGGGAGTCGGGCCCCGGCGCCGCCGACGGCGACCGCTCCTGGCCGACGATCCTCCGGGCCCTGGAGGTGGGCAGGCTGCGGGACGCGCGTCCCTGGACCGGCCTGCTCAACCATCGGGCCGGGCATGCGATTCCGCCCCGGGCCCGGGAGGCCCTCGTCGCCTGGCTCGTGGCGGCGGCCGACCGGTCCGTGGGCTGACGCCTCCCCCCCGGCCGTGCGCCGGCTGTTCCTTGACGGACCCCGATCCGGGGGCCACACTCGGAGGGTCGGTCGACCCGGGCGATTAGCTCAGTTGGTTAGAGCACTAGCTCGACAAGCTAGGGGTCATAGGTTCGAGTCCTATATCGCCCATTCTGTACGCCTGAAAAGCCCTCCCTGGCCGTTTCAGGCTCTGGTGTCCGAGCGTCCTGCTCGGCTTCACGCCTGAAAAGCGCTCCCGCAACGCGATCTAACCCGCGGTGGCCCCTGTGGTCGCCGCGGGTTCTGTCGTTGTCTGCGGCTTCGTGCGTCCGAATGCGGGAGCCTGCGGCGCCGCGTTTCGCGCTCCGTCCCGACTCCGACTCGAAAGGGACGCGCGCATGACGCCCCGGCAGCGGGTACGTGATCCACACCGTGCCCGCTCGGCGGTCTGGCCAGCCGTGGCCGCGGCTCACCGCAGCGGATTCTCGAACCAGTAGAGCCCCGATTTTCCCGGCGCGACGATGTCGGGGTCGCCGTCGCCGTCGAGATCGTGGATCGCCATCTGCAGGCCCGTGCCGGCCGAGCCCGGGCGGAAGTCCTTCATCGCGTCGCGCTTCTCCGGGTCGGGGGGCGCGAGCGGGGCGGGCTCGCCCCTGTAGACGACCTCCTTGACCCATGCCGTGGTCGCGCGGTCGTACCGGTAGAGGAACAGGCACGGCTCCGCCGTGGCACCCGGTTCGCCCGCATGGGCGTAGATTCGCTTGCCGGTGACGAAGCCCATCTCGCCGTCGCCGTCGAAGTCGGCGAGGTGGAGCGTGTGCACCTGCGAGAAGCTCTCGTCGATCGCTTCCTTCGTCCAGACGCGTTTCCCGTCGGCGTCGGTCGATTGCTTCAGCCAGTGGAGGCCGAAGTCGTGCCCCATGCCCCAGACGACGTCGGTGTCACCGTCGCCGTCGAAGTCATGGCCGAGGATCCCGATGCTCGCGGTGCCGAGTTGGAACTCCGGATGGAACACCCAGTCGGCCGACCGCTCGGCCGGCTGCTCGTACCACCCCAGCGGTGTGATCAGGTCGAGGCGACCGTCCCGGTCGACGTCGCCGTGGCCGACGCCATGGCCGGCCCCCTCCGGCGCGAGCCGGCGGGTCGTCCAGGCGACCGTCGGCGAGCGGGTGGTGAGTTCGTAGAGGAGGACCTGCCCGCCGACGTTGGGAATCAGCACCGGCGTCTGATCGCCGTAGAGGTCGACCAGGTACGCCGTCTCCATCGGGCCGGGGGTGTCGATCGTGTGTTCGGTCCAGGGCTGCGTGGCGTCGGCCGGCTGCTCGGCCCAGCCGATCCGGCGGCTGAAGTAGGCGCAGGTGACGATGTCGGTCTTCCCGTCGCCGTTGACGTCGAGCGGCGCGTCGGCGAAGTCCTCGTGGTAGTGCGGGTTGGTGCCCGGCGGGACGTCGCGCACCGTGTGCCGCGTCCAGTCGGGTGCCGCGTACCAGGAATCGCCGCTGAAGACATCGGGCTTGCCGTCGGCGTTGAGGTCCGCGACGCCGACCGCCTCGAACGGCGAGCGGTGGTTGATGACATGCTTCTTCCACGTCGGGCGTTCCTCGGCCCGGATCGGCATCCCGAGCGGGAGCAGGCACGCGAGGAGGAGGGCACCGTGGCGGCGAAAAGGCGGCGGAAGGCGCACTGGCTGGGGCTCCGGGGAGGGATACGGGGCGAAAGGAAAGGCGCGGCGCCCATGGACGGCGTGACGATGCTCCAGCGAGGGTCGCCGCGGCCGGCGCTCCGTCGCCAGGCCCCGTCGTCCCCGATCCCTGTGCCTCGCGCGGGTGGGCCGACGGCGGGCTCCGGGGCGGCTCGACCCACGACGATCGGCCTCGGGAAGGAGGCGGTCGCGGGATGGCGCCGTCAGTCCGCGGTCGCCAATTCGTAGCAGACGATCTCCTCGGCGTTGCGGAGATAGAGCCGGTTCCCGACCACCACCGGGTGATTCCACGTCTTCCCGCCGAGCGCCTCGATTTTTCCGAGCTCCTGATGACCTTCCGGAGTCGCGCGGAGCAGGACGAGCTCCCCTTGCTCGCTCACGACCACGATCAGGCCGGAATCGGCGAGCAGGAGCGCCTGCCCCTTGGCGTAGCGCCCCCCCTTCCACTTCCGCTTGCCATCCCCGAGGCCGATGCAGGCGAAGATCGCGTTGTCGAATCCGTAGACGTGGCCCTCGTGGACCAGGATGTCGTTGTAGTCGGGCTTCATGTCGAGGCTCGTCCAGAGTTCCTTCGCCTCGAGGCCGTCGTCGGTCTGGGAAAACTCCACGAGTCGGGTGCCCGTCCCCATGCCCGCCGGGATGAGCAGCTTGTCGCCGTCGATCACCTGCGCCTGGCAGGCCCGATACCCCTCGTGGACGAATCGATAGTCGTAGACGCTCTTGCCGGTCACCGGCTCGAGGAGATGCGCGCCGGAGTTCGAGAGCAGGCAGAGGAACTCCCGATCCAGAAGCGTGATCTTCTGCACGGAGCTGTAGGACATCGCGCCGGCCGGGGCCGTCCAGACGACTCGGCCATCCGCGACGTCGAACGCGACGATCCCCTTGTCATCTTTGCCTCCCGCATGGACGACGACGAGGCCACCGTCGACGCACGGGGAGCAGGAAAAGCCCCACATCGGCGGCTCGGCCCTCCCCGAGGCCTCCTTCAGATCGGCCTTCCAGACGAGCGTGCCATCGACGGCGTCGACCCGAACCAGGATCCCCTCGGCACCGAGGGCGTAGATCGAGCCATCGGCGAGCGTCGGCGTGCCGCGCGGCCCGAGCCCCCCGAGCGACTCGAAGAAACGCGACGGGGTCGCGAAGGACCAGATGCGCTCCCCGGTCCTGGCGTCGTAGCACGACACCACCTCGTCGTCGAGGCGTTGCTCCTGGGTGAAGAGGCGATCGGCACCGATGACGAAGGAACTCCATGCCGGACCGATTCGATGGCGCCACATCTCCCGTGGAGGACGGGCGTTCCAATCGTCGTCGAAGCGTCGGCCTGTCTGCGTGCCGTCGCCACGCGGTCCGCGGAACCGTGGCCATGGTGCCGACTCCAGGGACGCGAGCAGCGCCCGGGGGTCGACCTGCCGATCCACCGCGACCTGCCCGGCCCGGCGCATCGCCTCGTCCGCCAACTGCTCCGCGGTCGGCTGCCAGCGCCAGTCGATCCCGAACGAGAAATCGCCCCACACGCCGTCGGTACGGACGAGGGCCGAGTACGCCGTGGCCAGCGCGGCCAGACCGACGGCGAGCCACGTGCGCCGAAGGGACAGCGTGCGACCGGCGAGGATGGCGCCGATCGCGAACGCCGCGATCGCCATCGGGATCGTCATCACGACCAACAGCGGCCCGCGCATCGACGGATCGCAGATCGCCTGCTCGAGCGCCACGCCGCCGACGACGCCCAGCACCCCGAGGAGACGCTCGAACCACCGCGCCCGGCTGGCCGCCACCCACCACAGCATCACCAACGTGCCGATCAGGAACGGGCCGAACGAGCTCACCATCCAGATCATCGACGGGGCGTTGGGGAGCAGCGACGGCACGAATCGCATGAAACCCATCAGCGGCAGGAGCACGATCGGGATCCACACCCGCAGGGGCCGCCAGGGCGCGGCGGCGTCCGTGCCGGGTCGGGGTCCGGCCTCCTGGGGCCCTGCCGAATCGAGGGTCGGTTGCATCCGCGGAAAACCTCTCTGCATCCTTCGCGCGGGGCCCCTGCCCCGGGCGGGTCGGTTCGTGACATCGAGCCGTCGCCCACCACCGTCCCGTGCGGTTCACCGGCTTTCCCGGACCCGGGATCTTCGCCGGCACGTCGCGGGACGGACCGCTCGAGCGGGTGGTCTTCGGCACCCTCGACGGGCCCAATGTACCCCTCGAGCCGTGGCGGCGGCACTGCCCCACCGTCCGCCCCGACGGTGCCGTGAGGGTGCCGCTCCCCGGCTCACGATGCCCGGCAACTCAAAGGTGAGCCACGGTGCCCTTCGTGGGAGCAGGCGAGGATTCCCCGGAATGCCGCGGTGTGAGGCGGTCAGGCCGCCTTCCTCCGCCGGTGCTCGGGCGGGCCGAGGGCGACGGCAAGGGGGAGGACCGAGCCCGCGTCTGCGCGAGGGTGCAGCGGCGGCCGGGGGTCGATTGACCCGCCGATGGGAAACGACGAGGGGAGCGGGCCCCCACGGAAGCCTGCTCCCCTCGCGTGTCTGTCCCGATGCCGCCGGCGGCTCAGGCCCCCGTCATGCGGCGACGCTCGAGCATGCCGAGAGCACCGGTGCAGAGGGCGAGCACCGAGCCGAGGCCTGCGGGATCGATCTC
>CAZMOU010000156.1:0-10719 GCA_964567835.1 uncultured Chitinophaga sp. | reverse complement strand
ACCAGGCGCCACAGGCGGCCGGTGTCGCGGCCGCTCGTGAGATCGAGATGCTTCTTGATCGGCGGCGCGAGGCTCGCCGGATGCTCGATCACCTCGCGCTGCATGTCGACGATCCACAGGGCGCCGTCGGGCCCGTTCGCGAACTGCACCGGTCGGAACCAGACGTCGGTCGAGGCGACGAGTTCGCACTCCCGGTCGATCCGTTCGGCACGGACCCCGGCACCGTGGGGAAGGATCTTCTTCCTGTGGACGAGGTTCGAGCCGACGTCGCCGACGACGAGCGTGCCGGCCAGATCCCCGACGGCGTCCCCGCGGACGAGCGTGATCCCGGTGGCGCTCGTGAAGTAGCCCGCCGGCCGCCCCCCCCCCTCGACGATCCCGGGGACGATCCCGGCGGCACGCAGCCGGGTGCGCAGCACGCGCCACGGCTCGACCGGGCTCGCGCGGAAGACCTCCGCCTGCGGCCCCTCGACGGCGATGCTCTCCTTGGCGGACGGGGCCGGGAAGAAGGGATTCCGCGCGAGGAACCGGTCGTCGACCATGCTCCGGATGGCATGGTCGCTGTTGTGGCAGAGGTAGACGTTTCCGAGATCGTCGGTCGTGCGGCCATGCTGGGCACCGCCGGTCTCGGGGCGGACGGAGAGCGTGCCGGGGTCGAAGGAGAAGTCGCGGCCGTTGATCGAGACGGCGTCCCCCTCCGCCTCGCCGTCGGCACCGACGCGGCGGACCTCCCCGCCGGAGGAGCTGCCGGCACCGTGGATGCGGCCGTCGACGCCGAACGCGAACGAGTTGAACAGCCCCTGCACGTTGCCGGTGCCGAACCCGGTGAGCACGCGCCGGCGCTCGTCGGCCACGCCGTCGCCGTCGGTGTCCTTCATCCAGTGGACGTCGGGGGCGTCGCCGACGAAGATCCCCCCCTTCCAGACGACGAGCGCCGTCGGCCAGGCGAGACGATCGGCGAAGACGGTGGCCCGGTCGTGGGTGCCGTCGCGGTCGTCGTCATGGAGGAGGCGGATGCGGCCGAGCTTCTCCCCCTGATCCTCGCTGTAGCCGCGCATCTCGGCCACGTACAGCCGGCCGTCCTCGTCCCAGGCGATCGCCACGGGGCTCGCGAGCATCGGCTCGGCGACGGCCAGGTCGAGGGCGAAGCCCGGGCGCACGAGCATCGTCGCCGCGGCGTCGGCCGGTGGGGTCTGCGGGATCCGCGGCAGCTCGCCCCCGTAGTCGGTCGCGGGCGCGTCGGCGGCGGCCGCGACCGCGGCGCACGACGCGGCCACCAGGGCCCACGCGGAGAAGGACCGTCGACTCATGGCTTCGCCTCCAGGAGCGTGCGGATCGCCGCCAGGAGCGGCTCCTCCGCCTCCGGCCCGACGAAGGAGCTCGTCACCTGCGTCTCGTAGCCCCCCTGGGGATACGAGACCGCCGTGCCGATGTAGCCCGGTCCGTAATCGCCGTAGGCCGCCATGAAGACGCCCAGATCGGGGCGCATGGCCCGGGCGGCGAGCTGGTATTCGACGAACAGCTCCCCGGGGAGGCAGAGCAGCCGCGACGTGCCGATCTTCAGGCAGCCGACCGGGATCGCGTGCCCGGCGTCGGTGCGCGTGGCGAAGGCGAGGGCGTCGATCGAGGAGAAGGTGCCGCGGTCGGGGGTGGCGCGGGCCTGGGCCTCGAGCGCCGCCCGGTCGAGTTCGCGGCGTGCGGTGAGGGCGACCGGCACGCTCCCCCAGCCCACGTCGGAGGGCGCGAGCGGCACCTTCGCGGCGACGCCCTTGTCGCAGGCCTGCCGCATCGCGGCCGCCAGCCGCAGCGCCATCGCCACGCGGTTGGAGGGGGTGGCGTCGTTGTATTTCCCCGCGGCGACGTTCCCGCCGGCGCCGGTGAAGTGGAGGTGGAGCGCGGCGGGGAGATCCTGGGAGCGGATGAATCGCGCGATGCCGGGGAAGTCGGGGCCGGGAACGCCGGTGCGGTAGTAGCTCATCGGATGCGTGGCGTAGCTCGTCATCACCACCAGCGGCGTCTCGCCGTCGAGGAGCACGAGCGTGCTCACCTCCGGATCGATCACCCCCTCCGGCCAGCCCTTGATCGACGGATCCTTCGTGGCACTCCCGCGCCAGGCGACGAACTTCCCGTCCGGCCCGACGAGGCGGCGGTTGCTCGCGATCTGGTGCACCTCCGCCCGCGCGAAGCCGACGTGCGTCACCTTCCGCGCCTTCGGTATCGCCTCCCGCACCGCCGCCGCGGCGCGGCCGATCACCTCACGGTGGAAGGCGCCGTCGAAGCGGGCATGGCCGCCGATGCCGAGTTCCTTCACGAGCCGCTCGGCGGTGAAATCGGCGTGCGGGGCGTCGTGCTGGTGGAGGGCATGGACGGCGACACGGTCGGGCGTCGTGCCGGCCGCCGCGGCCAGCGCCTCGCGGAAGGCGTCGTGGGCCGCGTTGCCGACGCCGATCCAGTCGATCGCACAGAGGACGATCGGCGCGCCGGCGCCGGAGAGGACGATGCCCCGGCAGCGGAGCGGCAGGTCGGCCTCCTTCACCGCCGGGCCGTAGGCCATGGCCGCGCCGACCGGCGGCGTGGCGTCGACGTCGAAGGTGGCCACGGTGACGACCGCGTCCGCGTCGGCCCGCGCCGGGGCCCCCCGGACGGCGGCCACGAGGGCGAGCGACAGGAGCACCGCACCGACGAAGCTCGATCGGGACATGGGACGGCTCCGGAAGGGGATGCACGTGGCGGTGCCACGCGGAGACCATCTTAATCGGGCGGGGCCGGCCGGGCCGGGACACGCGACGCGGCGATCAGCCCCGCCGCATGCGCTCGAGGACGTTCCTCGTGATCCGCTCGATCCGCGCGTCGGGCCCCTGCGGGCTCGTGTAGACGCTCGGCCGCACGTAGCCCGGCGGTGCGGAGAGCCCGTCCGCCCACCAGCAGGTGGCGGCGTTGAAGACGACGTTGCCCCGCGGGCCCGGATAGACCGTCGCCGTGTAGACGCCCCCGTTGGGCTTCTCGGGCGCCGATTGCGTCGGCCCGGTGGCCACGATCTCGAGTCCGGGGATCGGCGCCGGATCGCCGTGCCACTCCCAGCCGATCACGCCCGGGATCCGATCCCCCCGCTGCATGCCGGTGCCGGCATGGACCCAGTGGTCGGGCGCCGTACAGACCCAGTCGGCTCCGCCGGTGACCGGACCGGTGGAGTGGGCGCCGACGAGTTCGTTGGCGTAGGGGCGCTCGTGCGCGAGCGACCGCATCTGCTCGAACTCGATCGTGCCCCCCGGCGGCCCGAAGACGCCGACGCGCTCGAAGGCGGTGCCCGACTCGTCGAGGAGCACCCGCCCGCAGACGGCGTTGCCCGAGAAGAAGCCGACGCTCACCCCGGCCTCCACCGCCGCCTGCACGTTGCGGAACATCCCCATCGTCCAGTACTCGTCGTGGCCGACGCTCAGGAACCCCTTGGCGCGCAGCAGACCGGCCGGATCGCGGTGCGTGTCGAGGTTCGAGCAGTAGGTGACGTCGAGGCCGAGCGACTCCATCCAGTAGGCGAAGGGGAACTCCCACAGGAACCACTCCCCCGAGCCGATCGACAGGGGCTGGTCGAGGATCTGGCAGTACTTGCCGTAGGGGCGCCGGAACGACACCTGCACGCCCGGCCCCCAGTACCACTCCTTCTCGCCGTTGTCGTAGAGGGCGAAGCGGTCGGGCCAGCGGTTGTAGGCCTGCCAGGTGAAGTCGCTCGCCTGGAGGAGATAGTCGGCCCGGCGGTCGTCGCGGACGACGAAGATCGAGTAGCTCTCGTGGCCGCTCCGCGTGGCGGTGAGCTTGGCGACATGGACGCCGCTGGCCCAGTCGGCGCCGACCGTGACGCGCGCCGTCGGCGCCCACGCGCATTGCCGCACGCGCTTCGGCCCGACCGGCGGATCGGGTTGGACGACGCCTGCGAAGCGGCCGAGATCGGCGACGAGACGGCCGCCGTCGCCGCCGTAGAAGCCGAGGCGGTAGATGGCGATCTCCACCGGGCTCGCGGGGTTGGTGCTCACGAAGAAGGTGATCTCGTCACCCGCCCGCGCGCTCGGGTGCGAGCAAAAACCCTCGACCCAGGGGCTGCGGTAGCGCGTGGCGGGGTCGATCTCGGCCTTGGAGAGCATCCAGTCGCGCGTGCCGGGACGGGCGTTCTCGTCGCGGATCAGGTCGGGGACCGGCGCGGACGGCTCCGCCGCCGCCGGGCGCGGGGCGCCGGCGAGGGGGGACAGCGCCGCTCCCGCGGCGAGCGTCGTGCCGAGGCTGCGACGGGGGAAGCGGTGGCGTGCGGACATGACCCGGACTCCGCGGGGGCTGGACGATCACTTCGCCCGGTGGAGGAAGGCCACCAGGTCGGCGAGATCCTGCGGCGAGAGGAGCTTGTCGTAGCCCTGCGGCATGATCGACACGCGCCCCGGCTCGATCGACTCCACCGCGTCGCGCGGCACACGCTCCACCTGGGTGGCGGTGGTCTGGACGGCCAGCGTCCCCCCCGGTTCGTCGCGCACCACGCCCTGGAACGACCGGCCGTCGACCGTGACCACGATCGAGGGCTCGTAACTGCGCACGAAGGCGGCGCTGGGGCGGACGATCGCCTCGAGCAGGTCGCGCGGCGTACGGATCGACCCGATGTGGGAGAGATCGGGACCGACGCGTCCCCCCACGTAGGCCATGGCGTGGCAGGTGGTGCAGGCCCCGGCCTTGCCGGCGAACACGGCGTGGCCACGGACGGGATCCCCCTCGGGAAGCGTCGCCAGCAGTCGCTCGAAGGCCTCGCGCTCCGATCGCGACAGCTCCTCGGACCGGGCGAGCAGGGCCGCCCCCGGGCCCCGCACGGCCTCGGGGAGCGCCGCCGCCGCCGCCTCGAGGAGATCGCGACGCACGGTCGCCGCCGCGTCGTTCGCGAGCAGCCCCTCGACCGCCTTCACGAGCGCCCCCCCGCCGTGCTTCGTCACCACCGGCAGCAGGATCGACGCCTCCTGGGCACCGAGATCCCCGAACGCCCCGCCGATCCGTTCCGCCGCGGCCTCGTCGGGGAGCGACGCCGCGAGGATCGTGGCGGCGGCGGTGCGGTCGACCGGCGACTCGCCCAGCCGGGCGATGATCACGAGCCGACCGACGACGACGAGGGGGAGCTCCCCCGTCGCCTCGCCGAGGAGACCGAGCGCCTGGAGGATCGCCCGCGGGGGCAGCGCACCGGCCTCCTCGATCCCGATGGCGAGCGGCTTGAAGGCGGCACGCTGCTCCTTCGAGAGGGGCAGTCCGGCGAGCGCGGCGACCGCCGCGCCCGACTCCTCGGCGGCGACGCTCCCGCGTTCCACGGGGCGGGCGGCGAGGCGCGAGAGCGCGTCGATCCACGCCTGGGGCGCGTCCTTGGGAAGGGCCGCCCGCATCGTGTCGAGCGCCGCGGCGCGCCGGGGGGCGGGGGCCGAGGGGGCGAGTTCCGCGGCCAGCGCGGCAGCCACGGCGTCGTTCGGGGCGAGCGCCGCGAGCAGACCGCGGATCGGGGCGGCGTCGGCCGCGTCCGCCATCCGATCGAGGAGGCCGGGCACCTTCGCGGCGAGCGCCGCCGACCAGTCGGCGTGGTGCGAGGCGACCCACCACGCCGCGTCGCGCAGCTTTCCCTCCTCCGCGTCGCACAGCGGGATCACGTCGTCGCTCCCGAGGACCGGCCGCCGGAGCCGGGGCGCCATCTGGTCGAGTGCCACGAGCGCCGCGCGGCGCTCCGCGGGGGAGCCCTGGCGGAGCGCTTCCCGCAGGGGCTCGGGGCTCGCCGTCTCCACGAGCGCGTAGAGGATCGAGTGGTCGAACGACCGGTCGACGTCACGGGCGGAGGCCGCGAGGAGGTGGGCCGGCGCGCGCGGATCGACGAGACGGCCGAGCGCCTCCGCCGCCGCCCGCGCCACCGGCGGATCGTCCTCGCGCACGATCTTCCCCAGGGCGTCGAGGGCCAGCCGGTCGCGGTGGAGGCCGGCCGAATGGCAGGCCGCCTGCCGGACCATCCCGTCGGGGTCGGCGAGGAGGGCGCGGACGGCGGCCCGGGCGGCGCCGCCGTCGATGCGCGTCAGGGCCCAGAGCGCGTTGACGCGGGTGGCCGCGGCCACGGCGCCGGTGGCCGTGCGGCGCAGCTCGGGCACGGCGACGTCCCCGACGGCGGCGAGCGCGTCGGTGGCCCGCGCCACGACCGCGGGCCGGGGATCGTCCAGGAGCGCCGCGAGGCCGGGCGGCGCCATGCCTTCCCAGTCGAGGGCCAAGCCGCGCGGATCGGCCGCGGGCTCCACGCCGTCGCGGCGGATGCGGTAGATGGCCCCGAGCACCGCCGGCTTCTCCAGCTGCGAGGTGGGGCAGCAGAGCTTGTACCAGCCGCCGGTGTCGACCAGGAGGAGGGAGCCGTCGGCATCCTCGATCACGTCGGTGGGATGGAAGTCGACCGCGTCGGCCTGGAGGAACGGCGTGGTCTCCGCCGTGAGCGTCGCTCCCTGCACCCCGAGCTCGTGGCGGAAGAGCGTGCGCAGGTTGAAGGCGCAGGTGAAGAGGTCGCCAGCGGAGTCGGGGCCGAAGCCGTGCCCGGAATGGAGGTGGAGGCCGCAGGCGGCGGCGGGGCCGAGATGCGCGAGAGGGGGCAGGAGGGGCCCGGTGCGTTCGTGCCCGTCGAGGACGCCGTGGTCCTTGCCGTAGACGCCGCCGTAGAGGGCGTGGATCAGACCGTCGCGCTGGCCGCCGCCGGGATGGACGAGGAAGGTGCAGGAGAGGATCCGTTCGCCGGCCGGGGTGAAGACGACGTCGACGGGGTTGTCCATGCCCCCGGTGAGCACCGGCTCGATCGACGACGCGTCGTCATGGGCGCGGAAGACGTGGCTGGCGCGCGTCGTCCAGCCGGAGCGTCCGGGAAGGTCGTAGGTCTGCTCGGCGAACGCCCCCTTGCACCAGTAGATGCGGCCGTCGCGGCCGAGATAGGGGCCGTGGAGGTCGTTGGCGCAGCCGGTGAGCGTCTTGGCGTCGAACCACACCACGCGCCGCTCCGCGACACCGTCGTCGTCGGCATCGGTGAACTTCCAGATCTCCGGCGGGGCCGCGACGTAGAGGGAGCCGCGGTACCAGAGCGACCCCTCCGGCATCATCAGCCCCTCGGCGTACACCGTGCGCCGGTCGAAGACGCCGTCGCCGTCGGTGTCCTCGAGGCGGAAGACGCGGTGGGTCGGGTTCTTCACCTGATCGGCCACGGGGATGTTCGTACCGCTCGATTCGGTGACGTAGAGCCTTCCGCGCTCGTCGAAGTCGATCGTCACGGGACGTTCGACGAGGGGGGGGGCGGCGGCGATCGAGACGGTGTAGCCGTCGGGGACGGTGATCGTCGTGTCGTGGAGCCTGAACTCGGCCGCGGGAGCGGCGGCCGCGAGAAGCGCGAGGACGACGGCGAGACGGGCGCTGGTCATGGAATGCCCCGTGGCTGGCATGCGGGCGACGGCCCGTGACGGCGGTGGTGCATCCTACCAAGCCCTCCGGCGGCGCCGGACGGCGTGATGGGGCGACGCGGGAACACGACCGTCACCAGGAACCGCTGGCGCCGCCGCCGGAGGAGCGGCCGCCGGAGGACCCCCCCGAGAAGCCCCCGCCGGAACTCGAACCGGAGAAGCCCCCCCCGGAGGAACCGCTCGACCAGTCGACGCGGCTCGGCTCGGGCAGCCGGGGGATGACGCGTTCGCTGGTCTTCTCCCAGCCGCAGTGGACGCAGCGTTCGTCGATGCGTTCGAGACCCTCGCGGTACCGCGTGGGGGAGCGGAGGCGGGAGACGGTCTGCGACTTGGTGATCGCCTTGCAGCGCGGGCACTTGGCGTAGCGGGTGAACATCGCCCCCCAGCGCACCTTCTCCACCGCCGGGCAGACGGGGCAGCTGAAGACGTCGTAGTCGACGCTGCCGAGGCTCTCCTCGACCCGCTCGGAACGCTCGAGGCGGGCGTCGTCCTCCGTCTCGCCGAGGAGGATCATCTCCGTGCCGCACTGCGGGCAATGCCGGCGCCGGTAGCGCCACAGTCGGCGCAGCGCCATCGTCCCGCCGACGAGCGTGGCGGCTCCGCCCCCGACCATGATGACCAGACCCACCGCCGGGTCGAAGGGCTCGGCGCGGCGCTGCACCACGCCATGCCCCCAGGGCTGCGGCGGCGGGAACCATTCCGGGACGGACGGCGGCACCTCCGTCACTCCGGCGGAAGGAGGCGTCACGTCGGCGACGGCGTCCCCGCCCGCGGGATGCGTGCCCAGCGGCGGCTCGAGGATCGGCTCCGGACGCTTCTCCACGAGCTCCCCCGCCGTGGCGGCGGGGATCGGCAGGGTGTCGGGGCCCGCGGGGGCCTCCGCCGGCACGCCGACGACGTCGGTGACGGTCCGCGTGGCCCCGTCGAGGATCGCGCGCCCGGGGCGGCCGGCGCGGAAGTGGGGGATCATGGTCTCCTCCATGATCCGCTGGGCCGCGGCCCGCGTCGCGGCGGTGTCGAGGCCGTCGCCGAGGACGATCTCGCTCTTGCGATCGGCGAGCGCGGCGAAGAGGAGGATGCCGTCGTTGCGGGCGGCGTTGCCGAGTCGCCAGCGGTTGAAGAGATCGGTGGCGAACAGGCGCGGCGGCGCGCCGCCGGTGGTGGGGATGACGACGACGACCAGGTCGGCCCGGGTGGTCGCGCGGATCGACTCCGACAATCGCTCGATCTCGGCCCGCTCCGCGGCCGACAGGGTGCCGGTCTCGTCGATGACCCGCGACGGCGGCCGCGGGCCGCTCACCACGGCCGGAACCTGGGCCGGCGACGTGGCCGACCAGAGGACGAAGAGCAGCGCGGCGAGGCTTGAGAGACGCATGAGACCCCCACGAGCGGACGGCGACCGAACCCCCGGAACGGTCGGGAGAATCCTACCACGGAGGCAGCGGCCCATCGCACCCGATCAGGGGGCGGCGGGGAGGTCGAAGTCGCCGGTGCGGTCGCGCCACACGCAGTGAATGTGGTTGGCGGGGTTGCCCTCGGCGTCGGGCTGGACGTTGCAGAACTCGATCACGAACGTCGGTCCCTCGACGAGGTAAAAGTGGCCGATGCCCGGCTCGAGGGCGCCGGCCCAGGCGAAGTGGAGGGCGTCGAAGCCCCCTTCGGCCTTGGAGAGGAGCTCGAACCGCTCGCGGGCCACCTCCTCCGGCATGGCGTCACAGTAGGCGTGGAGCAGCTTCTCGAGCGTCGCCTTCTGCTCCGCGGAGAGCGCCCCGCAGCGGATCCCCTTGGGGGCCTCCCGCGGCGACTGCGCCTCGCCGGCGCCGCGGATGTCCTTGGGCGCCTCGGGGGCCACGATGGCGACCTTCTGCTGCTCGGGTGACAGGGAGCGGACGAGGTCGAAGCCGAGCTGCTCCTCGGCGGCGAGGACGCGGTAGCCGGGCTCGGGGAGCCCCTCGAAGCGACGCCGGACCTCGGCCGGATTGGCCCCGAAGAACTGCGGCGTGCTGTCGACGACGCGGCCGTCGCGGACGACGAAGTTGAGCGAGAGGTGGTGCCCCTCGACGGAGAGGGCCCAGGTGCCGGTCTCGGCCGGCGTGCCGAAGATCGTGAAGAAGTAGCGTTCGGCGTCGCGGATGTTCTTGGCGTTGGCCCCCTCCTGGAGCCGGAGCATCTCGTCGAGGCGCATGATGGTGCGCGACTTGTCGTAGCCCGCCTGGGAGAGGGCGGCCCGCAGCAGGTCGTAGGCGTGCTGCTGCTGCGACGGCACCATCTCGCGGAGCGGCAGCCCCTTGCGCTCGAACTTGGGGATGAAGTGCCAGCCGGTGCGGCCGGCGTCCTCGAAGGGCCTCTGGACGCGGGCCTTCTGTTCCGGGGCGAGGGTGCCGAGCCAGGCGTTGGCGGCCTGCACCATGGCGCCGCCGGCGGGGACGCCGGCCCGGGCGGGGACCGCGGGAGACGACAGGGCGACCGCGAGCGCGAGGACGACGAGGCGGGGAAGGCGACGGATCATCGACGGCTCCGGACTGGGACGGCGGGGGGAAGCGAGCGGGTCGGTCGCGCGGAGGACGGCGAACGATCCCCAAGACGATACCCGCCCGCGGGAGCGGCCGACAGCCCCGCGCACGGCCTGTGCCGGGAGGTCCCGCCCTGGTCACTCGTGCCGGTTCGGGTCGCGGTCGTGGTGGGCCTGGTCGACGTGGACGTGCACTTCCGGGTGCGATTGGAAGTACCGCTCCCAGGCCGCGTCGCCGATGCCGGCACCGTCGAGGTAGAGGTTCCAGAGGCCGTCGTAGCGCGACAGCGCGTCGAGCCCCGCGTCGCCGAGCGGGACGTCGATGAGGTGGAGACTCTTGAGGGCGGGGAACTGGAGGAGGATCGTCCCCAGCTCCGCTCCCCCCTTCCCCCCGGGGCAGAGATTCGGGCTGCCGAGCCTGAGGCTCCTGAGCCGGGGCAGTTCGGCGAGGGCCGCGAACCCCGCGCGCGTGCAGCGGGCCCGGGGGAGGTTCAGATCGCGGAGGGTGTGGCAGGCGGCGAGCTGCGCGAGCCCCTCGTCGGAAAGCGGCGACTCCCGGAGGACCAGACGCTCGAGCCGCGGCAGGCGTGCGAGGAGCGCCGCCTTCGTGTCGTCGGCGATCCCCTCCTGGAGATCGAGCGTGACGAGCCCCTCGAGCCCCGCGAGCGCCTCCCATTCCTCGTCGGACAGTGGCGCGCCCTCGACCCGGATCCGCGTCGA
>CAZMOU010000155.1:5384-10843 GCA_964567835.1 uncultured Chitinophaga sp. | reverse complement strand
CCCCCGGCGCGACGTCTGGCTGGGCATGCTCGACCGCACCGACCCCGCCCTGCGCGGACTCGCCATCGACGCCCTCGGCACCGTGCGCGAGCCACGCGCCGCAGGCCCGCTCGAGCGGATCGTGCTCGACCGTGACGCCGCCCCGGCGGAGCGGATGGCCGCGGCACGGGCGCTGGGCTCGATCCGGGAGACCGGGCTCCTCGACGCGGCCACACGGCTCGCGGGCACGGGTGGAGGCACCGGTCCGCTCGCGCTGGGGCGGCTCCTGGCCACCATGCTCCTCCGCCGCCACGAAGGCCCCGAGACGGCGGCGCTCCTCGCCACCCTCGCGGTCGACCCCGAGCCGGCCGTGGCGACGGCGGCGCTCGCCCGGCTCGACGAGATCGACGCCCCCCGCGCCCTCGACCTGGCCCGCGGCGCGCTTGCCGTCCCCGACGCCGGACAGCGCTTCCTCGCCGCCCGGCTCGCGCTCCGGCCCGGAGACGCCGATTGCATCGAGCGCGTCGCGCCGCTCCTCGGCGACCGTAATCCCGCCCTGCGCCGCCACGTCGCCGGCACGTTCGCCGATCTCGCCGCCGATCCGGCGCTGCGCGAGGTGGGCATCGGCAGGGCCGTGGCGGCGCTCGGCGCCGACGGGTGGCGGGCCCTCGAGCAGGCGGCGCTCCTCGTCGGCCATCTCGACCACGAGCCGGCCGCCGACCGGCTCCTCGAGCTGCTCGACCATGAGCGTGACGAGGTCGGCGTGGCCGCCGCGTGGGCGCTGCGCAAGCTCCAGGTCGAGGCGACGCTCGCGCCGCTCCTCGAGCGCGCCGTCGGGATCCGCGCCGAGCTCGCCGGCGAGGGGCCGCTTCCCCGACGGGCCCGGCTGGGGCTGCAGGCCCAGCAGATGCACCAGCTCTTCGGCATCCTCCGCTACCGACCCGCCGACCCCCTCCTCCGCGAGTACGTTCCCAAGGTGGCGATCGACGCCAACGCGCGCTCCTCCGCCTTCTGGGCCCTGGGACTGATCCACGAGGACGAGGCCGAGTGCGATCTCGGCCCGCTCTTCGCGGAGCGGCTCGCCGACGTGGCGAGCGTGCCGCCGGAATGGCTCCAGGTGCGCTGGATGGCGGCGGTGGGGCTGGGCCGGTTCCGGGCCGTGTCGCAACTCGCGACGCTCCGGCAGTTCGCCGCCCGCGACACGATGTTCAACCCCAGCGGCATCGCCTCCTACTGGGCGATCGAGCGGATCACCGGCGAACCGATGCCCCCCGAGCCGGTGTCGGTGCAGCGCGTCGGCGGGTGGTTCCTCGAGCCGCCGTGAGCGGCGGAAATACTGCCGTCCCACCACGGTGGCGATCTCTGCTAGGCTCCCCCCTTCCCGCGGCCGGAGGCTCGGGATTTTCCCCGTGCCCCTGGGAGCCGCCGTCATGGCCGACGCCGTCGCCGATTTCCCGTCGCTCCTCGGACGGATGATCGAGCTCATCGACTCGAAGCTCTCCCCGGAGCAGCGCACCAAGCTCGCCGGCGCCATGCCGCGCATCCAGTGGGAGTTCCCCGACGTCGGCACCAGGCTCTGCCTGGCGGCGGCGGAGGACGGCCTCCGGGTCGCCGACCCGGTCGAGGATCCCCCCTTCGTGGTGCGGATGGCACGGACCACCCTCGAGGACGCGGCCTTCGGCCGGCGCTCGCTCGGCGCGGCGTTCCTGGCCGGGAGGATCCACGTCCGCGGGATGAACCCGCTGCGGCTGCGGGAGTTCATCATGCTCGTCGATCCGCTGCTCGAGAGTTACCGGGAGGCCTCGCTTGAACGCTCCGACCGTCCATCCGCGCCTGTTTCGTGAGGGCGACGCCGACACCGGCATCCTCCGCGGCCGCACGATCGCCATCCTCGGCTACGGCCTCCTCGGCCAGCCGCTGGCCCTGAATCTGCGCGACTCGATCGGCCACGGCCCCTCCCCGGCGCGGATCCTCGTCGGCAGCGACGACGAGCCCTCGAGCGCCCGCGCCCGTGCCGACGGCTTCGAGGTCGTGCCGCTGGCCGACGCCGCCGCCCGCGCCGACGTGGCCTTCATGCTCCTCCCCGACGAGGTCCAGCCCGACCTCTGCCCGGGGATCCTCGCCCGGTCGCGCCCCGGATCCGCGCTCGTCTTCGCCTCGGGGTACGCCCTCGCCTACCGTCTCGTCACGCCCCCCGCAGGGGTCGACGTCCTCCTCTTCGCGCCGCGGATGGGGGGGGAGGCGATCCGGCTGCGCTTCGTCGACGGCCGCGGTTACATGGCCTACCTGGGCGTGGAGCACGACGCCACGGGGAAGGCGCGGGAGCTGGTCCTCGCCCTGGCCCACGCCGCGGGCAGCCTCAGGTTCGGCGCCCTCGAGATGACCGCCAAGCAGGAGGTGGTCCTCGACCTGTTCGTCGAGCAGGCCTTCGGTCCCTGGATGGGGGCCGCGCTCCTCTCGGCGTTCCACGTGGGCACCGAGGCGGGGCTGCCGCCGCTGGGGCTGCTCATGGAGCTCTACCTTTCCGGCGAGATGTCGGAGACGTTCGCCCAGATGGCCCGCGACGGCTTCCTCCCCTCGACGCTGTCCCACGGCTTCGCCGCCTCCTTCGGCGGCATGACGCGGGCCCTCTCCATCGACCGCGAGCAGATGGCCGGGCAGATGCGCGAGATCCTCGGCGAGATCGACTCGGGGGCGTTCGCCGACGCCCTGCAGGACGAATACCGGAACGGCTATCCCTGCCGTCCGTTCCTCGACAAGGTCGTGGGCGACGACGACATCATCAGCCGCACGGAGCGCGAGTTCCGGGCGATGTGATTGTCTGACCTGCCGCCTTCATGGGTGAGCCGGGGAGGACGGACCCGCGTCGTGTCGCCGGACGCTCGCTTCGGCCCTCCGTGGCCTTTCGCTCGCTCCACATCTGCGGCGCGACGCCATCCATGGCGTCGCTTGCAGACGACGCCGGCTCCTTCGACGCGGGCCCGTCCTCCCCTCCCTTTGCGTGCGAGGAGGAACGGCAGGCTCGATGTCAGAGTCCCGCTCGCTTGCGCGCCTCGGCGGCGATCTCGCGCGTGCGCGACGCGCCCACGCGGTCGGCACCGAGGGCCCGGTAGCGTTCGAGCGTGTCGAGATCGCGGATCCCGCCGGCGGCCTTCACGCCGACGCGCGGCGGGCAGGCACGGCGCATGAGGACCACGTCGGCTTCGGTCGCCCCGCCGGGGCCGAAGCCGGTCGACGTTTTCACCCAGTCGGCCCCCGCCTCGGTGCAGATGGCGCAGAGCCTGAGCTTCGCGGCGTCGTCGAGGAAGCAGTTCTCGAAGATCACCTTCACCAGGCCGCCGCCAGCGTGCGTGGCGTCGGTCAGCGCCACGATCTCGTCGCGGACGGCGTCGAAACGGCCGTCGAGGACCCAGGAGAGATTGACGACCACGTCGAGTTCGATCGCCCCGTCGGCCACTGCCCGCTCCGTCTCGGCGACCTTCACCGCCGTCGTGTTGGCGCCGTGCGGGAATCCGATCACGGTGCTCGGCCGCACGCCCGAGCCGGCGAGGATCTCCGCCGCGATCGGCACCCCCCAGGGGACGATGCAGACACTCGCCACGCCGAGGTCGCGGGCGAGCACGCAGCCCGCCTCGAGGTCGGTGATCCTGAGCGTGGGGTCGAGCAGGGCGTGGTCGATCGAGGCGATCACCGCCCGACACTCCTCGGGCGAGAGGGGGGCGGAGCCCTTCATGGCGTCACCAGGTCGCGCCGGGCGACGAGCGTCCGCAGGAAGGCGTGCGACTGCACGAGCGACGCGAGCCGGGAGGCGAGCGAGTCCTCGTAGGACCGGTCCTCCACCTCGACGCAGACCGGCCCGCGGTAGCCGATCTCACCCAGGGTGGCGAAGAAGCGTCCCCAGGGGACGTCGCCGAGGCCGGGGAGCTTGGGGACGTGGTACTCGAGCGGCGTGGCGAGGATGCCGACGTCGTCGAGCTTCTGCCGGTCGACACGCACGTCCTTGGCATGGACGTGGACGAGCCGGTCGGCGAACTCCGTGAGCGGCTTCACCGGATCCATCTGCTGCCAGACGAAGTGCGACGGATCGTAATTGAGGCCGAAGGCGGGGCTGGGGATGTCGGCGAACATCCGCCGCCAGATGCGCGGGCTCGTGGCGAGGTTCTTCCCCCCCGGCCACTCGTCCTTCGTGAACGACATCGGGCAGTTCTCGATGCCGATCCGCACCCCGCACTCCTCGGCGAGTCTGACGAGCGGCCGCCAGGTGGCGAGGAACCGGGGCCAGTTGTCGTCGACCGACTTCGTCCAGTCGCGTCCCACGAACGTGTTCATCCGCCCCAGGCCGAGGCGGGCCGCGGCCCGGATCACCTTCGCCACGTGCTCCACGGCGGCCCGCGCCTCGGCCTCGTTCGGCGCGAGCGGATTGGGGTAGTAGCCGAGGGCGGAGATCGCCACCCCGTGCTCGGCCGACAGGGCGAGGATCCGCTCCACCTCGCGGTCGTCGAGACGGTCGACGTCGACGTGGGTCACGCCGGCGTAGCGCCGCTCGGCGACCGAGGGGGGCCAGCACATCACCTCGACGCACTCGTAGCCGATGGCCCGCGCCGTGGCGAACACCTCCCCGAGGGAGCGGTCGGGAAGGATGGCGCTTGCGAATCCGAGTTGCATGACGGGTTCCCCTGGGAGCCGGCGCTGGCCTGCGATCCCCGATCGATCCGGGCCGCGGTCACCGAAGGGGCCACGGCTGCCCCGGGACGAGGCGTTATACCGTCACGGCAGGGGTTCTTTCAGGAACGACCCCTCGGCGGCAACCCGCCCCAGAGCGCGCCATTTCCCCAGCCTGCCGAGATCCGCCCCTGCTCCCGGAATCGTTCGGGGCCGGCGCGATCCCGCGGGGATCGGGCTGCGTACGATTGATCCGAGCGGGGGGCAAGGCCCCGCCGGACCACGTCACGGAGGACGCTCACATGGATCCGCACTTCCCCGAATACCTCGCCGCCGTCGCCGGCATGAACGATCTCTACGGTGAGGCGGGCGACGACCATCCCACCGAGTTCCACGACGCCGTCGGCCAAGTGTCCGCGGCCGTCACGGGAGCCGAGTCGGTGCTCCCCGCAGACGCGGCGGTCGTGGGAGGCATCCCGGATCCGGTCGCCGTGGCGACCCCGTCCTGGATCATCTGAACGCCGCGGCGGCGACCGAGAGGGGTCGCCCGTGGTCCGACGCGTCCCGTCCCCGTCCGGGAGCGATGTCCCGGACGGGAACGGAGACGAGGTCGGTACCGTGCGTCAGTCGGCGGCGGTGACGGACTCGCCGCCGGCCTTGGTGACCATCGCGCAGAACGTCACCAGGTCGATGTCCTGGGCGACGAAGCGGGTCGAACCGTCGCACATCACGATCGTCGCGCCACCCGGGTGGAAGGCGTAGACCTCGCCGTCGTTGGTGGCGTTCATCGGGATGCCCGCGCCCGGCGCCGCCTTCGG
>CAZMOU010000155.1:0-5374 GCA_964567835.1 uncultured Chitinophaga sp. | reverse complement strand
CGAGGGATGTCAGTCGGCGGTGACGACGCCGCCGGGCGGCGGCTTCGGCTCTGCGCGGCCGCGGTGGAGCGCCGAGCGGACGAGCCGGACAACGCTGCGGTAAGCGCTCTTCAGCCCGCTGGCGATCATCGGGTCGACCTTGAAGGGCCCGAGGTTGTCGGACCAGCCGACGCACTGGTTCACCGAGGCGGCCTCGCGCGTCTTCGCCCGCCACACCGCCGGCCTTCCGGCGCACTCGGTGACGAGGATCGTCTTCGAGGTGCCGTCGAGGATCTCCTTGAGACGCGTCACCCGGTCCTTGACGAGCGCACCGTCGCCGACCGTTCCCGAGGCGTAGGGATCGGGGGCCGCGAGCACGTTCTTCTTCACGCCGGTGCAGACCTCGTAGTCGCTCGTGGCGAGCGGCAGCGGCCCGAGGGCGCCGCGAACGCTGTCGGTGTCGGGGGAGGCCGGAACGTTCACCAGGGTGTCGCGGCCCGGCGAGGAGGGGCAGAGGTAGGCGGCGACGCTCCGCATCCCGATGCCGAGGTTGCTGTCGGGGGGCACGGTGAGCGTGGGGTCGATGGCGGAGCCGCCGTTGCTGGTGGCGTCGTACCAGTGCTTGTCCCACTTGTAGAGGGCCGAGGCGTTCCCCTCCTCCATGAAGGGCATGACGAGGATGCGCCAGGAGTGTTCCTTCCCGGCCGGATTCCCCTCCGGCTTCAGGGCGGCCGACGCCGCCGAGAACATCGCCGCGGGGAGGAAGCGCCGCGAATCGGCGCAATTCATGAACGCCAGACCGATCTGCCGCACGTTGCTCTGGCAGTTGACGCGCCGGGCCGCCTCCCGTGCCGACTGGACGGCGGGAAGGAGCAGACCGACGAGCGTGCCGATGATGGCGATCACCACCAGCAATTCGACGAGCGTGAAGGCGTTCCTGCCCCCGGGAAACCGCACCGAGCCCCGATCGTGTCGCATGGCCCCTCCTGGATCGTGTGTTCCGGATCGTGTGTTCCGGATCATCCGTTCGGGGTTTTTCCGTGCGCTCCCGCGGCGACTCCCGCCACGGTGCCGGACCCCGAACCGGACGCTCGGAAAGTATTCCCCTCCCACGAGTGAATCGTGAGGATCGTGTGAGCGACCGCCATCCACCCGTCGCGCGGGGCGGCACGGCGGGCACATCCATGAACCGTCCTCACACGATCCTCACGGAAGCCGTCGACGATTGCCCCGCGACAGCCTCCCGGAGCCCCGTCATGCGTCCCGCCGCCCGTGCCACCGCCGCCCTCGTCGTGGCCGCGCTCTCCCCCGGGCTCGTTCCCGCCGGACCACCTCCGGCGATCGAGTCGGTCGCGGTGCTCGCGGATCATCCGCTGCCGGTGCCGGAAGGATCGCCCGGCGGCTTCCGCCTCGGGGGCATGAGCGATCTGGTCCCCGCGCCCGGATCCGGCGCCGGAGAACTCGCCTTCTGGGGCCTCACCGACCGCGGCCCCAACGGCGCGGTCACCGAACCGGCGGTCGGGGACGCGCCGCCGCGGACGCGGCGCACGCTGCCGCTGCCGCGCTTCGCCCCGCTCCTCGTCCATCTTTCCGTGCCGGCGAGCGCCGGGGAGGGAGAGGCGACCGCCCGCCTTCTGGCGACCCTCCCGCTCTCCACTCCGGGCGGTGCGCCGGTCTCCGGACGACCAGCCGCCCCCCATCCCCGCGCGAAGCCGATCGTCGATCCGACGACGCTCGAGCCGGTGCCGTTCGATCCCGACGGTTTCGACCCGGAAGGTCTGGCCCGGAGTCCCGACGGCCGGTTCTGGATCGCCGAGGAATACCTCCCCTCGATCGCCGAGGTCGATTCCACCGGCCGGCTGCGGCGCCGGCTCGTTCCCCGGGGCATGACGCTCGCGGGGGCGTCGTGCCCGGTGGTGGACTCCCTCCCGGCCGACTTCGTCCGGCGCCGCGACAACCGCGGCTTCGAGTCGCTCGCCCTCTGCCCCGACGGCTCGCGCCTCTTCGCCCTCTTGCAGAGCCCCCTCGACCCGGAGGAACCGGCCGCCGGGACGCAGGCGCGGGCCCCCGACCTCGACGTGCCGATCGTGGTCCTCGACCCCGCCACCGGACGGACGCTCGGGGAGCACGCCTACCGGCTCGGGTCGGGCGACGCGGAGACGTGCGACTGGTGCGTCGCCGCCGACGACGGGAAGATTTCGGCCGTCGCCGCGCTCGGCGACCGGACGCTCCTCGTGCTCGAGCAGTCGGACACCGACCTGCGTCTCTACCGGGCGCTTCTCCCCGAGCCCGATGCAGGACCTCGTCGACGCGTGGAGAAGACGCTCGTCGCCGATCTCTCCCCACTCGCCGCCACCTTCCAGGCGGCGGTCGTGCCCGGGACCACCGCGCCCCCCCAGCGGCTTTCGGAACTCAAGTTCGAGGGGATGGCCCTCCTCGGCCCCGACCGGGTGGCGATCGTCAACGACAACGACTTCGACATCGCGGCCGACGGCGGCGGGCCGGCATCCCCCCCGGCGCGCCGGACCTGCGTGTGGGTGCTGCGCCTCGCCGCGCCGGTCGAATAGACGCCGTCGCGCCGACGCCTGTCGGCGCATGGAGCCGGAGGAGATTCGCCATGACGGTCGCCGGCCCATCCCGGGTCTTCCGCTTCCTCCGGTGCACGGGGCCCCTGCTGGCCGCCACGCTCCTCCTGCCCGCCACGGCCGTCGCCGGCACCTGGAATCCCGACCGCGCCGTCGGCGACGTCGTCCCCGCATGGTCGGGGCTGCGGGGCACCGACGGGCGAGAGCACGGGTGGGACGAGTTCGCCGCGTGCGAGGCGCTCGTCGTCGTCTTCACGTGTAACGGCTGTCCCTACGCCACCGACCACGAGGCGCGGATCGACGACCTCGCCACCCGCTACGCCGCCGCCGGCGGGCGGGTGGCGGTGGTCGCCCTCAACCCGAACCAGATTCCCGAGGACTCCCTCGAGGCGATGACGAAGCGTGCCGGGGAGCGGCGCTTCCACTTCCCCTACCTCGCCGACCCGGATCAGGCCGTGGCCAGGTCGTTCGGCGCCGTGCGCACACCGGAGTTCTTCGTCCTCGACGGGCGGCGCCGCATCGTCTACATGGGAAGCCTCGACGACGACCCGGAGGGGGGCGAGCCGACGCGGCGCTACGTCGAGGAGGCCGTCGATGCGCTGCTCGCCGGACGCGTCCCCGAGACGGCGGAGACCGCCCCGGTCGGCTGCCTCATCCGCTCCGCGCGCCGCACGCGGGACGGCCGCCGACCGGCCGATCGAGGCCCGGGCCACTGATCGCGGGGGCGGCCGCGTGGACAGACGTCCGCAGGCCCCTCGCCTCCGCCGGCCCTGCGGCGATCAACGCCGCACCTCGGCGACCGACTCGATCCGCCCGTCGCGGAGGCGGACGATGCGCCTGGCGCGCTCGGCGATGTCGTTCTCGTGGGTCACCATCACGATCGTCCGCCCCGCCTTGTTGAGGGCGTCGAGGAGATCCATGATCTCGTGGCTGGTGGCCGTGTCGAGGTTGCCGGTCGGCTCGTCGGCCAGGATGACGTGCGGATTGTTGACCAGCGCCCGCGCGATCGCGACGCGCTGCTGCTGGCCGCCGGAGAGCTCGGTGGGACGGTGGCCGAGACGCTTCGAGAGCCCGACCAGTTCGGCCAGCTTCAGGCAGCGTTCCCTCCCGCCCGGCATCGGCGGCCGCTGGTAGGCGAGCGGGACCTCGATGTTCTCCACGACGCTCAACTGCTGGATCAGGTTGTACGACTGGAAGATGAAACCCAGGTAGCGGCCCCGGATGCGCGACACGGTCTCGTCGTCCATCACGGCCACGTCCTGGCCGGCGAGGATGTACTGCCCCGTGGTGGGACGATCGAGACAGCCGAGGACGTTGAGGAGCGTGCTCTTCCCCGATCCCGACGATCCCATGATCGCCACGTAGTCCCCCTGGCGGAACTCGATCGACACCCGGTCGAGTGCCTTCACCTGGTGCCCGCCGAGGGAGTAGACCTTGGAGACGTCGCGGATCGCCGCCACCACGTCCCGTCCCGCTGTCGCCATCGCCTCCCCCTCCCCGCGACGCGCGCGGGCCTGCCGCTCACTCGTGACGCAGCGCCTCGATCGGATCCATGTTCGCCGCGCGTCGGGCCGGATAGATCCCGAACACGATTCCCACCCCCACCGAGATCGCGAACGCCGCCACGATCGACCAGGGCGCCAGCCGCGGCTCGATGTTGCGGATGTTGGGGGGAAGCGTACGCCACACCTCCGGGAGGAACGTCTGTACCGCCGTGCGCACCGCCGTCACCGTGGGGCCGCAGAGGAAACCGAAGACCACCCCGAGGAGGCCGCCGGTGCCGGAGAGCACCACCGTCTCCCAGAGGAACTGCTGGACGATCTCCCCCTTCGTGGCGCCGAGCGCCCGGCGGATGCCGATCTCGCGGGTCCGCTCGGTGACGGTTGCGAGCATGATGTTCATGATGCCGATGCCGCCGACGAGGAGCGAGATCCCGGCGATGAGGAGGAGGAGGACGTTGAACATCGCCCGCAGCGTCTCCGCCTGCTCGAGGAGTTCCTTGGGGACGACGACCGCGTAGTCGAGCTGCTTGTGGTACCGCTGCAGCAGCCCCCGGATGATGTCGGCGGTGGCGTCGACGTCCTTCATGTCGTCGACGACCGCCGTGACCTGCGTCAGCTCGACGGTCTCCAGTTGGAACGACCCGGCCCGCATGGTGGACACCCGGTCACCGATGCGGGCGCGGAAGGTGGAGAGGGGGATGTAGACGTCGCGGTCGTACTGGCGGGCGTCGAGGCTCCCGCCGATGGCCGCGGCGGCGGAGCGCTCCGCCGCGACGCCGACGACGACGTAGAACTCCTGCCCGATCTGCACCGAGCGGCCGAGCGGATCCTCGATGGGGAACAGTCGCTGCGCGGCCTCGTACGCGAGCACGACGACGTTGGCGTACGTCTCCATGTCGAGTTCGGAGAGGGCCCGGCCGCGCGCGATCGTGAGCCGGTTCATCCCGAAGTACTCGGGCGTGCAGGCGATCACCTGGCCGTCGATCGCCTGTTCGCGGTGGCGCACCTCGCGACTGATCTCGCGCATCGGCACGGCCCGGGAGATCGTGGGGACGTTCGTGACGATGCGGTCGTAGTCTTCGCGGAGGATCCCGTAGGAGATCCCCATGCGGAAGCCGCCGCCGCTGCTCTGGCTCGACTCCTCCGCCGGCTTGATGCTGCGGACGATGATGCTCGTGGCGCCGAGATCCTTGATCTGCTGCTGGGCCTGCCAGCTCACCCCCTCCCCCATCGCCACGAGCCAGATCACGGCCGTGACACCGATGAGGATGCCGAGCACGGCGAGGGCCGAGCGCAGCTTGTGCAGCA
>CAZMOU010000154.1:0-10902 GCA_964567835.1 uncultured Chitinophaga sp. | reverse complement strand
CCTTCGCCACGTCAGTCCGACCGATGAAGTTGAACGATTGCACATGGCAACGCTCCTTGGTGCTCTTGTGAAGGAGGCAGGATTCAGGGTTGGCACAGACGGCGAACCCGAGCCCGGGTGCCATGGCATCCGGAAGAAGTGGCACGACGGCCGGGTCCCCCAAATCAACGACGGCGAAACACGCCGTAGCCGACACGGGTGGTCCATTCGGCAAAAGCCGTGCCAGAGACAACGCGGGAATTGCGTGACGTCAAAGCTGGGTGTGGAGAGGCCTCGCAAAACATTGACAGCCACAGGTTTGTGACAACGTTCGGCGCTGCGCGGCGGGCGTCGATTCCAGGCCCGAGGGCCACGGCGTCTTCCCGTTGTCGGCCACTTTCCACCCGATGCGCCGCAAAATGCGACGAGCGGGGCTGTCGCCCCGTGACACACCCACCCTACGTCCTTGGCGTCGTCCCGCCGACTGCCGCCCGTCCTCCTCCTGCTTTCACGGGCCTGGCGTGGCGTCAGCCGGGGCAGGTGCCGGCCGACTCGTTGAAGATGCCGTCGCCCCCGGCGATCCGTTGCGTCCGCGTGGCGCGGGACCCGTCGTGCGGCATGGAGCCGCCCATCCAATCGACCACGGCTGGGGCGCCGAACTCCGCCAGTCGTGTCTCGCGCACGTCGCCCGGGGAATGGCCGGCGATCGACATCCACCTCTCCGTCACCGGGAAGTTTCCCTCCGGGGGATCGGCGAGAATGCCGACATCGGCATGGTCGGCCGGCGTGACCTCCGGCACCCTGTCCCCACCCCGGCCCCGAAGATCGACTCCATGGACCCACACGCCGCTCCCGCCCCCCTCCCCCCCCGTCCCGCGGAGGCACACGCCCTCGCGGTGGCACGCGGCCTTCCGGGGGAGCGGATCCTCTGCACGACGCTCGGCCGGGCGCAGGCCGCCGGGACGCTCGCGGTGGAGCGCCCCGCGGCGCACGTGACGGCGTGGTTCCTCGATCTCTTCCAGCACGACCTCTCCGCCGCGGCGTTCGCCGCCGCGTCGGGCCCCCGCCCGGAGCTCGTCTGCGCATCCGACGTCCCGGACGGTCCGCTCGACCTCGCCGTCCTCCCCTTCGCCTCCGGGGGCGAGGCGGAGCTGACGCGCGACGTCCTCCAGCAGGTGCTCGGCCGCCTCCCGATCGGCGGCCGCCTCGTCACCGCCACCGACAATCCCCGTGACCGCTGGCTGCACGAGCAACTCGCCGCCACCGGCGAGACGGTGCGCGTCCGTCCCGGGGAGGACGCGGTCGCCTACGTCGTCGAGAAGACGCGCGAGCCGGCGCGGATCCGCGACTTCTCCGCGGAGGTGGTGTTCCGTGACCGCGGCAGGCTGCTCCGGGCCGTCACCCGGCCGGGCGTGTTCGCGCACCGCCGGATCGATCCCGGTGCCCGCCACCTCCTCGACGCCGTCGACGTGGCCCCCGACACGCGCGTGGTCGACATCGGCTGCGGCTCCGGCTGCGTGGCGCTGGGGATGGCGGCCCGCGATCCCACCGTCACCGTGCACGCCTTCGACAGCGCCGCCCGCGCCGTCGAGTGCACACGACGCTCCGCCCTGGCCAACGGCCTGCCGAATCTCACGGTGGCGCTCGAGGCACACGGCCGCGTCCCCGACGGGGGCACCTGGGACCTGGCCCTCGCCAATCCCCCCTACTACGCCGACTTCCGCATCGCCGCGCTGTTCGTGGAGGCGGCGCGGATGGCGCTCGCCCCGGGGGGAACGCTGCTGATCGTCACGAAGCAGCCCACCTGGTACCTCGAGCGTCTTCCGACGCAGTGGGACTCGGTGGCGCGCGAGGAGGTGAAGCACTACCACGTCATCGAGGCGGTGCGGCGGGCCGATTCGGAGCCGCTCGCTCCGGGGCGGCCGCGGCCCGACGACGACGACTGAACGGCGGGGTCAGCCCCGTCCCGCCGGCTTCCGCGCCGCCGCCTTCTTCGCGGCCTTCGGACGCTTCGCCGGCTCGCGGTTCACGTGCACGACCTTCGCCGGCGGGAAGCCGTTGAAGTGGGTGCTCGACGCGGCCGAATAGGCGCCGATCTTCTCGCTGTAGAGGTAGTCGCCGATCTCCAGCTCCGGGAGCTGCTCGGCGAGGCTGATCGTGTCGAGGGCGTCGCAGGTGGGGCCGAACACGGCGCACAGCCGCGGCGCACCCTTCTTGAAGCTCTTGAGATGGTAGGTGCAGTGGTCGAAGATCACGCCGGAGTAGGTGTGGTAGACGCCGTCGTCGACGTAGTAGCAGAGCTTGTCGTTGCGGAACGCCTTGCCGATGATCTTCGACACCGCCCAGCCCGCCGAGGCCACGAGGAACCGCCCCGGCTCGGCCAGGATCTCGACGGACGGCGGGAAGAGCCGGTCGAGCTCGTGGTTGATCGCCCTGGCCAGCGCCGGGAACTCCGGCACGCTGTCGTCGTAGGCGGCGGGGAACCCGCCGCCGATGTCGAGGAGCTTGAGCTCGAAGCCGCGGCTCTTCGCCTCGGCGAACACGCCGGCGCAGAGGTGCAGCGCCTGGATGTAGTTCTGCGGGTTCGTGCACTGGCTGCCCACGTGGAACGACAGCCCCTCGACGACGAGATCGTGGGCGTGGGCGAACTCGATCAATTCCACCGCCTCCCCCGGAAGCGCGCCGAATTTGCTCGACAGCTCCACCATCGAGCCGGTGTTGGGCACGCGCATCCGCAGCGCCAGGCCGGCGTGCGGGGCGTGCTTGGCGATCTTCTTCACCTCCTCGTGGTTGTCGAAGGTGACCAGCGGGCGGTACTGGTCGAGTTCGCGGAGCGTCTCGGTCGGCTTGATCGGATTGGCGTAGATGATCTTGTCCCAGATGAAGTCCTGCCGCTCCTTCTTGGGGAGGTGCTCGATGTAGCGGTGGACCGTGTGGAACTCCTGCATGCTCGCCACGTCGAAGCTGCCGCCGCAGTCGTAGAAGGTCTCGACGATCGCCGGGTCGCTGTTGACCTTCACCGCGTAGTAGATCTGCACGCGGGGGAACTGCTTGCGGAACGTGGCGTAGTTGCGGCGCAACTCCGCGTGATCGACCACGAACAGTGGCGTGCCGTGGGTCTTGGCGAGCTTGAGCAGGGTGGCGGGAGTCATGGGGGCGTGTCAGCCTCCGTCGGCGAGGAGGAAGTTCTTGAACTGCCAGGGATCGGCATGGTCGCGGCGCGGGGGAACGTGGCCCTGGAAGGGATCGTGGGCGCGCTTGAGCGGGGTCCAGTCGGACTGCACCGAATGGAACTTCCCCAGGTAGGGCTTGGCGATCCCCAGGACGTACTCGTGGGGGAGGTCGTCCGGGAGGACGACCCCCCGCTCCGGGTTCTCCATCATCCACATCGCCGCGGCGACGACGGAGATCGCCACCTGCATCGTGGTGGCGTTCTGGCCCGGGACGAGGCGGCGTGATTCCTCGATGGAGAGATCGGTGCCGCACCACCAGCTGGTGAGCGGATGGCCCATCACCAACGCGCCCAGGATGTCGGCCCCGGAGACGATCTCGTCGGTCATGATCCTGACCCGCGGCTGGAGTCGGTAGTCGTAGCCGCGCAGTTCGTGGAGGCTGGCGATCGCCGCGTCGCAGGGGCAGTAGGCGTAGTGGACGGTCGGTCGGTAGACGGTGACCCCGTGATCGTCCCGCACCGAGAGCTTCTCGGTGATGCTGAAGGCCTCGCCGTGGCGGACCACCATCCCGACGATCTCGTAGTGCGGCACCCAGCTGGCGACGAAGGTGTTCATCCCCATCCGTGCCAGGCCGATCTGGCTGCGCGGACCGTCGGGATGCTCGAAGGCCCGGTCGGGCAGCTCCCTCTCGTGCGTCCCCCAGCCCATCTCCGCCGTGGTGGTGCCCTCCTCGCGGAATCCCTCCACGCTCCAGGTGTTGACGAACTCGTCCACCTGCTTCGGGCGATCGGAGATCTGCGTGTCGCGCTCGCTGCAGTGGATCACCTTGACGCCGAGCGCCCGTGCGAGCCAGTTGAACTCGCGGTTGCGGGCATGGTCGACGATCCGCTCCGCCGCCCGCCCCGAGAACTTCCGTTCCTCGAGGCAGCGCGCGGCGATGTCGAGGAGGGCGTGCTTGGTGAAATGGCTGATCAGCCCGGGATTGGCGCCGTGCTCGAGCACCGCCGTCGGCCCCGGCGTGCTCCAGGACGACGTCATGCGCCGCAGGTTCATGTGGCGCCAGTAGAGGGTCAGCTCGTGCGGCTCGGCGGTCCGCGAGTGCTCGTAGGGATCCCACAGCTCGACCGAGGTGTTCAGGTAGAGCACGCCGCGGTGGTGGCACCACTGCACGATCTCGCAGCAGTCGATGTTCCAGGCGAGGTCGAGGAGGAGATCCCCCTCGGAGAGGTGGCGGCCGAGGAGTTCCCCCATGTTGTCCCGGGTCACGCGTTCCCGGACGAACCGCACGCCGCGTTCGATCCACGGCCTGATCGCCGACTCGAGCGGTTCGAAATCGAGGATCGTGATCGCGTGGGGGGGAACCTTGACGTGGTCGAGGAGGATCGGCAGCGTGCACCGGGCGACGGCGCCGAAGCCGACGAAGAGGATCCGCTTGGGGAAGACGAGCATCGCGTGTCCGCCAGGCAGGGGGGAAAAACGGCCCCGGGAATCGGCCGGGGGGCAAGCGGGAAAGTATAGCTCCCGCGGAGCCCCGTTGCGGTCCGCCGGTGGTGGTGCCCGTGCCCCCCGACGGCCGGGCCGATCGGTACGCAGGCGCTGCCGGAAGTGTTCGTCTCGACGGTCAGTCGCCGGCGGCTCCGGCGGGGTCGGGCGCCGGGTTGAGGTCGATCCACACCTCGTCCCCGACGGCGATGCGCACGAGCGGATCGGGATCGACCTCCACCGTCAGGCTGCCGCTGACCCGCTCCCAGACGACGCGGGAGACGCGGCCGATCCGCACGCTCCTGCGGTCGTCCCCCGCGCCCACGACGCGGTACACCGGGTCACCCAGGGCGACGTTGGGGCGGAACTCGACGCCGCCCGACCGGCCGATGTGGCTCGGCGTGTCGCCGAGGTAGGAGGCGTCGACGCTCTCGATGACCTCGAAGACGAACGGGGTGCCGCGCGGTGCGCGGGGGAGCGGTTCGTCGTCGGCCCGCGCCGCGGCGAACGCCGCGACGAGGAGGGGCACGAGGGACGCGACGGCGACGAGGCCGGGAGCACGGCGTGGGGTGGCCATGGGCGGATCGGATCGGGTCGGGGGGCGGCGGGAGGGATGGAGGGAGCGTGTCAGCGGAGCAGCATGACGGGGATCATGATCAGCACGACGACCGCGAACACGATCAGGACGAGCAGCAGGCCGGCGAGGAGGATGTTGGCGAGCCCCCTCCAGGCCGAACGGAATGCCTGCACTTCGGCGATCGTATGGCAGGCGGTCACCAGGCTCCAGATCCCTCCTGCCATCTCGACGAGGCCGCTGCCGAGGAGCAGCATCGCGAGCGACGGATTCGCGTCGATGCGGGGCGTCTCGCTCGTGAACATCTCGGAGCCGAAGAGGGCCAGTTGCGGGATCCACATCGTCGAGGTGGCGAGCGACGGAACCGTCGCCCAGGCGATCGCCGTCCGCAGCGACTCCGGGGTGGCCGTGCCTCCGAGCCACGCCCCGGCGGTCCGCGTCAGGAAGGTCGAGATGCGGAGCCCGACCAGCGCGAACAGGGGACCGAGCACGCCGGCCATGACGAGGATCGACAGGAAGGGCATGGAGTCGCCCGCGTTCCGTGTCGAGGCCCGGTCGAGCGTCTCCGCCACACCGCCCAGGCAGGTGAGGAGGACCACCGCGCGGGTGGGGTCGGTGTCCACGAGGCGCCTGACGGTGCCGCGCGGGCGTGTCCAGATCGTGAGCCACGGATTCCCTTCCGCGTGCGGCGTCGGCTCCGCGGTGTCGGCGGGTCGATCCGCCTGTTGGTCCACCGGGGAGGCGTAGGGGTTTTCGAGCCTGGAGGAATCTTCTTCCGGGATCATCGCCGTCGCTCCCTGCCAGGACCGCCTCCGATGGACAGCGGGTGCCGCCCCGCGCCCCGTCCTCGCCGTCCACTCCGCCGGTGGGGTATCGTAACGCCGCATCGGTCGGCCGGTGGAGCGGGTCCGGGCCCGCCGCCGATCGGCGTCCGTCGTCCGTCCGGGAGCGATCCCCAGCCAACCATGCCCGCTCCATCCCCCTTCCCCCCGCCGCTGCAGTGGATGCTCCTCGCCCTCGCCGGCGGCACGGGAACGCTCGCCCGCGCGCTTTTGAGCGACGTCGCGGCACGCCACTTCGGCCCCGGATTTCCCTGGGGCACCGCGACGGTGAACGTGGTCGGGGCCCTGCTCTTCGGCTGGATCGTGGCCACGGTGCGGTCTCGTGCCGACCTGCCGGAGGGGCTCGAGACGCTGCTCCTGGTGGGCCTGCTCGGTGGATTCACCACCTTCTCGAGCTACGTCTTCCAGGCGGTGGATCTCTGGCAGCAGGGACGGCATGCCGCCGCCGTGCTCTACGTCGTCGGATCGAATGCCGCCGGCCTGCTCGCCGTCTGGGCGGGATTGCGGCTGGCGGCGTGACGCCGGACGGGATCGCGGGCGACCGTCGCCGGCCTGGCTGCCGGCCGTGGTGAGACCGCCCCGGAAAGCTACGATGAGGGCGCCCATCCGGCCCGCCGCCGTCGGACTGGGTGTCGCGGGAGACGGGCGGACGCCGGGGTGCCAGCCATGCCGCTCTACGAATACGCCTGCCGGGAATGCCGCCGGGAGTTCGAACTGCTCGTGCGCGGTGAGGAGCGGCCGAAGTGCCCCCACTGCGAGAGTCGAAGGCTCGACAAACTCGTGAGCGCGGCGGCGGGGCATGTCGCCCGCGGCAAGGAGTCCACCGCGGGGATGCCGGGCAATTGCGGCCGGCCGCAGTGTGGCGCGGGCGGCTGCATGGGGCTCGGCTGACGCAGTCCCGCCGCTCGCCCGGCAGCGGCGGCGGAACGACCTGTCCAGTGAGTCCCGCGGCCGGAAACGGACGTCACGCAGGGAAATACCGGCTGTTTTCCCCCCGCGCCGGGAAGTCCGCTACCATCCCCCATGCCGGGGTCGGTGTCCGGGGGCGAAGCTCCGGATGCGGGACCTGGCACGCGATCGCGGAAGACGATTTGCCATCTTCTCTGCCTCTGCGGAGTCGCGGCACAGCGTAGGCCGGCGGAGGTGAACGCCCCGGGCGTTCGCCGTTTTCTTCCCGCTGCTGTCCCGTCGAAATGCACGTCGACGGCGTGTGCTGAACGGATTCAGGTCCGTTCCAGTCTCTCCAACAGAGGAGTTCCTCATGCCCACCACCCCCTTCCCGGCCGGTGGATTCGCCAGCGTCGCTCGCCTTTCCCCATGCTCGACTCGTGGCCCACGTCTCCTGCCCCTGCTCCGGACGGCGTTCGTCCTGGGTCTTTCGGTCGCCGGGGCGTTTCCCGCCGCGGCGGATTCACCGGTGCTGGACATCGGAAACGTCGAGACCTTCGCGCAAGGTTCCGACGGCGAAGGTGCCCCATGGACCCTGGGCGACAAGGACTTCACGTACCTCGGTGGCAGTGGCTGGACCGGCGGCGAGTTCATCAAGATCCAGGAGAACAACAACCCGCTTTTCTACAGCCATGAGTTCCTGATCACGAACCTCTCCGGCTACTCCGGGACGGCCGCCTCGCCGCTGACGCTGCGCCTCGACTACAAGGTGCACATCAACGGGGCCGACGGGCCCGGATTCACCTTCCGGGACGTCTACCTGGACGCGACCACGGCCGGGCAGACGGTGGAGGTGTGGAAGGATATCTTCGCCTCGGAGACGGCGTACGAGGGTTTCACCACCCCGGGCTCCGGCACCTGGGCGCTCTACAGCTTGAACGGGGCGAACGTCGGGACGACACTCCCCGGTGGACTGGTCGACCTGTGGGTGATCGACACCATCAAGCTGTCCGACGGACAGGTGTCCACGGTGAACAACACGCTCCGGCAACAGCCGGTGCCGGAGATCGACGCCGCCTCCTTCGGGAGCGTGATCGCCGTGCTGTTCGGGGCGTTCTCGCTCCTCGAGCGGCGGAGCCGTCGCGTCCTGGGGATGCCGGCGGTGGCCTGACGCCGTCCGCCCGGGCTTTCCACCGCGCCGGGCCGGGTGCCGCATGGTGCCCGGCCCGGCTTTTTTGGGGGATGGGGCGTCGCCCGGCCCGGTACGGGAGCGGCGGAGGGCCGGGACGCGTTAGGTTTTCGCCGCTCGATCCGTAAGAGAAGTGGCGAGACCCGATGCTCCGGTCGCCGTGGCCGGAAGGAGGCTCGCCGTGCGGTGGGACCGTGGCGGTGCCTCGGTCTGCCGGGCACGGGGATGTCCCGGTCCCGGCACGACCTGGTCGGACCCCCTCCGGGGGCATGTGGGGCGGTGGCCCCGGGCGCCGGCGGTCGTCTCCCGCACCCAGGGCGACGGCGGAAAGGGCACCGTCATGGCAATGGGCTTCCGAGGGACGGGGCGTGGGGAACGACGTCGGCGAACGCCCCGGCACGGGCAACTGACGCCGAAGCTGGAGCGTTCCCTGACACGCTTCGTGGACGTCTTCACCGGTGAGACGATGCTCTCCGACGCGTTCCCGATCCGGCCGGTCGCGGGTGGATACGTCTACGAGGTCAGTCCCGCCTCGAGGGACAACTTCATCGTGACGTTCGACCTCCAGGAAATCTGCATCGACAGCCTCGACTGGTTCGCCCACGTCGAGATTTACCTGCGCCGTCTCGAGCGACGGATCGCGGGCAAGGCCCCGCGACGCCTCGCGCAGTTCGACGCGTGCGTCTCGTCGTGGATCAGGGAGGTGCTGGACCACTTCGACGACACCGTCGTCTTCACCGCGGCGAGCGGTGACATCGAGCATGGCATGATGATCGTCGCCAGGCCCACGGAGGACGACAACGCCCTCTTCCACTACTTCCGGGACGGTCTCACGGCGGTGGTGGGCTGAAGGGACCGGTCCCCGTATCGCGCGGTTACCGGCTCCGCATCCGGGCCCGACGCTCGTCGATCAGGGCGCGGATCCGCTGCGGGGAGGGGAGGCCATGGACCTCGATCTCCATGTCCCCCTGCCCGGACGAGGAGATGCCGATCGTCCCGACGCCGAAGATCCTCTGGAAGGGGCTCTGCGAGACCTGGACGTTGCGGACGTCGGCGATCGTCACGTCGTTGGTGTACTTGCCCAGGATCCCCCGGCGCAAGCGGACGCGTTCGTCGGTGACCGTGAGGCAGGTCGCCTGCGTGCGGACCCACCAGACGAAGAGGAGCAGCAGCCCGAGGCCCCAGGCGAAGACCAACGCCAGGAGGATCAGGAACAGCACCGGCCTGTTGCGGAACATGGCCGGGTTGGCGCTGTAGAGGATCGCTTCAGCCATCGGTCGGGCCACCACGGGGCCGTCCCGCGCCGGAGCGGGTCAGCCCCGCCCAGATTTGAAACCGTCGCGATCGGGTTCCAGCACGTCGAGCGGGACGCGCAACACCTTGATCACGATGACTCGGACCATTTTCGCGAACATCCGTTTGATTCGCCACTCATGGGGGGGGAGGGTCGCAGGCACGTCAACACCGGGCTGCCCCTGCCGGTCGTGTCCGGGTACCGGGTCGCGGTCGGTCGGGGGGGGCACGGGGAAGGCTTCCTTCAGGTCGGACGTCGCCCTGCGGCGGATGGCGAGACCGGAGCCTCGGGAACCGGTGCGGACGGTCCGCTTCCGATCGATGGCCCATCCGACGCCGGCTGTCCGAAAAGACAGGCGATATCTCGGTATCGACCTGAATCGGGGCCACGCTGTGGGATTCGTCAGGTGGCAGGGCGATCCCCGAAGCCCCCGCAGGCTGCCCCGTTTGCCTTCTTTCCCCGGTTTCCACGACCGGGCTTGGCCAGCACGGGGGCCGTGCGGGGAGCGTCGGTCCCGCGCCGCTCGCCCCGCCCCGGGCAAGAAGACCCGGCTGCACGAGCCGGGAGGCGGGCGGGGCGCCACGCGACGCGGGAGGAAGAGACCTCCCCGGCGGGGCCGACCGCAATCGGGGCGAAAGGATTCGAACCTTCGACCTCCTGGTCCCAAACCAGGCGCTCTAACCAGGCTGAGCTACGCCCCGTCGCCGGACGCGTTCACCGCGACCGTCGGAACAAGAGTCTACACGAGTCGGGGGCCGGGGCGCCGGTCGCCCTCTCCTACCGCACGATCTGTTCGAGAAGCCGCTGGAACTCGTCGAGGTTCGCGAAGGGAATCACGATCCGGCCGGCCCCCTTGCCGTTGGCGTGGACGACGACCTTCGTCCCCAGCGCCCGGCGGAGTTGCTGCTCCACCGCCTGCACCTGCGCCGTGCGCCGCGTCGCGGGGCGGCCCGGCTTGCGCTTGGCCGCGCCGGCCGGCCGCGGGGCGCCGTCGCCTGCCGGCGCGTCCGCGTCGCCGTCGGGGATGGCGGCATCGTCGTCGACACCGTCGTCGTCGTGAGGCGCACCGTTCCGCGACGGCTTCCGGGGCACCGCCGGCGGCGCGTCGTCCTCGTCGGCCCGGAGGATCTCCTGCACCTCCGCCTCGATCGCCCGCACCGAGAGCCCCTCGGCGACGATCCGATCGGCCAGCTTCATCTGCTCGTGCTCGTCGCCGAGGGGAAGCAGCGCGCGGGCATGGCCCATGGAGATGCCGCCGGCCCGCAGCTTCCGCTGCACCCCCTCCGGAAGCTCGAGCAGCCGGATGAGGTTCGTCACGGTGGAACGGTCGATCGACAGCCGCTTGGCGAGTTCGTCCTGCGTGCATCCCCACGCGGCGAGGTAGGACTTGAAGCTCGTCGCCTTCTCCAGGGCGTCGAGGTCGCGGCGCTGGAGGTTCTCGACGATCGCGATCTCCGACATCTGCCGGTCGTCCACGTCGA
>CAZMOU010000153.1:0-11114 GCA_964567835.1 uncultured Chitinophaga sp. | reverse complement strand
TCCGCCCCCGCAACCCTCCCGGAGATCCTCCCATGCACCGCCCGCTCCCCCTCGCCCGGTTCGCCGGACCCGCGGCGATCGCCGTGGCCGCCCTCCTCAGCCTCACGCCGGCCGCGGCCGACGATTGGGGCACCATCAAGGGCAGGTTCAAGTTCGGCGGGACCGCGCCCACGGCCGCGGAATTGAAGGCCGACAAGGACGTCGAGGTCTGCGGCAAGCACAAACTGCTCAACGAGGAGCTGGTCGTGGGCGCCGACGGCGGGGTGGCGAACGTCGTCGTGTTCGTGCGTGACAAGGACGTGAAGATCCACCCCGATCTCGCGGGCAAGAAGAAGGACGCGGTCGTGATGGACAACAAGAACTGCCGCTTCGAGCCCCACGTGGCGTTCGTGCAGGTCGGGCAGCCGCTCACGCTGAAGAACTCCGATACGGTCGGCCACAACAGCAACGTGGCGACGATCAAGAATCCCCCTTCCAACAGCCTGATCGCCGCCGGCGGCGATTCGACCGTGACGTTCTCGAGCGAGGAGGCCATTCCCGCCCAGGTGACCTGCAACATCCATCCCTGGATGAAGGGCTGGGTGCTCGTGCGTCCCAATCCCTACGCGGCCGTCTCGGCCGCCGATGGCACGTTCACGATCGAGAACGTCCCCGCCGGCGAGGTCGAACTGCAGCTGTGGCACGAGAAGGCGGGCTACATCGGCGAGATCAAGGTGGGCGGCAAGGCGGAGAAGATCGCCAAGGGTCGCCGGAAGACGAAGGTGGCGGCGGGCGAAAACGATCTCGGGGAGGTGGTGCTCGATGCGAGCCTGTTCAGCAAGAAGTGAGTCGCTGTCGCCGGTGCATCCGCCCCGCGGTTCGGTCGGGACGCAGCGGTCGCTCGCCGCGCTGGCACTGGCGGTCGGTTCGCTGCTGTCCGCCGGCTGCACGGACGGACGGATTCCGCAGCCCGCGGTCGACGTCGCGGCGGCGGAGAGGATCCGCACCGTCCTGACGGAAGCCTCGGCCTCCGACGGCGCCGGACAGGACGCCTCGGCTCCGACGGGCACCGGTTGGGCGACGCTCAGGGGGCGGTTCGTCTTCGCCGGGTCTCCCGCCGAAGCGAAGGCCCTCGTCGTCGACAAGGACACGGAGGTCTGCACGAAGGACGGAATGAAACTCTTCGACCGCTCGCTGGTCGTCGATCCCTCGTCGAAGGGACTGGCCAACGTGGTGGTGTTCGCGAGGAAGTCGAGCCGCGTGAAGGAGGCCTCGCCCCCCGCCACGAACCTCGTGTTCGACCAAAAGCAGTGCGAGTTCATCACGCCGGTGTTCGCCGCCCGGGTCGGCCAGCCGATCGACGTGCACAACAGCGATCCCGTGGGGCACAACACCAACATCGCCGGGACGAGCTTCAACCAGTTGATCCCCGCCGGCCAGGGCACGCTGTTCAAGCCCGACGCCGAGACCGGGATGCCGACGATGGTCACCTGCAACATCCACCCGTGGATGAAGGCGTATGTCGTGTTCCGCAAGGACGGCTACGTGGCGGTGAGCGCAGCCGACGGGTCGTTCGCCATCCCCGATCTCCCGGCCGGCGAGGTGCTGGAGTTTCAGGTGTGGCACGAACGCTCGACCGGTCCGAACGGTGCTCTCGGCCTCGCCCAACCCGCTCTCAAATGGACTCCGAAGGGCCGGTTCCAGGTCAAGCTGGAACCGGACGAAACGAAGGACATCGGCACGCTCGAGGTGCCGGCGTCCGCGCTCGGCGGCTGATGTCGGTCCGTCCCGTTCCTCTTCCGATCACACCCATGCACTCCCACCCCATCCGCCCTGCCGACCGGTCATGCGTCCGGCCGTTCCTGCCGGCGCTCGTGCTGGTCGGATCGTTCGTGTTCACCGGTTGCGGGGCCACCCCGCCGGCCTGGTTCCGCTCGAACATGGTCGAGGCGACGAAACAGAACCTCACGGCCGAGCAGCAGCGACAGGTGGCCACCGTCCTGCGGGCGATGTTCGGCACCCCCGACGAACCGCTCGCCCCGGCCGAATCGGGCATCGACGTCGACAAGCTGCGCCTGGCGGCCGGCCCGGTGCGGAGCGACATCGTGGGGCGGAAGAACGGCCTCTACCGCGAGCACTGTGCGCACTGTCACGGGGTCACCGGTGACGCCCTCGGCCCGACCGCGGCGTTCCTCAACCCCTATCCCCGCGACTACCGTCCGGGCGTGTTCAAGTTCAAGAGCACGGAGCGGGCCGACAAGCCGACGCACGCCGATCTGGTGCGGATCCTCAAGAACGGCATCCCGGGAACGTCGATGCCCTCGTTCGCACTGCTCTCCGAGACGCAGATCGACGCCCTGGCGGAGTACGTCAAGTACCTGTCGATCCGCGGCGAGACCGAACTGGCCCTGATGCGTGCCTATTTCGAACTCGACGACGACGCCGAGGGGAAGCTTCCGGAGACGAGGGAGTTCCTCGTCGGCGAGGTCCTCTCCCCGATCGCGGAGCGGTGGAAGGGGGCGGTGGACGCCCTCATCGCCGTCCCGGAAATGCCGGCCGACATCGACATGGCGGCCTCCATCGCCAAGGGGCGGGAGCTGTTCTACGGCGACAAGGCCAACTGCGTGAAGTGCCACGGGCCGACCGCGCTCGGGGACGGGCAGGCCAACGACTACGACGACTGGAACAAGTCGATCGTGACGTGGAAACAGGAACTCGCCTCGGCCGAGAGCGCCGTCCGCGGGGTGGCGCGGAAGGTGCTCGATGGCGACGCCCTGGAGCCGCGCACGATCCCTCCCCGGAATCTGCGGCAGGGCATCTACCGCGGCGGCCGGCGTCCGATCGACATCTACTACCGCGTCCACGCCGGGATCAACGGTGCGCCGATGCCGGCGGCGAAGGGCACCGTCTCGCCGGAGGACATCTGGCACATCGTGAACTACGTGCGCTCGCTTCCCTACGAACTCGACGGCGAACTCGGGGCGGACCGCCCCGCGCTCGCCCGCGACCGGTTCTGACCCCGTCCTGACCACAGCGGTCGGCGACGCCGGCCGAGATCCCGAACGTTCCTGACGATCCCGCGGAGCAGACGGCCGTGACGAACGACAACCGAGACGATGCACCCCTTCCCGCCGAATGGGATTCCGCCCTGCCCAGGGGGCGGCGTTGGGCGGGGATCGTGTGGAGCCTTCTGTTCCTCCTCGTTCCCGTCCTGGGAACGCTCTGCTTCGTCGTGGCACCGTGGTACGACCACTGGCTGCCCAAGGACGTCTCCCTGCACGGCCGCAGCATCGACAGCCTCTTTTATTTCATCCTCGTCCTCACCGGCGTCGTGTTCCTGGCCACGGAACTGATCCTCTTCTGGTTCATGTGGAAGTACGATTCCGCCGTGATGAACGCTCCCGCCAAGTACATCCACGGCAGCCACACGCTCGAGGTGGTGTGGACCATCATCCCCGCCGCCACGATGCTCTTCCTCGCCATCTACCAGATGAACACCTGGGCGGACGTGAAGATGCGCCGGCCGAGGATGGCGCCCTCCGCCGAGGTGGTGGCGCGTCAATTCGAATGGCGGATCCGCTATCCGGGCGCCGATGGCACCCTCGGCACGCAGGATGACCTCTTCGTGGTCAACGACCTGCACGTGCCCGTCGACGAGGACTTCCTCGTCCAGCTGAAGAGCATGGACGTCCTGCACAGTTTCTTCCTCCCCAACCTCCGCGTGAAGCAGGATGCGGTGCCGGGGATGAAGCAACCGGTGTGGTTCCGGGCCACCGAGACCGGCACCTACGACATCGTCTGTGCGGAGGTCTGCGGCTGGGGCCACTACAAGATGAAGGGTCGCGTGACCATCGAACCCCGTGCCGATTTCGAACGCTGGCTGGCCGGCGTCGAGGCGGCCCAGGGGGCGACCCAACGCGGACCGGAGGACGCCCCCGCCGCCGCGGCCGATTGACCCCGACCGTACACCGTCCGTCTCCTCGCACCCGACCCCGGCCCCCCGACACGACCCGAGCGATGCCCCGGAGGAAAGCATGAGCACCGTCACCCATTCCCCCGCCCCGGTCCAGAGTCCAGCGGCAGGGCACGACGCGCATCACGGCGGGGGGCACGGGCAGCCCTCGCTGTCGACGTTCCTCTCGACCTACGTGTTCTCCAAGGATCACAAGGTCATCGGTCTGCAGTTCCTCTTCTCCACGCTCGTGTGGTTCCTCATCGGCGGCCTGCTGGCACTCGCCGTGCGGTGGCAGGTGGCGTGGCCCTGGTCCGACGTGCCGGTGCTCGGAAAGCTCTTCGCGCAGCAGGGCGGCCAGATGGCGCCCGAGTTCTACACGATGCTCTTCACGATGCATGCGTCGGTGATGATCTTCCTGGTGATCATCCCGATCCTCGCGGGCGCCTTCGGCAACTTCCTCATCCCGTTGATGATCGGTGCCGACGACATGGCGTTCCCCACGCTCAACATGTTGAGCTACTGGTTCATGTGGCCCGCGTTCCTCCTCTTCGGGGCGAGCTTCTTCGTCGAGGGCGGGGCGGCGGCGGGTGGATGGACGAGCTACCCGCCCCTCTCCACCAACGTCAACTCGGCGCCGGGGAGCGGCATGGGGCAGACCCTGTGGCTCCTCGGCCTGACGATGGTCGGCGTGTCGTCGATGCTGGGAAGCGTCAACTACATGACGACGATCATCCTCATGCGGGCGCCGGGAATGACGATGTTCCGGCTGCCGATGACGATCTGGGCGATGTTCATCACCGCCATCCTCCAGGCGTTCGCCCTCCCCGTCCTCACCGCGGCGGGCTTCATGCAGCTCATGGACCGGATGCTCGGCACCGGGTTCTTCACGCCCGAGGGGCTGGTGATCAACAACTCGGTCTCCGGGGCCGGCGGCGGCCAGCCGCTGCTCTGGCAACACCTCTTCTGGTTCTACAGCCACCCCGCCGTCTACATCATGATCCTCCCCGCGATGGGCATGGTGTCGGACATCCTCACCGTGTTCGCCCGCAAGCCGCTCTTCGGCTACCGGCCGATGGTCTATTCGATCGCCGGGATCGCCGGGCTCGGGTTCATCGTCTGGGGCCATCACATGTTCATCTCGGGAATGAACCCCGCACTGGGGATCACCTTCATGGTGGCGACGATGATGATCGCGCTGCCCAGCGCCGTGAAGACCTTCAACTGGCTGGGGACGGTCTGGGGCGGGCGGATCCACTACACCGCGGCGATGCTCTTCGCCCTGTCGTTCGTGGCGATGTTCATCATCGGCGGCCTGTCGGGCATCTTCATGGCGGCGACTCCCGTCGACATCTTCATCCACGACACCTACTTCATCGTCGCCCACTTCCACTACGTGCTCTTCGGCGGTACGGCGATGGGCGTCTTCGCGGGGATCTATTTCTGGTTCCCCAAGATGTTCGGCCGGACGATGAACGAGTTCTGGGGGAAGGTGCACTTCTTCCTCACGTTCGTGTTCTTGAACGGCACGTTCTTCACGATGCACATCCTCGGGGCGGTCGGATTCCCGCGCCGTCTGGCCGACGCCTACCACTACGAGACGTTCCACCATCTGCAACCGTTGAACGCCTTCATGACCTGGTGCGCGATGGGGATGGTGGCCTCGCAGATCGTGTTCGCCGTCAACTTCTTCTGGAGCATGTTCAACGGTCCGGTGGCCGGGCGGAACCCGTGGCACGCCAACACGCTCGAGTGGACCGCTCCGAGTCCCCCGGGCCACGGAAACTTCGATTTCCAGCCGGTCGTGCACCGCGGCCCCTACGAGTACTCGGTCCCCGGATGCGAGAAGGACCATCTCATGCAGACCGACGCGCCCCACCCAGCGGAGATGGCGGCGGCGGCCCACGCCCACGCCTGACGCGCCCCGATGGCACGAGCCCTCCACGCCACCACCACGGATTCCGCCACGGTCAACTGGCCGAGGGTGGTCGCATGGATGCTGGTCGCGGTGACGGCGTTGCTGCTGTCGTTCGGGGCGTTGGTCACCACGTACGACGCCGCGATGGCCGTGCCCGACTGGCCGAGCACGTTCGGCCACAACATGCTGCTCTATCCCCTCGGTGACTGGTTCTGGGGGCCGTGGGACCTGTTCCTGGAGCACGGCCACCGGCTTCTCGGCATGGCCGCCGGGATGCTGACGCTGCTCCTCGCGGCGGTCACGTTCCGGGCGTCGTCCACCCCGGCGCTTCGGTGGCTGGTCGTCGCCGCGGTGATCCTCGTCGTGTTGCAGGGTGCTCTGGGTGGCCTGCGCGTGATTCTCGACGACAAGACCGTGGCCAAGGTCCACGCCTGCACCGGTCCGCTCTTTTTCGCCGTGGCGACCGCGATCGCCGTCATCGCCGGGCGGCGGGGCGGGGGGGCCACGGCGGCCTCCGCGGACGGTGCGGGCATCACGGGCCCCGACGTGCGGACCTCCGTCGGTCCGGCGTCGTTGCCGCTCCCCTCGTGGGCGCTGGGAGCCTCGCTCCCGGCGGCCCTCGTCGTGGCGTCCTACCTCCAGCTCGTCGCCGGTGCCCAGTTGCGGCACGCCGACTCGAGCCTGGCGCCGCTGACGTTCCGCTGGATGGTCGTGATCCATCTGCTGGGTGCCGCCGCCGTGACCGTGCTCTCGGCTTTGACGGCCGTGTCCTGGCAGCCGCACGAGTCCCGTTCCGCGGGGCGCCTGTCGAGGCTGATCGTCGCCTTGGTCGCCTGCCAACTCCTCCTCGGAGCGGGCGCGTGGATCTTCACCTGGGGCATGCCCGCGTGGCTGCAGGAGGCCTGGGCGACGGCCGACGCGCTCCAGGCCCGGAGTCCCCGGGGTGCCGTGGTGGTCACCGCCCATGTCCTGCTCGGCATGGCGATCCTCGGGGCGTCGGTGATGCTCGCGCTCGAATGGGGCGGGGCGGAGCGCCTGGAACGCCTGGCGAACCGTCCGCTTCCCGCCCGTTCGGGGCGGGGGCGTCTCATGGCCGACCGCGCCGGGGGGGCACGATGACGCTGCCCGCCCGTTCCATCCCGGTGTCCGAGGGCACGACGCTCTCCCCGGCCTGTCGCGGCGGGCTGGCGATCGTCGCCGATGGAGCGCGACTGGCGCGGCCGCGCATCGCGCTCATGGTGCTCGCCACCGTCGCGAGCGCCGCGTGGATCACCTCCGCGGGGAAGATCGACCCGGAAGCGCTGCTCGCGGTGCTGTTCGGCACCCTGGCCGTGGCCGCCAGCTCGAGCATCGCCAATCAGATCCTCGAGCGCGACATCGACCGCCTCATGCCCCGGACGGCCGGGCGTCCGATCGCCGCGGGGCGACTCGGCGTGCGCGAGGCCTGGGCGGTGGCGGTCGTCCTCCTCGTCGTCGGTGCCGCCATCACGCTCCGTGCCGGCGGTGCCGTCGCGACGCTCGCCGCGGTCGTCACCTGGGTGCTCTACGTCGCGGCCTACACCCCGCTCAAACGCCTGACGCCGCTCAACACCGCCGTCGGAGCGGTGGCCGGGGCCCTGCCGGTGGCGATCGGATGGGGCGCGGCCGGCGGCCCGGCCCGGTTGGCCGAGGGGGACGTCGCCGGAGCGCTCGCCGTCGGCGCCCTGGCGACGGTGCTCTACCTGTGGCAGTTCCCCCACTTCATGGCGATCGCGTGGCTCTACCGGGGGCAGTACGCCGCCGCCGGGCTGCGCATGCTGCCGGTCGTCGATCCGGGGGGCCTGCGGGTGGCGGGCCAGGCGCTCGCCGCCGCCCTGGCCATGCTGCCGGTGAGCCTGCTCGTGGCCGTCCCCTCGGGGAGCGTGCCGCTGTTCCTCGTCGCCGCGGCGGCGTCGAGCGCGTATGTCGCGGCCACCATCCGCTTCGCGGTGCGCCGCGACGACCAGAGCGCCCGCGGGCTGCTCCTCACGTCACTCGGTTCCCTGCTCGCGATCCTCGTGGCGGCCGTGGTCTGCGGCCGATCGATCTGACCAACCGGCCCGCGCGGCCCGCCCCCACCTCCGGACTGCCATGACCGCCTCCGCTCCAGCCATCCCCCACGATCACGACCACCACGACGCCCACGGCGACGGGCATGGCCACGGCCATGTCGTGCTCCAGTACCAGCCGGGCCTGCCCCTCTCGAAGGGCAAGCTCATCATGTGGCTGTTCCTGTCGACGGAGATCATGTTCTTCGCGGCGCTCCTCGGCAGCTACGTCGTGCTGCGCTTCGGGGCCCCGGTGTGGCCCAAACCCCATCACGTCCACCTCAGCGAGCCGATCGGCGCGTTCAACACCTTCGTGCTCATCTGCTCCAGCGTGACGATCGTGCTGGCGCTCGAGGCGGCGCGGGCGAACAAGACCACCCTGGCGAAGAATTGGATGCTCGCCACGCTCCTCCTGGGGACGTTGTTCCTCGGGGTGAAGGCGTACGAGTACTCGGCCAAGTTCTCCCACGGGATCTACCCCGCCTACCCGCACAGCCTGATCCACGAGAAGCCCGACCTCTACTACGGCTCCGCGGTCAGGGCCCGGCTGGGGGAGCCGGCGATCATCGACAAGCTGAAGGAGCTCGACGACACCCCGGAGGAGAAGCTCGGCGCCGAACTCGCGGCGGCGCGACGACGGCTGCAGAAGGTGCGCCAGATGGTGGCGAGCCCCGACCAGCAACCGTTCGACCTCGCCGTCGTCGCCGATCAGGTGATGCCCCTGCCCACCGAGGGGGACGGCGGTCACGGCGGCCATTCCGAGGGGCTCAACGACGCCTTCCCCTGGCTCCGTCTGCCGGCGGTGATCCCCGGCGGCAACATGTGGGCGAGCACCTACTTCCTGCTCACCGGCTTCCATGCCGTCCACGTGGCGGTGGGGTTGCTCGTGTTCGCCATCCTGCTGCTCTACCGGCTCGACCGGAAGCGGGCGGGGATGATCGAGAACGCCGGTCTGTACTGGCACTTCGTCGATCTCGTCTGGATCTTCCTCTTTCCCCTGCTCTACCTGTTTTGATCCGCCCCGCGACGCCCGGCTCCGGGCCCGATTCCGTCAACGACCGAGGTTCCGATGTCCGACGCACACGACCATGCCGCACACGGCCCCATCACCCGCCCGGGCGATCCGGACGCCGGTGGTCAGCACCATGCCGACGACGACGTCGGGCATCATGACGAGGGCCACGGCGGCGTCGGCAAGTACCTCGCCGTGTTCGCGGCGTTGTGCGGCCTGACGACGATGTCGTTCCTCACTTATTCCTCGATCTGGCCGTGGCGGGACCAGCCCCAGGTGGGGTGGGCGTTCATGATGGCGGTGTCGTGCACCAAGGCCCTCCTGGTCGTCCTGTTCTTCATGCACGTGCTCTGGGAGGCGAACTGGAAGTACGTCCTCACGATCCCGGCGGCGATGATGGCCGTCTTCCTGGCGCTGATGCTCGTGCCCGACGTCGGGATGCGCAACCGCATGGTGTCGCAGGAGAGGGCCCTCCACATGGCGCGTCCGTCGGACGTGCAACTCCTCGAGGAAGCGGGCAGGGCGCGGTTGCTCGCCGAACCGGCCGCCCATTGAACGTGAACGGGAATCCGATGCCACTCCCCCCCCGGCCCCTGCCCAGGCAACGCTTCCAGCGGGGGCGCTCCCGGTCGCCGTGGTGGGAGGCGGGATGGGTGGCGGTCGTGGCCGCGGGACTGTCGCCCGGCTGCAATCGCCCCGCCGACGTCGCACCGACCTCCCCGAGGTCCGAGGCGCCGGCCCCCGTCGCCGCCCGGCTCGACGATCCGGGGGAGACCTTCACCCCGTTCGTGCTCACCGACCAGGCTGGCGCGACCTTCGATTCCGCCGGTCTCCTCGGAAAGGTGTGGATCGGGAGCGTGTTCTTCGCCAACTGTCCGGGCCCCTGTTTCCGCGAGAACCAAGCGCTCGCCGACATCCTCCGCGAGATCGATTCCCCCGACGTCGTCGCCGTCAGCCTGACGTGCGATCCGGACAACGACACCCCCGAGGTGCTCCGACGCTACTCCGACCGTTTCGAGGCCGATCCGGTGCGGTGGAAGTTCCTCACCGGCGACATGGCGGTGATCAAGGAGGTGGCCAACGGGAGTTTCCGGCTCCCGGCCGAGGTCGGGGTGCATTCGGAACGGGGGGTGGTGTTCGATCGGCAGGGAAGGTTGCGGGGGGGCTACCACCTGCTCCAGCCCGACAAGGTCGAATTGCTCAAAAAACTCGTCCGCGAGGTGCTGGCCGAGGAGGCACCCGCCTCCGATCCGGCGCCGGTGACGACGCCGGGCGCCGGCACGGGGGAACCATGATCCCGATCCTGCTTGCCGTCCACCCGCTGGCGACGACCAACGCCGTGCTCAACGCGATCTCCGCGGCGCTGTTGGTATTCGGCTGGGTGTCGATCCGTCGGGGAGACGTGCGTGCCCACCGCCGGGCGATGACCGGGGCGTTCGTCGTCTCCGCCGTGTTCCTCGCCAGCTATCTCGCCTACCACTGGTCGGCGGGACACGTGGCCTTCTCCGGCCCGGCGCCCGTGCGGGCCATCTACCTCACGATCCTCGCCACCCACGTCGTGCTCGCCGCCGCTGTCCCGGTGCTGGCACTGCGGATGTTCTTCCTCGCCGCGCGGGGGCGGTTCGACGCCCATCGCCGGCTCGGCCGGGTCGCCCTGCCGATCTGGCTCTACGTGAGCGTCACCGGCGTGGTGATCTACATCATGCTCTACCACCTCTGGCCGGCGCCGGTCGCCGGGCCCGCATGACCACCCCCGCCCCGCGGTGCGTCGGGACGACGCCCCGCGGAAGGCTATGATGGAAGTGGACGGGGCGGGGCCCCGGCCGCATGTCCCCGATCCGGAGTCACCCATGCGATTCAACGCACGCCGCTTCGTCCGTGTCGCGGGCCGTCTGGCGATCTGTCTGTGCGTGGCGGCGATCGTGGCCACGGCCGGGGAGGCGCTGGGGTGCCCCACCTGCAAGGACGGCGTGGCGGAATCCGATCCGGAGGGGGTGAACCTGGCGCGGGGCTACTTCTACAGCATTCTCCTCATGCTGGCGATGCCCTTCACCCTGGCCGGATCGTTCGGAGCGTACGTCTGGCGGGAGATGCGACGCCTCGAGGCGGAGCGCCGCGTCGGCGGCGACCCGGTTCCGGCTCCCGGCAGGTTCGGCGGCCCGGGGCACGAACCGCTCGGCTGACCGT
>CAZMOU010000152.1:0-11453 GCA_964567835.1 uncultured Chitinophaga sp. | reverse complement strand
CCTCGGGGACCGGTTCGCCGCCGGCGGGGATTCCCCCGCGCGAGTCGCGCCACGGGGCCAATTCCGCGTCGATCCGGGCCGGATCCACCAGACCGCTCGAGCGGAGCACCCGGAGGAAGTCGTCGAGCGTCTGCGGGGACTCGCTCATGACTGGGGCGGTGGGCCTGGGACATGGCGGAGCGGTGCACGGTCCCGCGCTTGTGGAGCCGGAACCACGGCCCGTATGGTACCGCATCGATGGAGATCGTGCTTTACACGCGTCGCGGCTGCCACCTCTGCGAGGCGGCCGAGGATCTGCTCGAGGCCCTCCTTCCCGGGGTGACTCGCATCGACGTCGCGGACGACGCCCGACTCGAGCCGATCTGGGGTGCCCGCGTGCCGGTGCTCGTCGTCGCGGGCCGAGTCGTCGCCGAGGGACGCTTCGACGAGGCCGCCGTGGCGCGTGTGGTGGACGCCGTCAGAGGCCGAGATTGAGTCCACGTCGCTGGAGCTGGTCCGCCATTCGCGTGGCGTCGGTGAACGTCTCGGCGTCCCAGCCGGCGGCCAGGGCCGCGTCGACGTGCTCGGCCACGTCGTCGGTGAAGAAGATCGCCTCGGCCGGCACGCCCGCCATCCGCTCGGCGGCGGCGTAGATCGCCGGGGAGGGCTTCATCGCCCCGACCTCGTGGGAGAGCACGGTGACCGAGAAACGCCCCGGGAGCACCGCGAACCGCTTGGCGAGGAGGTGCTCCCAGTGGGGGGCGCAGGTGTTGGAGAGGATGCCGGTGCGGCACCCGGCCCGCTCGATGGCCGCGATCACCGGGAGGATCGCCACGTTCAGGCTGAACATGTCGCTGGCGGCGTCGGCGAGGGCGACGGGGTCGCTCGACGAGCCGGTCGCGGCGGAGAAACCCTCGTGGAACCCGCTCCAGTCGATCTCGCCGCGTTCGAGTCGCGCCTGGAGACCCCCCTCGAAGACCGCGGCGTGCGCCGCGGCGGGGGTGATTCCGGCGACGGCGGCCATGTTCCGGGTGGCGCGCTCGCGGTCGAAGAACGCGATCACGTTGCCAAGGTCGAAATAGACGAACCGGGGGACGCGGAGGGGACGGGTCATGGGGTCGTGGCCTGCGGTGGTCGCTTTCACGGGGGCGGGACGAAGGCTATTCTGCCCGCTCGGGCCGCCGACCCGCCAGCGCGATCGGGGAGTCTTCCCCGAGTCGCCGCCGGGGGCCCCCTGCCGCGACCGGCCAATCCCCTCCCTTCCGCGACGACCACCCACCATGGCGATCAACCGCTACAGCTCCCGGATCACCCAGCCCCGTTCCCAGGGGGCCTCCCAGGCGATGCTTCTCGGCACCGGACTCCAGCCGGCCGACCTCGACAAGGCCCAGGTCGGGATCGCGAGCATGTGGTACGACGGCAACACCTGCAACATGCATCTCGGCGACCTCGCCGCCGCCGTCAAGGAGGGCGTGATCGGGGCCGGGATGGTGGGGATGCGCTTCAACACCATCGGCGTCAGCGACGGCATCTCGATGGGCACCGACGGGATGAGCTACTCGCTCCCCTCCCGTGACGTGATCGCCGACTCGATCGAGACGGTGATGCAGGCGCAGTGGTACGACGGCCTGGTGGCGATCCCCGGATGCGACAAGAACATGCCCGGGTGTCTCATCGCCATGGGGCGGCTCAACCGGCCCGCGCTCATGGTCTACGGGGGGACGATCCGCGCCGGCCACCTCGCCGACGGGACGCCGCTCGACATCGTCTCGGCGTTCCAGTGTTACGGCGAATACGTGGCGGGGAGGATCGACGACACCCGTCGCGCGAACGTCGTCCGCCACGCCTGCCCCGGCGCCGGCGCCTGCGGCGGCATGTACACCGCCAACACCATGGCCACGGCGATCGAGGCCCTCGGCATGTCGCTGCCCGACAGCGCGAGCATCCCGGCGGTCGATCCGGCGAAGTACGACGAGTGCCGCCGGGCCGGCGCCGCGGTGCGCCTCCTGCTCGAGCGCGACATCAAGCCGCGCGACATCATGACCCGCCGCGCCTTCGAGAACGCGATGGTGGTGATCATGGCGCTCGGTGGCTCCACCAACGCCGTCCTCCATCTCATCGCCATGGCCCGTGCCGTCGAGGTGGAACTCACGCCGGCCGACTTCCAGGCCGTCGCCCGCCGCGTCCCCTACATCGCCGACCTGAAGCCGAGCGGCCGCTACGTGCAGGAGGATCTCCACGCCGTCGGGGGCACGAGCGGCTTCATGAAGTACATGCTCGACAAGGGCTTCCTCGACGGCGACTGCCTCACCTGCACCGGCAAGACGCTCGCCGAGAACCTGGCCACGAACAAGGGACTCGCCGCGGGCCAGAAGGTGATCCACCCGGTCGAGCAGCCGATCAAGGCCACCGGTCACATCACCATCCTCCATGGCAACCTGGCCCCCGGCAGCGCCGTCGGCAAGATCACCGGCAAGGAGGGAGCGACGTTCGTCGGGCCGGCACGCGTCTTCGACAGCGAGGAGGCGATGCTCTCCGCGCTCGAGCATGGCAGGATCCAGCGCGGTGACGTGATCATCATCCGCTACGAGGGCCCGAAGGGGGGCCCGGGCATGCCCGAGATGCTCACGCCGACGTCGGCGCTGATGGGCGCCGGCATGGGCAACGACGTGGCCCTGATCACCGACGGCCGCTTCTCCGGCGGCTCGCACGGCTTCATCGTCGGGCATGTCGTTCCGGAGGCGCAGGAAGGGGGACCGATCGCCCTGGTCAAGGACGGGGACCGGGTCACGATCGACGCCGACAACGCCCGCCTCGACGTCGACGTCTCCGAGGCCGAGTTCGCCACGCGCCGCGCCGCCTGGAGGGCTCCGGCGCTGAAATGCACCCGCGGCGTCCTCGCCAAGTACATCCGCTGCGTGGCCCCGGCCAGCGAAGGCTGCGTCACCGACGGGCCGCGCTGATCCTCACCGCCCCTGCGGCATCGGCAGCGTCTCGATCGGCACCGGCGGCCCGGGGGCGATGGTCGCGCCCGGGGGAAGCTGCTCCCTCGTGAGTGGCGCGCCGTAGGTCGGTCCGGCCGAGACGGTGCCGGGTGCCGGGCCGGGGATGGCCGGCGGCGGACCGGCCGCCGGATCGGCCGCCTGGTAGGCGGGACCGGACTGTGGCAAGGGGGCGATGCCGAGGCGACCCAGGACCTTGCCGAGCATCTTCTTCTCGAGCAGCGGATCGCGACCGAGCGGGATCCAGCCGATGTTCGGCGTCGGATTGGCCACCGGCCGTGGCTGGTCGCCGACCTGCTGGCCGAGCGTGGGCAGCGGCGTGCCGTAGCGGTAGAGGGATGAGTCGTTGCGGAAACTCGCCCCGCCCGCGGTGGCCCGCATCGGCCGGGGCAGGTTCTCGAGTTCCTTGAGGACCACCGCCTCGATCCGCCAGCCGGCCGGATCGGGGATGAGGCGCATCGAGCCCGAGCGACGGATCGACTGGAGCGTCGATTCGAGCCGCTCGCGGAAGCCGACCGAGTCGCCGCGCCAGGGCTCGAGGAGCGTGGCGCCGGTCTGCGGATAGGTGTCGATCCTTCCCTCGGCGGGGATGCCTCCGGAGAAGACGACGCGCTGCTCGGCCTGGATCTTGAAGAAGTCGTCGACCGTGTCGACCATCTGCTGCCAGACGATCTCGGCGTCGAGCGGGGGGATGACGACGCTGCTTTGCGGCTGCGGCGGCGGGCCCGGCAACACCGGTCCCCCCGGGCCGATCACCGTGCCCGGCGCGCGCGGCGCGAGCGGATCGAGCGCGGGGCCGACCGAGGGGGCCGTCGTGGTGCCGAAGCCGGGGAAGAGCGGCGTGGTGGCCGGCGCGGGGAGCGGCTGCACCATGGCCGGGCCGGTGCCGGGCACGGTGGCCGGAAAGGGCGCCTGCGGCAAGGGGACCGTCGGCACCGTCGCCTGAGGCAGCGGCGCGGCGGGGGGAGGAATCTGGAAAGCCTGCACCGGCCGGCCGGCGGGGACTTCCTCGTCAGGCATCTCCTCGGGACACCGCAGCGGCTGCCTTGCGGGGGCCGGCGCGGGGAGTGCTTCCTGGCCGCGGGCACCGGCCGGTGCCGTCAGCAGTGCCAGTGCGATGGCGGCAAGCGCCAGGAGAATCTCGGTGACGACCGGCGGCAGACGGCGTGGGCGCGGCATCGGCGGCATCTCTGCGGGGCCGGCGCGGAATGCGCCGGGCAGGGATGGTCGCGGCCGCTCCCCGCCGGCTCAAGGCCATTTTTGGCCCGCCGCCCGGGCGAGCCGGCGGCGGCGGGCTCCCTCCAGGGCTCCGAGCAGAAACAAGATGGCCATCACCACGCCGATCCAGGTGATCTTGGCGTGTGTCGCCAGTCGGAGATTCGTCACTTTGAAAGCGGGGGTTACTTCGGGGGATTCCGCGGGCTGCGGGGGGAAGGAGACGGCGGGAGGGGCTTCGGCTTCAGCCGGACTTGGGGCGGCTTTCGTGGCCCGCTGCCTCGATTCGAGGATCTCCTCGGCGACGCGCCGGACCGCGGCCCTGGCCGCATCGTCTTCGGTGCGCACGGCCCCCTCCCGGGCCACCCGGATGATCGTCATTCCCAAGAGCCCGGCGATGACCGCCGAGACGCACGCGGTGACGATGGTCGCCCGCCAGATCCGGTCGGTGCCGGGGCGACCAGGCATCCAGTCCTTCGTGACGATGTCCGACCTGGATCGATCCGGTGCGTGGGCCCCACGCTCCGCGCCACCGAGCGCGCGCCGGAAGACCTGCGTCACGCCGCCTCCCCTGCCCCGCCGGCTCTCCTCGATCGCCGCACGCACGGCACCGGTGTCGACGTTCAACTCGCGGGCGATGTCGAGGATCGAGTCCTCCCCGAGCGGGTCGCGACCGTCGGCCTCGAAGGCCATGGCCCGACCGAGAACGTCGGGAACGCGCTCGGCCGGGAGCACGGGGGGGAGCCGGTGCGGCGCGCCGGGAGCCGGCCGGAGGTGCCAGGGGACGGCGTCGTCGTGGCGGGCTCTGCGTGCCCGTTCGAGGTCGGTCGTGGCCTGCCGCGCCCCCTCGACGCCGCCGAGCGCGGCGAGGGCCGCGTCGGCCGATGGAAAACGGTCGGCCCGATCACGGGCCACGAGCCGGTCGAGCCACGCGGAAAGGTCGGCCGGGAGATCGGGGCGGAGCGTGCCGATCGGCGGGATCGACTCGGTCGTGATCCGGCGCAGGAGCTTGAGCGGGCTCTCCGCCGAAAGCGGCGGCCGGCCGACGAGCATCTCGTGGAGCGTGGCGCCGAGGGCGTAGAGGTCGCTCGAGGGGGTGGCGTCGTCGCCGATCGCGACTTCCGGCGCGAGATAGGAGAGCGTGCCGAGGAGGGTGCCGGTGACCGTCAGCGACTGGTCGCGGTCGGCGGAGCAGGCCAAACCGAAGTCGGTGAGCTTGAAGGTGCCGGCGGACGGGCCGGTCGTGGCCAGGAGGATGTTCGCCGGCTTGATGTCGCGGTGGACGATCCCCGCCGCATGCGCGGTGGCCAGGCCCGCGAGCACCTGCCGGGCGCAGTCGAGCACGGTGGCGACCGGCTGCGGGCCGCCCGATCGCACCAGTTGGAAGAGGCTCTTTCCCGGCACGTATTCCATCGCCAGGAACGGTGGCCGGGCCTCGGGGGCGTACTCCCAGATCTGGACGATGTGCGGCGAGGCGAGCGCGGCGGCGGCCCGCGCCTCCTCGCCGAAGCGGCGGACTGCCTCGGCGGCGAAGGGGCCGTCGATCACCTTCACGGCGGCGTCGCGTCCGAGCGCGTCGTCACGGCCGCGCCACACGCTCCCCATCCCGCCGCGGCCGAGGAGGCCGAGGATCCGGTAACGGCCGATGCGGCCCGGCGTCACGACGGCGCCCTGCCAGGCCGGGGAGACGGGCGCGGAAGCTCGCGACGCGTCGCCGAACCACTCCCGCCATTTCCCGGGCCCCAAGGCCTTCAGGATGCCCGCGGCGAGGTAGGCGACGATCCCCGGAAAGATGCCGGTGAAGACCGTGGCCACGACGAACAGTCCGCGGACGCGTGCCGCCGGGACGCCGAGCCGGTCGGCGAGGTCGCGACACACGCCGAGGAGTTGGGACGTGTCGCGGGACCGATCGAACGGCACGGGTCGCACCGGAGGGGATGCCTCGGGCGGGTTGTTGAGGAACGCGAGCGCCACGTAGGCGAGGATGCCGGGCACGATGCCGGTGAACAGTGTCGCGAAGGCGACGACGACGCGCACGCCGCCGACGGGAAGATTGAACTGGCGCGAGAGCCGCGAGCAGACACCGAGCAATCGCGGCCCGTTGCCGCCGGGGAACCAATAGGCCACGACGCCGGTCGCCACGAAGATGAGTGCCGTCCCGATCCAGGACGCCATCACGAGGAGGATCAGAGTCGGTTCGGCCATCCTGATACCCATCTCCGAGAGGTGTCGTGCGTCCGGTCAGGTGCGATCGACGGAGGCAGGAAGCAGGCACGCCAGGAGCAGGTAGACGATGAGCCCGGGGCCGATGCCCGAGAGCACGATCGCCGCCACGGCCAGGATCCGCACGGCGAGCACCGGGATCCCCTGACGGCGGGCGAGCCGCCAGCAGACGCCGAGGCAGCGCGGGCCGGGCCGCGACGGCCACGCGGACACGAGCGCGGGCAGCACGATCGCGGCGACGGCACCGTAGACGACCAATTCGAAGAATCCGAGCATGGCGACGGGGATCATGGAGGCCTCCGGGAGTGGCATGGGGGGCGAAGGGGATGCGATCGAGGGGCTCGGGGGAACGGGCGTCAGACGCCCCCCTTCCGACCCACCTCGCGCTTGAGCCGCTCGAGTTCCTCCTCGACGGTGTCGCTCGCCTCGAGATCGGCGAAGGCCTCCTCGAGCGACGGCTTCTGGAGATCGGGATCGATCTCCTGGAAGGCTTCCATCCGTTCGATCCGCTGCTCGAGCTGGTCGAACCGGCTCATCGCATCGTACCGCGTCACACGCTCGATCACCGTCCGTGTCGCCTGGTGGCTGCGGGCCCGGCGGTGGCGCTCGACCAGGAGCCGGTGTCGCTGTCGTGCGTCGGCGAGCTTCGCCTCGACGGCTGCGATGTCTTCCTTCAGCCCGGCGACCACCGTCTCGCAGCCGGCGACCTCCCTGGCCTGGGCGTCACGCAGCTCCTCGAGGCGGCGGCGCTCGCGGATCGCCTCGCGGGCGAGGTCCTCACGCCCCTTCTCGACGGCGAGCCTGGCCCGCTCCTCCCAGGTGGCGATCAGGGCCCCGGCCGACTCGACACCCTTCTCGGCCCGTTTCCGCGAGGCGATCGCCCCGGCGCAGTTGGCCTTCACCTCGACGAGCGTGTCCTCCATCTCCTGGATCATGAGGCGGATCAGTTTGTCCGGGTCCTCGGCCGCGTCGAGCATCGAATTGAGGTTCGAGGTGATGATGTCCTTGAGCCGCGTGAAGACACCCATCGGAAAGGCTCCTGGCTACGGGGGGCGGGCTGATGGGGGGGTGAACTGCATGCGGCGTGCCGAAGGCTTCGGCGGGCGGTCGTGGGGGCGTCCCGACCTCCGAGCCGGACGGTTCGCTCCGGCCATCCCTGGCCTCCGCTCACTCGACGCCGGCTGCGCTCCGCCTTCCAGGCTGCGCTGGCCGACGACGCGGATTCCGGGGCGGTCGGGGGGGCGTCCCGACCTCCGAGCCGGACGTTTCGCTCCGGCCATCCCTGGCCTCCGCTCACTCGACGCCGGCTGCGCTCCGCCTTCCAGGCTGCGCTGGCCGACGACGCCGCCTCGGCGGTCGGGACGCCCCCCCTCCCCTCGGGAAGCGGTTTGTCGCGCGGTCCTGCGTGGACGATGCGTGGTTGGAAATGCCATGTGTGGCGAAATATGCTCATTTGAGGTTTCTGGAGCCTTTTTCTCCGCGGGAGAGCCGTACCATGCAGGTCATGGAGGCGATCGGTCAGTCGGAAGCCTTCCTGGCGTTCACGGAGCGGCTCTCGCGAGTGGCAAGCGTCGATCGTCCGGTGCTCCTCGTGGGAGAGCGGGGAACGGGCAAGGAACTGGCCGCGGCGAAGCTCCACTACCTCTCGCGCCGCTGGGAGGGGCCCCTGGTGGCCCTCAACTGCGCGGCCCTCGCCGAGACCCTCGTCGAGGCCGAGCTGTTCGGCCACGAGGCAGGGGCCTTCACAGGCGCCATCAAGGACCGCCCGGGACGATTCGAGGCGGCCGACGGCGGCACCTTGCTCCTCGACGAGATCGGCCTCGTGCCCCTGCCGGCCCAAGAGAAGCTGCTGCGCGTCGTGGAGTACGGCACCTTCGAGCGGGTGGGAAGCTCGCGTCCCAGGCGGATCGACGTCCGGATCGTCGCCGCCACCAACGCCGATCTGCCGGCGCTGGCCCGGGCGGGGAGGTTCAAGGAGGATCTCCTCGACCGGCTCTCCTTCGAGGTCCTCCACGTGCCGGCGCTCCGCGAGCGGCGGGGGGACATCCCCATCCTGGCCGCCCACTTCGCGGCGCGGATGGCCCGCGAACTCGGGCTCGGGCGGCCACCCTTGATCACCCCGGAGGCCCTCGAGGCGCTCGGGTCCCATTCCTGGCCGGGGAACATCCGCGAACTCAAGAACGTCGTCGAGCGTGCGGTCCACCGGGCCGAGGGGGACTCGGTGACCTGCGACGAGATCGACTTCGATCCCTTCCGGACCGCCGTCGTGCCGGTCCTTTCCCCGCCTCCGCCGGACGCCGCGCCGACGTCGACGGCGGATCCGAGGACCGCGGCACTCGCGCCTCCCGGGCATCTGCCTCCCTCGCTGCCCGCCGCCGTCGCCGCGCTCGAGATCGATCTCCTCGGGCGTGCCCTCGAGGCCACGCGGCATCATCAGCGCAAGGCGGCCACACGCCTCGGCCTCACCTACCACCAGTTCCGCGGCCTCTACCGCAAGCACGCCGAGGCACTCGAGCGTCGCCTCGTCAGGTCGCCGGCGCGGTCGGAGGAGAGTGGGTGAACGTCCGTGCCGACCACGCGGGGAGCGAACCATGGCCGCAGGGGCATTTCGCGGCTGGCTGCAACGACGCCCCTGCCAGCCGTTCCGGATCGGGACGTCGAGCGGCGACGGGCATGAGATCCGGCACCCGGGGATGGCGTCGCTGACGCGGGCGGAGGTCGTGCTCGGACCCGGGGACCGGGTCGGCGACCCGCTCCGCTGCCGGAAGGTCTCCCTCCGCCATGTCACGGCCGCCGAGGCGATCGACTCGACCGCCGGCGCGTGACGGCGCTCCCCACGGGGCCGACCGGGTTGGAAGTCCCGGCACGTCCCGCCGGTTCCTGGCAGGCCGCGGCGGGCTCACTCCGCCCCGAGACGGTTGACCAGGTCGGTGAACCGGTCGGCGAACCGTTCGTTCGACGTGTGGAGGTGTTCGCCCTGCGAGATGAACCGCATCCGGTCGTCGCGGGAGAGCCCCGCGTCGGCGAGGACGCGTTCGAAGGGGCCGCGGGCGTGCGCGTAGACCACGAGCAGTTTGTGCTCGTCGAGTTGCACCTCGACCGGCCGCTCCGGGTGGAGGACGGCGATGCCGGTGCAGCCGTCGTCGAGGAGGAGATCCTCGAAGTCCCAAAGGATGCTCTCGAGGACCGTGCGCTCCACTCCCTCGCGGGTCGATTCGACCGTCTTTCCCCCCTCGACGTGGGTCGACTCGAGGACCACGTCGACCGTGTCGCCGAGCGGCGCGAGGAGCCCGAGGAAGGTCTCGAAGAGGTCCTCGCTCGTCACCGCGGCGACCAGCGCGGGCAGGCGGGCACCGCCCGCCGGCTCGACCCAGTTGTCGTAGCGGTATCCCGACTGCGGGACGACGTCGAGTTGCCAACCGGGGCGGACGGCGTCGGTGAGCGTGAAGCGGCCGTAGCGGCGACGGGCCAGATGGGCCTCGAGGCTCGCCCGGTCGGGCGGGGACGCGTCGGCGATCACGGGTGAACGGCGGCCGGTCTGGTTGGCGGCGAGGTAGTCGTCGAGGAAGCGCATGGCGTCGGTCTGGGTGCGGGTGGCGTTCGCTGCCGGTACGGCGGGGATGTCCCGCCCGGCTCGCTCAAACCTAGGACACGGTTTCCCGCCGTGCGTCGCCGGGGGTGGGACGCCGCCGGAATCGACGGGAGCGGGACGAGGTCGTTGCCCTCCGCCGGAGCGACCCGCATAATCCGCGTTTTTGCGAGCCACAGGAGCGGGTCATGGAAGGCAAAATCGTCGCCACCGGGATCACCTTCGACGACGTCCTCCTGGTGCCCAGGCATTCGAGCGTCGTCCCCTCCGAGACCGACGTTTCCACCCGCCTCACCCGGGGGATCGCCCTCAACATCCCGATCCTCTCGTCGCCGATGGACACGGTGACGGAGAGCGAGATGGCGATCGCCCTCGCCCAGGAGGGGGGGCTGGGGGTGATCCACAAGAACCTCTCCGTCGAACGCCAGGCGGAGGAGGTGGACAAGGTGAAGCGGAGCGCCAACGGGATCATCGTCGACCCCGTCACGCTCCCCCCCGACGCCACCGTGGCCCGGGCCCGCGAGGTGATGGATCAGCACAACATCTCGGGCGTGCCGATCACCACCGACGGCCGCCGGCTCGTCGGCATCATCACGCGCCGCGATCTGCGCTTCCTGGAGAGCGGCGAGACCCCGATCGCGGACATCATGACCGCCACCGGACTGGTCACGGCCACCGGCACCGTCACGCTCGACGAGGCCGAGAAGGTGCTCATGGCCAACAAGGTGGAGAAGCTGCTCCTCGTCGACGGTCGTGGCCATCTCACCGGCCTGATCACGATCAAGGACATCGACATGATGAAACGCTTCCCCAACGCCTGCAAGGACGCCCAGGGGCGTCTGCGCGTGGGGGCCGCGGTGGGGGTGTTCGATTTCGAGCGGGCGGAGAGCCTGATTTCCAAGGGAGTCGACGTCCTCGTCGTCGACAGTGCCCACGGTCACTCCGACAACGTCATCGAGACCGTCGCGGCAATCAAGAAACGCTGGGCGATCGAGGTGGTCGCGGGAAACGTGGCAACCCGGGAAGGTTGTCGCGATCTCATCAAGGCTGGCGCGGATGGAGTCAAAGTCGGGATAGGTCCCGGGTCGATCTGTACCACGCGGGTCATCTCCGGCGTCGGCGTTCCCCAGATCACGGCGGTCTGGGAGGCGGCGCGGGAGGCGGCCGGCGCCGGCGTGCCGGTGATCGCGGACGGAGGGATTCGCTACTCGGGGGACATCACCAAGGCGATCGCCGCCGGGGCCCACTGCTGCATGCTCGGCGGTCTGCTCGCCGGCGTGGCGGAGAGCCCGGGCCAGACGGTGCTCTTCCAGGGGCGCACCTTCAAGGCCTACCGGGGCATGGGGTCGCTCGGTGCGATGGTCCACGGGTCGAGCGAACGGTACCGGCAGCGGTCGAGCGGGCGCGGGAGTGACAAACTCGTCCCGGAGGGAGTCGAGGGGCGC
>CAZMOU010000151.1:9852-11526 GCA_964567835.1 uncultured Chitinophaga sp. | reverse complement strand
CGTAGAAGCACTTCACGCCGCTGTTCTTCTGGTTGATGATCGCGTCGATGCCGATGGCGGTCTTGCCGGTCTTCCGGTCGCCGATGATCAGCTCGCGCTGGCCGCGCCCGATCGGCGTCATGGCGTCGACCGCCTTGATGCCGGTCTGGAGCGGCTCGCGCACCGGCGATCGCTCGGCCACGCCGGGGGCCAGCGTCTCCACCTCGCGCCGATGGTCGGTGACCACGGGCCCCTTCCCGTCGAGCGGATTGCCGAGCGGATCGAGGACGCGTCCGATCACGGCCTCGCCCACCGGCACGCTGAGCAGCTTGCCGGTGCTCCGCACCTCGTCACCTTCGGTGACTTTCAGGTAGTCGCCGAGGATGATCACGCCGACGGAGTTCTCCTCGAGATTGAACGCCAGGCCGGTGATCCCTCCCGGGAACTCGACCATCTCGCCGGCCATCACTCCCTGGAGGCCCCACACGCGCGCGATGCCGTCGCCCACCTCGAGGACGCGGCCGACCTCGCGGACGTCGATCTTCCGCTCGAAGCGGTCGATCTCCTCACGGAGTACGGAGGCGATCTCGTCGGTATTGAATTTCATGGATGCTCCTCTGCTTCAAACTCCGCCCGAGCCGGCGGAGGCTGGTGGCGACGGAATGGTCATGGACGGTATCCCCGACGCGGACGACGAGCCCGCCGAGCACCTCGGGGTCGACGGTGAACGTGGGGGCCAGACGGGCGCCCAGGGCGGCGGCCACGTCGGCGACGACGCGCTCGCGCTCGGCGGCGTCGAGCGGGACGGCGGTGGTGAACTCCGCGCGGCACAGGCCGTCGCGCTCCTCCGCCATCCGGCCGGCGGCGGCGACGACCTCGGCGAGCAGGCCGAGCCGGTCGTGGCGGGCGAGGACGTGGAGCGCGTGGAGCGTGGTGGGCAGGACACGCCCCGCGCAGATCCGCTCGATCATCGCCTCCTTCTCCTCCACGGCGACCTGGGGCGAGGCGAGAACCGCCCTGGCCCCTGGCACCTTGGGGAGGACATCCTCGGCGAGCGTCCGCAGTTCTCCCAGGACCTCCGGGCGGCAGTTGGCCTTCTCCGCGGCGTCGAGGATGGCCTGGGCGTAGACCTTGGCCAGACGCTGGACGCCGACATCCGTCACGGTGCGGTCGGCGGGGGCGTTGCCGGCGGAGTGGCTCATCGTGGGGGGGTTCCGGGCGGGGGCGGAGGGGGTCAGTTCACGCTCGGACGGTGGCTGCCGAGGCTGGCGACCGACTCACGGACGAGCCGGGCGTGGTCGTCCTTGCCGATCTTCTCGCGGAGGAACTTGCCGGCCACCTCGACGGCCAGATCGCCCGCCTTCTCGGCGATGGTGGACAGGGCCTCGTCCCGCGCCAGGCCGATCTCGTGACGGGCACGGATCTGCTCCTCCTCGGCCGCCTTGCGGGCCTCGGCGATGATGGACTGCTTCGTCGAGTCGGCGTCGCGGCGGGCCTCCTCGAGCATCGCCCGCACCTCCTCCGAGGCCTCGGCGAGACGGCGCTCGTAGGTGGCGAGCATCTCCTTCGCCTCGACGTTCGCCTTCTTCGTCTCGTTGATTTGGTGCTCGATCCCCTGCTCCCGCTTGTCGAGCCCCTCCATGATCGGCTTCCAGGCGAACTTGCCGAGGAGCCCCATGAGGAGCGCGAAGACGG
>CAZMOU010000151.1:4092-9842 GCA_964567835.1 uncultured Chitinophaga sp. | reverse complement strand
CCAGGTCGCTGCGGAACTCGACCGGGCTCTCGAACTGCTGCTGGGTCATGTTCCCGGGGGCACGGGCGCCGATCTCCACGTGCTCGCCATGCTCCCCATGGCCATGGTCTTCGTGCTGCGCTGGCGAGGCGGCGTTCTCCGCCGACCGCCCGACTCCCGCGGACACCGGGGCCGGAGCGAGAACGACCGCGAGGGCGACGAGCAGGGTCCCGAACGCCGGCAGGGGGCCAGCGGCTCGGCGAGGGCCGCCGACGACGATCGGTGCGGGGCGGGGAGAAGCGCGAAGTCCTGACACGACGATGTCTCCTCGTTCACTGGCGACCATGACGAACCACTCCATCCGCCGGTCCTTCAACCGGTCGACCACGACGCCGGACGGTCCGCCCGACACCGTCCCCGCGGGGCCGACGACGTCGGTCACGGACACGGTCGGTCGACCGCCGCGGTCGACGGGCCGCCGCGGCCCTGTGCGGGCCGCGGCGACTCGGTCATTCATTCCCACTCCATCGGCCTCGTCCAGACGCCCCGTGGGCGGGTGCGTCGGGCGTTCGGACCCGCGCCCGTCGAAGGAACCACGGGGACGGGACGCCGCGCCGGAAGCCCGTGCGTCCGCGCCCGTCGGTCCGCGACGGTCAGCTCTTCGTGGAGCAGATGTAGAGCGCGTAGAACGTGAAGCCTTCGATGAGGGCCGCGGCGATGATCATCGCCGTCTGGATGTTGCCCGAAACCTCGGGCTGACGGGCCATGCTCTCGTAGGCAGCCGCGGCGAGCTTGCTGATGCCGTAGGCGGCGCCGATCACGACCACGCCGACGGCGAACGCGGAGGTGAGGTCGATGAGTGCCCGGCCGCCGGTGGCCTCCTGGGCCGCGGCGAAATCACCGAGGATCATCGTCAGGGCGACGGCGGCGACGACGGACAGCGTACGGAACGAGATGAGCGAACGGATCACTGCAAGCTCCTTGGCAACGAGAACCCGGGAATCGTCCCGGAACGAGGTAAACGGAAACGGAAGACGGTGCGGCGGCGGACGTCGGGGGTCGGCCGGAGGGAGGGCAATCATGCTCGCTCCGGCCCGATTCTGCAAACGGGTCGGAGGGAAAGGCCCCGCCCGGCGGCGCGGGCCTCCTCCGCCCGGAGGGGCGGGACTCCTCCGACCGGAGGGGCGGGACTCCTCCGACCGGAGGGGCGGGACTCCTCCGACCGGAGGGGCGGGACTCCTAGTGGTGTGCGTGCACGGACGACCCGATGAACAGCGCCGAGAGGAAGGTGAACAGGTAGGCCTGGAGGAAGGCGACGAACAGTTCGAGGACGCTGAAGAGCGTGGAGCCGACGACGCTGATCGCCGTGACCGTGCTCCACATGCCGAGGGAGTAGCCGGCGGCGAGCGGGATCAGCCCCATGATCCCCAGCAGCACGAGGTGGCCGGCGACCATGTTGGCGAGCAACCGGACGCCGAGAATCAGGTGCTTGATGCAGAGGCCGAAGAGTTCGATCGCGAACAGACCCAGCCCGATGAGGATCTTGAGCGGGAAGAGGTAGGCGGGCATGTCGATCGGCGGGATCAGGTTCTTGAAGTAGCCCACCGGTCCGAGCGACTTGAACCCGCCGAGGAGGCCGGCCAGGAACGTGGCCCCGGCCAGCGACAGCGTCACCATGAAGTGGGCCGTCGGCGAACCGGCCCAGGGAACGAGTCCGAGGAGGTTGCAGCCGAGGATGAAGAAGAACAGCGTCCACAGGTAGGGCACGTATTTGTCGCCATCGTGCTCGACGTGCCCATGGTCGTGCCCGTGATCGCCATGACCCTGATCGTGGTGGGCATGCTTGTCGTCGATCGCGGGCCTGGCGATCTGGTCGCGGATGAAGAGGAGCATCGCCTCGAGGAGATTGGCGAACCTCCCCTTCGCCGGCGCCCCCGACGCGATCCGCTTGGCGAGCCAGGAGAACATCAGGAACATCCCCAGGCCGACGACGACCTCGAGGATCATGTACTTCGAGATGCAGAAGCCCGACTTGGCCGAGTAGAGGCTGTCGAGCGTGCCGAACGGCTGCGGGATGAGGATCTTGCCGGAGAGGGCCTCGTTGAACTCGCGGACGTCGTGGACCTCCGGATGGGCCTCGGTGAGGAAGCGCGGCACCTCGTCGAGCGACTTCCAGTCACGCCGCCAGAGGGCCTTGGGCACCTCGAAAAAGTAGGCGTCCTTGAGGTGGTAGATCGGGTTGTGCGTCATGCGCGGGATTCCGGTCCTTCATCCGGTGGGCGGTTCGGGGGCGGGGCGCCGCGTGCGCGGCGGCCGTCGGGGCCCCTTCGGCCCCCACATGATGTTCAGAAGTATGTCGGTGGCAAGTAGGGAGAGGTAAAAAACGACCAAAACGCCCGCGGCTCCGGCCTCCCGGAGCGTGGCCGCCTCGGGCCATGCCTCCCGGGGGGCCGAGAGCGCGCCGAGGAGGGCCAGCGGCAGCAGGAGCCGCAGGGCGACGCCGGCGAGGGAGCGAGAGACTGCCAGCGCCGGGTCGGTGGCGCCAAGTCTGGGCAGGAGCCAACCCCCCAGGCTCGCGACGGCGCAGGCCGTGGCGACGACGACGAGGGCCCGTGTCCGCTCGGCCACCGTCCCCCCCGATCCGTCGGCCGGGGCCTGCCCCACCCAGGCGATCCGGGCCCCGGCGACGAGGCACGCCAGGAGGGCGACGAGGACCGCGGCGCCGAGCGCCGTCCGCCGCCGGAAGGCGACCTCGTCGCGGTCCGTCCATGCGGGCAGGCTCCGCGAAGCCTCGGGGAGGGTCACCGGGGGGACTCCCGATCGGGCGTCGACGAACGGCCCGGCCGGCGACCACCGCGACGCGGGGCCGACCTCCCCAGGCTCACGATCCAGGCGAGGGCCGCGATGAATCCGAACACGAGGCCGGCGGGGGCGAGGAAGCGGGTGCCCAGTCGGGCATCGAGCCAGGAGCCTGCCACCGCGGGGAGCGTCATCCCCAGCCCCACGCCGGTGATCCTCGACACCCACGTGAAGGCCTCTCCGACCGGCGAGACCCCCCGGGACGGCGGCCGGTCGTCGCTCGGGTCGTCGCTCGGGGGGCGGGGCATGCGGGGCGCTCGTGTCCGGCCGGGGACGGGACCGCGGCGGCATCGTGCCGCCGGACCGGGGGAGAGTATGACTATCGGGGGTCCGGGTCGCCACCGGGCAGGGACGAGCCACCGCCACCGGAGTCCGCGCGTGTCGAATCGCAAGCACCGTCGCCGCCGCCGTCACCGCCGCCCCGATCTCTCGCTCGTCGCCCCCGCGTCGCCGCCGGAGGGGTGCGTCCCGGCGACGCTGCGGATCCTCGGCTGCGGTGCGTCGCGGAGCGAGGAGCGGACGGTGACCCGGCCCGAGGAGCTCACGCTGGCGCGGGAGACCTGGCCCGTCCTGTGGGTCGACGTGGAGGGGCTCTACGACCCGGCGACGACCCGGCTCATCGGCGACGTGTTCGGCATCGGGGAACTCGCGCTCGAGGATGCCGTCACCCCCGACGAGCGGCCGAAGGTGGAGCTCTTCGGCCACCAGGTGCTGATCGCCGCCCGGGCCGTGCGGTACGAGGGGCACACGGTCGTCACCGACCCGGTCTGCCTCTTCCTCGGCGACCGCTACGTCGTCACCTTCCGTGACTCGAGCGTCCCCGACCCCTTCGCCGTCGTCCGTCAGCGGATCTCCCACGGACGCACCCGCATCGGCCAGGAGGGGGCCGACGCCCTCTGCGCGCTGCTGATGGACGTCCTCGTCGACGGCTACTTCCCGGTGCTCGAACGCTTCGGCGACCGGCTCGAGGATCTCGAGGAGGAGGCGCTCGACCGTCCCACCCGGCGTGCCCTCGGCGGCATCCACGACGTGCGCAACGACCTGATGACGTTGCGCCGCGCCCTCTGGCCGACGCGCGACCTGCTCCACGCCCTCGGCCGCGAACCGACCCCCTTCGTCGGCGAGCACGCCCGGGCCCACTTCCGCGACTGCTACGACCACACGATGGAACTGCTCGACCTCATGGAGGCCTATCGGGAGATCGGCAGTGACCTCCGCGACATCTACCTGGCGAGCATCAACAACCGGATGAACGACGTGATGAAGGTCCTGACGGTGATCGCCACGCTCTTCATGCCGCTGACCTTCATCACCGGCTTCTACGGGATGAACTTCGACACCGACTCCCCCTGGAACATGCCGCTGCTCCGCTTCCGCTACGGGGCCATCGTGGCGATCGCGATGATGCTCGCCACCACCGGGGGTCTGATGTGGTTCTTCTGGAAACGCGGCTGGCTGCGGAGATGGTACTGACGCGGTCGCCCGCCTGATCGGGCCCCGAGCGCCGCCCGGGAACCGGTCCGGACGACAAGGCGCGCCCGAACCCGTGCCGGCCGGAAGCCTGCCGCCCCCTACTCCCGCCCCAGGAGGAAGAAGGTCGTCTGCGTCCCCTTCCCCTTCACCTTGATCTCGCCCCGCTCGGCGAAACGGAACCTCCCCTCGAGCAGGTCGCGCGTGGCCTGGGAGACGTGGACGCGTGACGGCTCGCCGTGCGACTCCATGCGGCTGGCCATGTTCACCGTGTCGCCCCACAGGTCGTAGATGAACTTGTGGCGCCCGATGACGCCGGCCACGACCGGCCCGGAGTGGATCCCGATCCGTACCTGCATCGAGAGTCCGCGCATCTGCATGACGCCACGGAAGCCCTCGAGCATCCCCAGGGCCATGGCGGCGATCGCCTCGGCGTGGTTGTCGCGCGGGACCGGCAGCCCGGCCACGGCCATGTAGGCGTCGCCGATCGTCTTGATCTTCTCCACGCCGTGGGCGGCGGCGAGGTGGTCGAAGGTGGAGAAGATCTCGTCCAGCATGCCGACCAGGTGCCGCGGATCGACGTGCTGGGAGAACTCGGTGAAGCCGCAGAGGTCGGCGAAGAGCACCGAAGCCGACGGGAAACTGTCGGCGATCGTCCCCTGCCCCTCCTTGAGCCGGTCGACGATCTTGGCGGGGAGGATGTTGAGGAGGAGCCGCTCCGACTTGGCCTGCTCGCGCTTGAGGTCGGCGAGCGACTGCTCGAGGGCCACGAAGGCGGCGTCGCGCTCGAGGAGGCGCTGGTAGGCGTCCGAGTGGACACGGATCCGGGCCACGAGCTCGATCCGGTCGGGGAGCTTGACGAGGTAGTCGTTGGCCCCGGCCTCGAAGAGCTGCGCCTTGACGACCGCCTCCTCCTGGGCGGAGAGGACGATGACGGGCACCTGCCGCGTGCCGTCGACCGCGCGGAAGCGGCGCACCATGTCGAGCCCGTCGATCCCCGGCATGACGAGATCCTGGAGGATCACCGTCGGCTGGAACGTGGCCGCGACCCCCTCGGCCTCCTCCGGCTTCTGGCAGAAGCGGAAGTCGATGTCGTCCTCGGCGGCGAGCATCTTCTGGACGGCCGAGCCGATCAGCTTCTGGTCGTCGACGAGGAGGACACGGTGCCGGTTGGAGATCGCCGGGAGGGAGTAGCCGCGGAGCGACGCCACGGGCGCGGCTGACGCCGCGACCGATGCCGGGAGTGCGTCGGCCGGCACCGCACCCGGCTCGGGGGCATCGGCCTCGGGCGGGACGAGCGGTGCCAGTGGATCGGAAGGGGGCTGGGCCATGCGCGTGGTGCCGGGGGACGGACCAATCGTCATCGATCGGCTCGCCCCTGGCACCGCCCAGGAGATCGTCCAGTCACCCTGCGGAGCGCCGCCCGTGCAAGGCAAGCCCAC
>CAZMOU010000151.1:1717-3992 GCA_964567835.1 uncultured Chitinophaga sp. | reverse complement strand
CGGCGATCCTGCAAGGCAAGCCCACCGGCGATCCTGCAAGGCAAGCCCACCGGCGATCCTGCAAGGCAAGCCCACCGGCGCGTGAGGTCTAAAACTGGGGAACTAGGATTCGAACCTAGACTAACTGGTCCAGAGCCAGTCGTGCTACCGTTACACCATTCCCCAATGCCGGGCGGGGGACGGAAGCTTGGCCTCCGTCGATGTCCGCGGGGCGCCCTTCGCAGGGGCGCCCGACCCGGGAACGAACGAGCCTACCGACGGACGGGGGCGTTGGCAATTCCGATCCCGACGGCGACGCCCGTGGCCCGGCGGCGGCGGCGCGGGGGGCTCGAGGACGCCGCGGAGGACGATCGGTGGAGGAGGCCGCGCTCGAGTTTCTGTCGGGCTCCCGGCGGGGCGAACGGATCGCCCTGGCGAAGGACCGTGTCCTCGTCGGGCGGCACCCCTCGTGCGACGTGGCACTCGCCGACACCTCCGTGAGCCGGCACCACGCCGTGCTCCACCGGGAGGGCCGCGGCTTCGCGGTCGAGGACCTCCGCAGCCGCAACGGCACGCTCGTCAACGGTCGCCGGCTCGCCGGGAGGCGGGTGCTCGAGTCGGGCGACGAGCTGCTCTTCGGCGAGGAGCGACTGGTCTTCCGCCTGCCGCCCGATCGCTCCATCGCCCCGTCATCCCGGCCCGTGGACCGCGCGGAGACGGGACCGAGCACCGCGGACGAGGGATGGATCGCGGACGCCGGGGGGGAATACTCGATCGTCTCGCAGCTCGACCTCCTCGAGCCGTCGGGCGACGGCCGTTCCGACGCCAGCGCCGAGGATCGGCTCCGCGTCCTCGAGAAGCTCGAGCGGGCGATCGGCTCGTCGCTCTCGTTGGAGGAGGTCCTGCCGCGGCTGCTGGACGGCCTCTTCGTGGCCTTTCCTCGCGCCGAACGCGGCTTCGTGTTCCTCGTCGAGGCGGAGACCGGACGGCTCCTGCTCCGGGCGACGAAGTTCCGCGGGCGGGCCGAGGGGGGCACGCCGCGGCTCTCCCGCTCGGTCCTCGAGCGCGTCGTCGAGACGCGCCGGGCGATCCTCTCGAACGACCTGCTCCATGACACTCGCTTCGCCGACGCGGGGGAGAGCATCGCGCAGGGGTGGGTGCGCTCGGTGATGTGCGTGCCGATCTGCCGCGACGACGGGGCCGTCGTCGGAGTCGTCCAGCTCGATTCGGCCCGCGGGGGGGGCGTGTTCCGCGAGCGTGAACTGGGGCTTCTGGCCGGTGCGGCGGGGGCTGCGGCGCAGGCGGTGGTCCAGGCGCTCGCCCACGACGAACGGGTGCGCCAGGAGCGGCTCGACCGCGACCTGGAGATCGCCGGGGACGTGCAGCGTGCCCTGCTTCCGGCCCGCCCGCCCGAGATCGAGGGCTACGAGGTCTTCGACTTCTACGAACCGGCCCGGCAGGTCGGCGGCGACTACTTCGCCTACGTGCCGCTCCCCGACGGCAAGCTCGCCGTCGTCATGGCCGACGTCTCGGGCAAGGGGGTGCCTGCGGCGCTGGTGATGGCGGTGTTGTCGGGGGACGTGAAGTACTGTCTCGCCTCCGAGACCGACCTCGTCGCCGCGGTGTCGCGGATCAACGACGCCTTCTGCCGCAGCGGCTGGGACGAGCGGTTCGCCACCTTCGTGGCGGCCGTCGTCGATCCCCGGACGCATCGGGCCAGGCTCGTCAGCGCCGGCCACCTGCCGGTGTTCGTCCGTGCCCCCGACGGCACGGTGCGGGCGCTCGGTCCCGACCAGGGGGGGCTGCCGCTGGGGATGGCGCCGGAGTGGACCTACCGCGCGACCGACGTCGACATCGCCCCGGGCACGTCGCTGGTCTTCTTCACCGACGGCATCAGCGAGGCGATGGACGTGGCCGAGGGGCTCTTCGGCCTGGAGCGGGTCGAGGCGGCGGTGGCGGCCGGCGGGGGGCCGGAACGGATCGGCAGGCGGATCCTCGAGGAGGTGGAACGCCACACCGCCGGCCAGGTGCGTGGCGACGACATGTGCCTGGTCTGCCTGGGACGTCTCGAGGCGGGGGCCACGCCCCGGGGCGGCCGTTCGATCCGCCGATCGGCGTCGCGCCCCATGCGGTCTCGTCCGCCGTCGCCGCGCCGTGCGCCGCGCGGCGGAGGGTGAAGGAGTCCCGGGCGGTCGGAGGTCCGGACCGCCACCAGTGCCTCCCGCCCGGGGCCCTGCCCCCGGCTTCCGCCATGACGCTCGGGGGCCCGGTTCAGCGTTTGGGTCTCGGGATCCGT
>CAZMOU010000151.1:0-1707 GCA_964567835.1 uncultured Chitinophaga sp. | reverse complement strand
CCCCCCCCCTGCCCCCCGCGCCGTCCCCGGCCTCCGGGGCCCCTGCCCCCTCCGCGCCGTCCGCCGCCGCTCGTCGCGGCGCCGCTCCGCATCCCGGCGATCCGGTCGCGGATCGCGGCGGCACGCTCGAAATCGAGTTCGGCCGCGGCCTGCATCATGTCGGCCTCGAGCTGCTCGAGGAGCTCGGCGGCCTGCCGCCGTCCCTCCTCCCCCTGCCCGACCGCTTCGAAGGCCCTCGCCCTGGCCCTCGACTCCGCCTCGATGCCCGATCGGATCTCCTTGCGCACGCTCTCCGGGGTGATGCCGTGGGTGTCGTTGTAGGCCTTTTGCAGCTCGCGGCGGCGCCGCGTCTCCTCGATCGCCAGCTGCATCGACTCGGTGATCGTGTCGGCGTAGAGGATGACGCGGGCGTCGACGTTCCGGGCCGAGCGGCCGATCGTCTGCATGAGCGACGTCTCGCTCCGCAGGAAGCCCTCCTTGTCGGCGTCCATGATCGCCACGAGCGACACCTCCGGCAGGTCGAGGCCCTCGCGGAGGAGGTTCACGCCGACGAGCACGTCGAACTTCCCCTCGCGCAGCTCCTTGAGCAGTTCCACGCGCTCGAAGGCGTCGAGCTCGCTGTGGAGCCAGCGGCAGCGGACGGAGCGCTCCTGGAAATAGGCGGAGAGATCCTCGGCGAGCTTCTTGGTGAGGGTGGTGACGAGGACACGTCCGCCGGCGGCGACGGCCGTGGCGATCTCCCCGGAGAGGTGCGGCACCTGGTTCCGCGCCGGGACGACGTCGATGACCGGGTCGAGGAGGCCCGTGGGCCGGATCACCTGCTCCACCACCTCCCCGCCGGTGCGGGCGAGCTCCCACTCCCCGGGCGTGGCCGAGACGTAGATCGTGGTGTGGAGCTTCTTCTCCCACTCCTCGAACTTGAGCGGTCGGTTGTCCATGGCGCTCGGCAGCCGGAAGCCGTGGTCGACGAGCGTCTGCTTCCGGCTCTTGTCGCCGAAGTACATGCCGCGCACCTGCGGCACGGTGACGTGCGACTCGTCGACGAAGAAGAGGTACTCCTCGGGGAAGTAATTGAAGAGGGTGTCGGGGGTGCTGCCGGGGGCCCGGCCGGAGAGCGGCCGGGAGTAGTTCTCGATGCCGGGGCAGAAGCCCGCCTCGAGGAGCATCTCGATGTCGAAGCGGGTGCGGGCGGAGAGCCGCTGGGCCTCGAGGAGCTTCCCCTGGCTCTTGAGCTCGTCGAGCCGCGCGTCGAGTTCCGCCCGGATCGTCGCCACCGCCGCACGGACCCGGTCCTCCGGCATGACGAAGTGCCGGGCAGGGTAGAAGTAGGTCTCGTCCTTGCGGGCGGCCACCTCGCCGCTGGTGGGGTGGGTGATGGCGATCGACTCGATCGTGTCGCCCCAGAACTCGACGCGCGTCGACAGTTCGTCGTACGGGGGCCAGATGTCGATCGAATCGCCGCGGACGCGGAACTTCCCCCGTTCGAGCGCCATGTCACCACGCTCGTAGTGGATCGAGACGAGCTTCTCGATCAGCTTCTCGCGCGACAGCCCCGTGCCGGTCGCCAGACGGATGACCATCGCCCGGTAGTCGTCGGGCGACCCGAGGCCGTAGATGCACGACACGCTCGCCACGACGATCACGTCCTTGCGGCTCACCAGAGCGCTGGTCGCGGCGAGCCGGAGCCGGTCGATCTCCTTGTTGATC
>CAZMOU010000150.1:6548-11648 GCA_964567835.1 uncultured Chitinophaga sp. | reverse complement strand
ATCGTCCGTGACTTCCAGTCGGTCATCGGCCGGGAGACGCTCGAGTTTTGCCAGCAGGAACTCGGCTGCGATCCCGATTGCGTCGTGGCCTGCGTCGGCGGCGGCAGCAACGCGGCGGGGATGTTCTATCCCCTCGTCGACCGCTCCCACATCCGGCTCGTCGGCGTCGAGGCCGGGGGGCGGTCCGCCAAGGCGGGGGACCACGCGGCGAGCCTCTCCTACGGTAGCGCCGGCATCCTCCACGGCAGCCTCTCCTACGTCCTCCAGGACGCCGACGGCCAGACCGCGGACGTCCACTCCGTGTCGGCGGGCCTCGACTATCCCGGCGTCGGCCCGGAGCACGCCTGGTGGCACGACACCGGCCGCGTCGAGTACACGAGCGTCACCGACGCGGAGGCACTTCAAGCGTTCGACCTCGTGGCGCGGCGCGAAGGGATTCTCCCGGCGCTCGAGACGTCGCATGCCCTCGCCTGGGCCGTCAAGGAGGCGGCCCGGCGTCCGGCGAGCGAACACATCGTCGTCTGCCTCTCCGGTCGCGGCGAGAAGGACGCGGCCGAGATCGCCCGGTTGCGTGCCCTCCCCGCCGGGAGCGCCCACCGATGAGCCGGCCCCCCGCCCCGATCCACACCCCGAAACGCCTCGCCGATCGTTTCGCCTCGATCGCCGCCGAGGGGCGGACGGCGCTCGCGCCGTTCGTGACCGCCGGCGATCCCGATCTCGACACGACGCTCGCGGTCCTCGAGGCGCTCGACCGGGCCGGGGCCGCCGTCTGCGAACTGGGCGTCCCCTACAGCGACCCGATCGCCGACGGTCCGGTGATCCAGGCCTCCTACACGCGCGCCCTCGCCGCAGGCTTCACGCTCGAACGGTTTTTCGACATGGTGGGGAAGGCCACCGCCCGCGTGACGATGCCGGTCCTGGCGATGGTCAGCTACTCGATCATCTTCCGCCGCGGCATCGACCGCTTCGTCGCCGACTCGGCCGCGTCCGGCCTCGCGGGGCTCGTCGTCCCCGATCTGCCCCTCGAGGAGTCGGACCTGCTCGCCGACGCCTGCCGGGGGGCCGATCTGGCGCTCGTCCGGCTCGTCACGCCGACGACGCCGCCGGAGCGGGCCGAGGAGATCGCCCGCCGCTCGACCGGCTTCCTCTACTGCGTGAGCGTGGCGGGGGTCACCGGCGCCCGCACCGAACTCCCCGCCGGTCTCGTCGAGCGCGTCGCCTGGCTGCGATCGAAGGCCAGCGTGCCGGTCCTCGTCGGTTTCGGCGTGAGCGGTCCGGAGCAGGTACGGGCCCTCTCGAAGGTGGCCGACGGCGCGATCGTCGGCTCGGCGCTGGTGCGCCGTGTCGGCGAACTGGCCTCCGGTGGGCGCGACGGGATCTGCGCGGGGGTCGAGGCGTACGTCGCCGAACTCGTGAAAGCGGCTCGCTAGTCGCCGGGAGTCGTCATGGCGGACGTCCGCTCGCTCGCCGACTGGCTCGCGGAGGCCCGGAGGCGACCGGGGATGTTCGTGCGGGACCATTCGCTCGCCGAACTCGAAGCGCAGTGCGTCGGCTGGGAGGGAGCGCTCTCCGCCCACGCGATCGCCGAGCCGGGTGACGGCTTCAATCGTCGTTTCCGCGACTGGCTCCGCGCCACCCACGGCATGAGCGTCGCCCGCGGCTGGGCCGAGGCGATCCGGCGCGACGCGGCGAGCGACGAGGAGGCCTGGGAACGGTTCTTCCGTCTGCTCGACGACTACCGGTGCGCCGATCGACCCGGGTGAGCGAGCGCTCCGCCGCCGCGAGACGTGAGCCGCGTGCCGCCGCCGAGCGCCCGGCCCGGAGATCCCGCACCGGGGACCGCCCCGTGAGGGGGCCCGTCCGGCCCCTCGACGCGCGGCGGACAGCCGCTTTCGGTGTCGTCAGGCTGTGCCCCTGGCCTCCGGCCCGTCGCCGATCGGCCGGGTCATCGCCGCTCTGGCGACGCCCGGCCCGGTTCCCGCCGTCTGGTCGCTCCGGACCGCGGCCGTCGCCTGCTTGTCGATCGTGCGCCTGGCCGTTTACCCTTCCGCCGAGGTCTTGGTTCCCCTCGGAGGAGTGCCGGGGGGCCGCGGTCCGTTGCCACCATCACGGGAGGATGCCATGGGTCGGTCTCGGCAGGGTGACAGTCGGCGTGTCGGGCGGCGCTTCCCCTTCTCGTTGGCCTGCGTGCTCGCCCTCGTGGCGGCGACGGCGTCACGAGAGACCGCGGCGGAGTCGATCCTCCTCAACCCCCCCTCGGGCTGGAACGGAATCTTCGTGAGCGGATCGGTGAACGCCGGATGGAGACAGAGCGGCGGTGCCGCCGTGGTGTCGGTGTCGGCGACGAGTTTTCTTTTGGCGGGGCCCAGCAACCCTCCCCTCACGCCTGGACAGATCCTCACCGGCGCGCCGCTGAACCTGACCTTCCTTCCGAACTCGGGCGAGACCAAGGACAAGGCGCAGGTGTCCCTCCAGTACAGCGTGACCGTCGGGGCCGCGGGTCCCGGTGGATCGGACAAGTTCAACTTCGCCTTCAGCGCCGAGACGAGCGCCATGGACGCCAAGGTCGACTTCGGCGCGGGGATCGGCGTTGCGAACGCGGATGCCTACGCCGTCGTCGACTTCTTCATCCAGTCCTCCGCGCCGATCCCGGCGAGCACGCTCGCCTCGATCGGCCTGCCGGCGATCCCCACGCTCTCGGCCCCGGCGCCGAGCACCGAAACCCTGGTCACGACCGCCAGGATCGGGCCCTATGGCGCCTGGACGACGACGATCGTCATGGACCCCGGATACGGCGGCTCGATCCTGCCGCTCGTGCTCGGGCCCTCCGCGTCCGACACGTTCCTCTACCGGATGACCTACACGATCCTGACTCCCTACGGGTCCGATCCGAGCGTGTCGTTCGCCTTCGAGGGAACGATGGCGCGGGCGGAGGCGGTGCCGGAGATCGGCCTCTCGGGAGCGCCGCTCGGCCTGCTCCTCGGTGCGCTCGGGCTGCTCGAGGCGGGACTGCGGCTGCGGCGCGGCCGGGCCGGTGCCGACGGTCCGGAATGTTCCCTCACGCCAGGATCTCGTGCACGACCCGGCCGTGGACGTCGGTGAGGCGGCGGTCGACGCCGGCGGTGCGGAAGGTGAGTCGGGTGTGGTCGATGCCGAGCAGATGCAGGATCGTGGCGTGGAGATCGTGGACGGTCGTCGTGCCGGCGGCGGTCCGGTAGCCGAGGTCGTCGCTCTCGCCGTGCGTGGCGCCGGCCTTCACCCCGGCGCCGGCGAGCCAGGTCACGAACGTGCCGCCGTTGTGATCGCGGCCCTGCCCGTTCTGGGCGAAGGGGGTGCGGCCGAACTCGGTCGTCCAGACGACGAGCGTGTCGGCGAGCAGGCCGCGATCGGCGAGGTCGGCGAGCAGGGCCGCGATCGGCTGGTCGACGCTCGCGGCCATGGGGGGCAGCTCCTTGGGGATGCTGCCATGGTTGTCCCAGTTGTTCACCGCCCCCTGCGGGCCGCTCCAGACTTGCACGAACCGCGTGCCCCGTTCGATCAGCCGCCGCGCCATCAGGCAGCGCTTGCCGAAGTCGGCCGTCTCCGTCCTCTCGAGTCCGTAGGCGGCAAGCGTCGCCGGCGACTCCCCGGCGAGGTCGAAGGTCTGCGGCGCCGAAAGCTGGAGCTTGGCGGCCAGTTCGCCCGCCACGATCCGGGCCTCGAGACGCGAGTCGTGCGGGCGGCTCCCGGCATGCCGCCTGTTGAGCCTGCCGACGAGGGCTAGCGTGTCGCGGTCGGCGTCGCCGCGGGCGAAGGGAAAGTCGGGGGAGGCGAACGCGTCGGGGATCGGCACGGGGCGGCCGAGGTCGACGACCGTGCCCTGGTGCCGCGCCGGAAGGAAGCCGGCCGAGAAGTTCCCCCGCTGGTTGTAGGGGAGGCCGCGGGGATCGGGGAGGACGACGAACTCGGGGAGGTCGTCGACGATCCGGCCCAGGCCGTACGACACCCAGGCCCCCATGCAGGGGAAGCCGGGGAGCTGGAAGCCGGTGTTCATCTTGTAGCTCGCCGGACCGTGGACGTTCGTCGTCGTCTGCATCGCCATGAGGAAGGCCATGCGGTCGACCTCGCGGGCCTGGCAGGGGAAGACGCTGCTCACGAGCCGGCCCGACTCGCCGTGCGGCGAGAACGGGAAGGGACTCTTCATCACGTTGCCGGCCGGGGTCGTGAAGCCCTCCGGCTTCTCCTTCGGCCCCAGCGCCTCGCCGTCGTGCTTTTCGAGCGCCGGCTTGTGATCGAAGGTGTCCATGGGGCTCGCCCCGCCGTTCATGAACAGCTGGATCACGCGGCGGACCTTGGCCGGATGGTGGAGCCCGCCGAGCGGCCAGGAGGGATCGGGGGCGGGGCCGCCCGCGAAGCCGTCGCGGGCGAGGAGATGCGCGAGCGCCAGCCCCCCGAAGCCGCCGCCGGCGGAGGCGAGGAACTCGCGGCGGGAAGGGAGGGGCTCTGGCACGGTGCGATTCCCGGGGAGGATCAATCGACGAAGAGGAACTCGTCGGCGTTGAAGAGGGCCCGGGCGACGGCGGCGAGGCCGTGGCGATCGGCGAGCGCGACGAGTTCGTCGGTCTCGTCGCCCGCGGGGTCGCGCAGCCACACGCGCCGCACCATGAACCGCACGCGCCCCGCCACGTCGCCGGTCTCGGCTTCGGCCCGCGCCGCGAGCGCTGCCGCGGCATGGAGGACGAAGCGGTTGTTGGCGAGCACGAGCGCCTGCAGCGCCGAGGCGGAGAACGGCCGAGTCGGGGCGAGGAGCCCGAGATCGGGGAAGTCGAGGGCGTCGAAGAGCGGGTCGGGGATGCCGCGCCACACGACGCGGTAGATGCCGCGCCGATTGGCACCTGGCGAGGCGAGGTCGTAGGCGTCGTAGTCGAGGATCGGGGTGAGCTGGGCGCCGGGCCGCTGCGTGAAGCGGGCGACGCCGGGTCCGCCGCGCGTGTCGTCGAGGAGGCCGCTCGCCAGGAGCACGCCGTCGAAGAAACCCTCGGCGTCGAGGCGGTGCCGCGGCATGCGGGCCAGGAGCCGATCGTCGGGATCGGCGGCGAACGCCTCCGCGGTGCACGTCGA
>CAZMOU010000150.1:0-6538 GCA_964567835.1 uncultured Chitinophaga sp. | reverse complement strand
GCGCGCGACGGGAGGCGCGGCTCGGGCAGATCAGCCGGTGGGGTCGGTGCGGCGATCCCGGGTCGCGGACCTCGCAGGCCAGCCAATCGAGGAGCTCGGGATGGCTCGGAGGGGAACCCATGCGCCCGAAGTCGTTCGGCGTGTCGCACAGTCCCCGGCCGAAGTGCCACTGCCACACGCGGTTGGCGATGCTTCGCCAGGTGAGCGGGTTCGACGGGGCGACGAGCCAGTCGGCGAGCGCGGCCCGGCGGGCCGACTCCGGGACCCCGGGCGGAAGGTCGAACCGGGCGGGCAGTCCGGCGACGCAGGACAGTGCCCCGGGGCCGACCGTCTCCTGCGGTCGGTCGATGTCGCCACGCGCGAGCACCCGGATCTCGCGGGGGGGGTCGATCGTGATCGTCCCGCGCTCGTTGGTCGCGCTGCGGGCGGCGGCGTAGAGCTTCCGCGGCGCGGGGAGGGCCCGGAGACGGGCCCGGGCATGGGCCCCGAGGACCGCCGCCGCGAGGGCCTCCCGTTGGGCGGGGGAGCGTGCCGGTGGCGGCACCGCCAGAGCCGCCTCGGCATCGGCCGACAGCGCCACCGCGCCGTCGGGGTCGCCGTCGGTGACCGACACCCCGAAGTGGCCGATCGTGTGGGCGCCGCCGTGGAGTTGTCGCAACTCGATGACGAGAGTCTCGCCCGGACCGAGGGCCACCGGCTCGGCGAGGACGAAGACGGCGTGGTGCGCCCTCCCCTCCTGCGGATGGATGCCCCACGCGGTCGCCGGGTTGCCGTCGATGGCGTGCTGGATCGTCCAGCCGTCCTGGTCGAAGTCGGAGCTCGCGCGGGTGACCGTGGCCAGGCGCGGCGGGCCGCTCTCCGGGAAGACGCGGGCCTCGAACTCCGACAGGTGGAGGTTGCCGTTGGGCGCCCGTCCGGGGCCGCGCACCGGGAGCGAATCGTCGGGGAGGAGGTCGAGTCGGATGGCGGTGATCGGTGGCTGCGGTCCACGGACGGTGAGGGTGAGCACCTCCTTCTCCGGTGCCGCGCCGGCGACGAGGATCGAGCCGTCGGGCCGGCGCACGAGCTCCGCGGCGAAGGCAGAGGTGAAGCTCGCCAGGGGCAGCGTCCTCCAGGCCCCCCTCCCCTGCCCTTCCCACGCGGCGACGAGCGACGCCTCCGGCTCGTCGAGGAGCGCCGACGGCGCCGTGGCGGCGAGGTCGGCGAGGCGCGTCCAACGCTTCCGCTCGGCGGCCACGGCGGCGTCGGGCTCCCAGTCGATCTCCCCCTTGCCGATCCCGGCGAAGACGGCCTGGAGGGCGTAGTAGTCCTCCTGGGGGACCGGGTCGAACTTGTGCGCGTGGCAGCGGGCGCAGTTGGCGGTGGTGCTCGCGAACGCCTGCACCGTCTGCGTCACCATGTCGTCACGGTCCAGATTCTCGAAGCTGCGCGGCGCGGTGACGGCGGCGGAGTGGTCGTAGGTGCCGGCCCCGAGGAAGCCGAGGGCGGCCTGCCGGGGCGCGTCATCGGCGAAGCAGTGGTCGGCGGCGAGCTGTGAGCGGACGAACTCGCTCCAGGGCATGTCGGCGTTGAGCGCGCCGATCACCCAGTCGCGGTAGGGCCAGGCGGCCGGGCGGAAGACGTCGTGCTCGAAGCCGTGGCTGTCGGCGAAATGGACGCAGTCGAGCCAGTGGCGGGCCATGCGCTCGCCGAGCCGCGGCGAGGCGAGGAGACGCTCGACGAGCCGTTCCCAGGCATCGGGCGCCCCGTCGGCCACGAACGCCTCGACCGCCTCCGGATCGGGGGGAAGTCCGTGCAGGTCGATCGTCACGCGGCGGATCAGGGTGCGCGGGTCGGCCGCGGGTGCCGGAACGAGCCCCGCCGCCGCGATCCGCTCGTCGAGGAAGGCGTCGATCGGGTTGTCCGCGCCGGCGACCGCCGGCACCGCGGGCCGCTCGAGCGGCCGGAGCGACCACCAGTCCCCCCCCTCCGGTCCCTGCGGGGGCCGGGCGACGCGGGGGTCGGAGGCACCTTCCCGGACCCACGTCTCGAGGATGGCGATCTCGGGTTCGGGGAGCTTGTCCTCGGGCATCCGCAGATCGGGGTCCCGATGACGGATCGCCCGGACCAGCAGGCTCGCGTCGGCATCCCCCGGAACGATCGCCGGCCCACGGTGTCCGCCGCTCTCCCAGCCGCTGCGCCAGTCGAGGGCCAGGCCCCCCTCGATCGTGCGCGCGGCGTGGGAGTGGCATCCCAGGCAGCGCCGGGCGAGGATCGGCGCGACGTCCTCCTCGAACGAGACGCCCCCCGGCGCACGCTCCACCGTGGACGGCTCCGCGTCCGCACCGAAGGCCGCGGCCGACGCGACCACGAGGGCCAGCAATCCCTGGCCGATCAGGGCCGGAGGACGTCGGTGGTGTGGGGGATGGATCGCCATGCTCGGGGCCGGTGAGGGCTCCGCGAGTCTACCTCCCCGCCGGTCAGTCGACGGTCCCCGGCCCGGGCACCCCCCGACGGGGCACGAGCTGCGCCGTCCAGGGGGGGTGGTACCCGGCGGTCTCGACGGCGTTGCCCGCGCGCACGAGCGCCGTGACGAGCGTCGCGGGGGGGTGAGCGCCGGATCGATGCGGCAATCGACGGTGTGATCGTCGATGACGTGGGCCTCCGGCACCAGGTCGGCCAGCCGCTCGCGCGCCGAAAGCGCGGCCCGCGGCACGGTCACGCGCCACGTCCAGGTGTGTCCCGGGGCGAACGCCGCCGGATGGTTCGGCCCGGCGGCCAGGAGATTGCCGCGGTCGAGGAGCGCCACGTGGGTGAAGCAGGCGGGGACGACGGCGTCATCGATCGCGGCGATCACCGTGCGGTCGACGAGGACGGCGGATTCGACGAGGCGTTCGCAGAGGACGCGCTCGTGCGGATCGAGACCCCGGAAGGGATCGTCGAGGGCGAGCACCGGAGGGTCGTGGATCACGGCGCGGCCGAGGAGCAGCCGCTTGACCGCGCCGCCGGGGATGCGGTCGATCCGCTCGGGGCCGCGGAGGCCGGCCAGATCGAGGGCCCGCCGACGCGAGACCTCCAGTTCCGCGCCGGCGAGGCCGGCCGTCGCCCCGTAGACGTCGAGGAAGTCGTCCGCCCGCAGCGCCGGCAGGATGCCGAGATCGGCCGGGGCGAAGCCGCAGGCGCGGCGGGCGGCCTGCGGCTCGTGACGCATCGACCGCCCCGCCACGAGGATGTCGCCCCGGTCGAATGCCACCGCGCCGGCGACGGCGGCGACGAGCGTCCCCTTGCCGCATCCGCCCGCCCCGACGATCGCCCACGCCTCCCCCGGTCCGGCGGCGAACGACAATTCGTCGATGGGACAGTTCGGGGCGGCGGGGATGCGGACGCGCGAGAGACGGATCATGGCAGGTCGCTCGGGCGGGCCCCCGGGGTCAGTCGGAAGGGGTGCCGCGGGCGAGCCGCTCGGCGGTCATCTCGAGCGACACGAGCAGCCCCTTGGCCTTGTTGAGCGTCTCCTCGAACTCGCTCTCCGGGACGCTGTCGGCGACGATCCCGGCACCCGACTGGACGTGGGCCACCCCCTCCGCGATCACCACGGTGCGGAGGGCGATGCAGGTGTCCATCGATCCGGTGAAGTCGATGTAGCCGACGGCGCCGGCGTAGGGACCCCGGCGCCGCGGCTCGAGTTCGTCGATGATCTCCATGGCACGGATCTTCGGCGCCCCCGACACCGTGCCGGCGGGGAGGCAGGCCCGCAACGCGTCGAAGGCGGTCTTGCCGGCGGGCAATCGGCCGGTGACGTTGCTCGTGATGTGCATCACGTGGCTGTAACGCTCGATCGACATCACGTCGGAGAGGGTCACCGAGCCGATTTCCGCGACCCGTCCGACGTCGTTGCGGCCGAGGTCGATGAGCATCACGTGCTCGGCCCGCTCCTTGGGATCGGCGAGGAGGCCCTCGGCGAGCGCCCGATCCTCCTCCGCCGTGGTGCCGCGTGGCCGGGTGCCGGCGAGCGGGCGCACCGTCACGGTGCCGTCGACCAGGCGCACCATGATCTCCGGCGAGCTGCCCACGAGGGTCACCGCCGGCGTGCGCAGGAAGAACATGAACGGGCTCGGGTTCACGACGCGGAGCGTGCGGTAGAGCTCGATCGGCGGGTATCCGCAGGGCACGTCGAGGCGCCGACTGAGCACTACCTGGAAGACGTCGCCGGCACGGATGTACTCGATGGCCCGATCCACGGCGGCGAGGAAGTCCTCGCGAGGGAAGGTGGAGGTCGCCGTGCCGTCCGCGAGGCAGCGGGGCTCCCGGCGCGGGCCGATGTCGGCGGCGGCGGGCCAATCCGCCGGGGCGAAGAGCAGGTCGATCGTGGCGTCGATCCGGGCGCAGGCCGCGGCCCGCCCCGCCGTCACGGCCGCCGGGGAGCCGTCCCCGACGTCGGCGAGGACGACGACGTCGAGCGATTTGGTGACGTTGTCGAAGACCACGAGCCGGTCGTAGAACGCGAAGGAGAGGTCGGGGAGGCCGAGATCGTCGGGGGGGGCGTCGGGAAGGTGCTCGACGTAACGCACCGCGTCGTAGGACGCGTAGCCGATGGCGCCGCTCGTGAAGGGGGGCAGTTCGGCCACGCGGGCCGGACGGTACGGCCCCATGCGGCGCTCGAGTTCGGCGAACGGATCGCTCGAACGCAGCGTCTCGACGTCGTCCTCGCCTCCCGTGCCGCGGGCGAAACGGGTGACGCGCACCTCGTCGCCCCGGGCCTCGAGGAGGAGGAAGGGATCGGCGCCGAGGAAGCTGTACCGCCCCACCTTCTCGCCCCCCACCACGCTCTCGAAGAGGCATCCACCGGCTCCGGCGTCGAGCCGGGCGAACGCCGAGAGCGGCGTGAGCCCGTCGGCGAACAGGCGTCTCCACACCGGCACGAGGCGATGCCCCTCGGCGAGCGTCGCGAAGCGGTCAGCGGCGGGAAGGTGGGGCCCGGACGGGCCGGCGGATGGGGGCATGGGCTGCGGGGGATGGATCACGGCGGCGCGGCGGCTGGGGCAAGACTACCCCTCCGGGAGGCGGCATCCAAGCTGCGGAGGCCCGGGAACCCGCCGCGGGACGCCGCACCGGCGACCTTGCAGGGGGGGAACCGATATGATTCAAGCACATCCCATCCGTGCCGACGGCGGCGACGCGAGGCGAGGCGACCATGAAGTGCCAGCAGTGCGACAGCCCGGCGGTGTTCCACATCACCGAGATCGAGGCGGGGGAGGTGCGCGAGGTGCACCTCTGCGAGGACCACGCCCGAACCTATCTGGCCCAGGGGGAGACGGCGGCCGAGGAACCGGGGCCGGCCGGGGCGAAGGGGGGAGCCCTCTCCACGCCGCTCGGCGTGGGTCAGACCGCGGACGACCTCGCGGTGCTCGACCGCCGCTGCTGCGACATGTGCGGCATCACGTTCTTCGAGTTCCGCAACCAGGGGCGGCTGGGCTGCCCCCACGACTACATCCAGTTCGAGAAGGAACTCGAGCCGCTCATCGCCAACATCCACGGCGCGACCGAGCACACCGGCCGCCGCCCCTCCTGGTCGAAGCCCGGGGACTCCGGCACCGACCCGCTGACGGCCGCCATCGGCCTGCGACGGGGGATGAAGGAGGCGATCTCCCGGGAGGACTACGAGTCGGCGAAGGAGTCGCGCGACGCCATCCGGTCGCTCGAGGAACGTTGGTTGCCGTCCGATCCGGCCGCCGTGAGCGGTTCCGGACCGCGGGACGGCGGGGGTGGCACCGCCGGGGAGGGATCCGCATGAGGCTCGAGAAGCTCACCGACTCCATCGGCGAATGGCTGCGGGGCACCGGCCCCGAGTCGGACATCGTGATGAGCAGCCGGGTGCGACTGGCGCGCAACCTCGCCCACTTCCCGTTCGTCAGCCGGGCGTCGGAGCAGGACCGGGTGGAGATCGAGAAACTGCTCCGCGACCGCATCGCCGCGGTACCCGTGGGACGCGGCCTCGACTACATCGACGTCGGGCACCTGCGGGAGATCGACCGACGCTTCCTCGTGGAGCGGCAGCTCATCAGCCGCGAGCACGCGGACGCCCAGGGGGCCCGGGGGGTGGCCATCGACCGCGCCGAGCAGGTCAGCCTGATGATCAACGAGGAGGATCACCTCCGCATCCAGTGCATGCACAGCGGCCTCGACCTCCACGGGGCGTGGGATCAGATCAAGGTCGTCGACGAGCAGATCGATTCCGTCGTCCCGTGGGCGTTCCACCCGCGTTGGGGCTATCTCACCGCCTGCCCGACGAACGTCGGCACCGGCATCCGCGTCAGCGTGATGCTCCACCTCCCGGCACTCGTCATCACGCGGCAGATCGACAAGGTCTTCCGCAGCCTCCACAAGATCTCGCTCGCCGTGCGCGGCCTGTACGGCGAGGGCTCGCAGGCGATGGGGGACTTCTTCCAGATCTCGAACCAGACGACCCTCGGGAAGACCGAGGAGGAACTGGTGCAGCAGGTCGCCGACGTCGTGCCGGTGCTCATCGATTACGAGCGGCGGGCGCGGGAGTTTCTCG
>CAZMOU010000149.1:0-11917 GCA_964567835.1 uncultured Chitinophaga sp. | reverse complement strand
CCGAGAGGCCGAGGAGCGTGGCCACGTGCCCGAGGTCGTCGAGCACGTCATGGTGGTGCATGTGGACGTAGAATCCGGCGAGCGCGAACATCGCCGCGAAGAGGCCGAGCATCGCCAGGGCGCGTCCCGCGCGCTGGCGCGCGTCCTGCCGGCGCACGTACTCGTCGTGCTCGTGGCGGAGGAGCGCCATTTCGTCCTCCCCCATCGGTTCCCCGGGGGACGCCAGCAGGTCGCCGGCGGCGTAGCGGACGAACTGCTGCGGCGTCTTCTCCCGGGCCTCGGAACGGGCGGCGCTCGTGGCGTCGGTGTCGATCTCGAGCGAACCGGAGAGCTTCGGCTCGATCCAGCCGAAGACCCGTCCCACGAACGGTCCGCTCCCCAGTTCCTCCTCCAGGCGGTCGCGGATCCGCGCCTTGGCCTCGCCAAGGAGCACGTCCGCCACCTGCACGCGGGCGAGTTCCGTGACGTTGCCGATCGGGTGGACGTCGATCTCGGTCTGGCTCCCCTCGTCGACGCCGTGCTGGATCTTCTCGAGCACGCCGGCCGCGATCACGTCGGCGAAGGCCCGGTCGATCGCCTTCTCGAAGGCGTCCTGCTTTTCCTTGGTGTCGAGTTCGGCCCGGAAGGCGTCGAAGGCGGCCAGTTCCACCTCGACCGCCGGATCGGCGGCGGCGGACCGCTCCCCGTCGGGACCCGGCTCCCCGGTCACGCCCCCGGACCGGTCGGCGCCCTCCGGGGCGTCGGGGCCCTGGATCTCCGCGCCGCCGTCCTCCGACCGCTGCGGGAGCGTCGCCAGCACCGGTCCGGCGTCGGGCGAGAACTCGAGCCACGCGTCGCGCGAGTCGGCATCGAGACGGTCGGCGGCGCCGATCTCCGCCGCCCGGTTCTTGAGGCCGTCCCGGAGGCGGAGGAGCGCGGCGTGATCCTGCGTGTAGACGACGCGCACCTGCGCCGCGGCCCGTTCCTGCGCCGCCCGCGTCCGGTCGGCGTCCGGTCTCTCGAAGGGCACGCGTGCCGAGATCCCGCGGGCGGCGATCGATCCGGAGTGCCAGGGAAGGGGCTCCCGCCAGCCATGGAGGGCGACGAGGAGGATCCCGGAGGCGGCGATGCAGAGGGCCAGCCGCAGCAGCACCTCGGCCCGCGCCGCCCGCTCCAGGAGCGTGCTCCAGAAGCCGTGCGGACCCTCCACGGAGAGCCCGCGGCGGACGGTGCGACGGTAGGAGGAGGGGCCGACAGGCATGGCGATGGCCGGAACCCGGAATGGCTTCTAGCGCGAGGCGCGACCCTGACCCTCGATCGCCTCGTCGTCGTAGGCGTCGACGATCCGCTGGACGAGCGGATGACGGACGATGTCGCCGCCGCCGAGACGCACGCGGCAGCAGCCGGGGACGTGCTGGAGCCGACGCATGGCGTCCACCAGGCCGCTGGTGCGGTTCGGGGGCAGGTCGGTCTGCGTCGTGTCCCCCGAGATGACCATCTTCGAGCCCGTCCCCAGCCGGGTGAGGAACATCTTCATCTGGGCGACGGTGGTGTTCTGCGCCTCGTCGAGGATGATGAAGGCGTTGTTGAGCGTCCGGCCGCGCATGTACGCGAGCGGGATCATCTCCACGACGTCCTGCTCCCCGAGCCGCTTGAGCAGCTCGTAATCCATCAGCTCCCGCAGCGCGTCGAGGAGCGGACGGAGGTAGGGGTTGATCTTCGCCTGCAGGTCACCGGGCAGGTAGCCGAGGCTCTCCCCGGCCTCCACCGCGGGGCGCACGAGCACGATCTTGCGCACCTGCTCGGCCCGCCACAGCGACACCGCCATCGCCACGGCGAGGAACGTCTTGCCGCTGCCGGCGGGGCCGTTGCAGAGGACGACGTCATGTTCGCGGATCGCCTTCACGTAGCCCGCCTGGCCGGCGGAACGCGGCACCACGTGCTTGCCGACGCGCTGCACGTCGATCGGGTCGTGGTGCGCGGGAGCCTCGCCCCCGGTGATCGCCGCGAGCACCTCGGCGACGTCCGCGGCCTCCACGCCCCCCTTGTCGCGGGCCACGCGATCGAGCCGCTCGAACGCACTGGTCGCGCGCCGGACCGCTTCCTCGTCCCCCTCGATCCGGATCGAGTCGTCCCGCGCCGTCACCGACACCCCGAGGGCGGAGCGCAGCCGGCGCAGATGCTGGTCCCGGGGGCCGAAGAGGGCCAGGATCCGCTTGGAGTCGACCACCGCGATCGTGGTGCGGGTCATCGGGTCGGAACGACGGCAGTCGGGCGGGCAACCGGGAGAACGAGTCCTCGAGTATACCCCACCCACCGGCGTCTGCCCCCCGAAGCGTTCGCCCCGGGGAAAAAGCCGGCGGGGAGCGGTTCACCGGGGCCGGCGGACGCAGTAGAGCCGGGCGGAGGTGCGGATGAGGAGGCGGTCCCCCGCGAGCGCCGGCGTGGCCATCGCCATGTCGTCCTCGGCGAGGGGGTTGGCGTGCAGCGGCTCGAAGGAGTCCCCCGCCCGGAAGACGAAGGTCACGCCGTCCTCGTTGAGACAGAAGATCTTCCCGTCGGCCGCCCAGGGGGACGCGGTGAAGGCGCGGCCGTCGGGGATGCGCGTCGGCGCGTACAGCTCGCGGCCGTCCGCGGCGGCGTAGGCGGCGAGGAAGCCCCTGTCGTGGAGTACGTGGACACGACCGTCGGCCGCGAGCGTGGTGGGGTTGTAGGGGGCCGCCGACGGCAGGGACCAGGCGACGGACGCCGCCTCCGCCGATCCGGTCGTCGGCGTGATGTCGCCGGCCGCTCCGGGCCGGATGGCGTACAGCGGCTTCTTCCGGTCCATCACGTATCCGCTCGACACGTAGAGCAGGCCGCCGTGCGCGTAGGGCGTGGCGATGGTGATCGCCGACATTCCCTCGAGCCACCAGAGGAGCGTGCCATCGGTGGAGTACGACCGCACCTTGCCGGTGCCCGCCGTGACGATCTCCGTCCGGGTCGGGGTCTCCCAGACGAAGGGTGTGCTCCAGTTGCTCTTCTCGTCGCGCTCCGTCTTCCACACCTCGTCGCCGGTGCCGGCGTCGAGGGCGACGATCTCCGAGGCCTCCTCGTTGTCGGAGACGACGTACAGCCTGCCGCCGTGAAGCGCCGGCGAGGCTGCGGTGCCCCATCCCGCCCGCATCCGTCGCGCGGGGAGCGGCCGCTCCCAGACCAGTTCCCCGGCATGGTCGAGGCAGAAGATCCCCACCCCGCCGAACAGGCACCACAGGTGACTCCCGTCGGCGACGGGCGTCTCCGACGCGTGGCTCCCCTTGATGTGGATCGGCTGGGTCGGCGGTCCCTCGTGCAGCACCTTCTCCCACAGCACCCTGCCCGACTCGAGATCGAGCGCCATCGCCTTCCAGCGGTGGACGTCGGCGCTGGGTTCGGAACGGTCGCCGCCGAAGTACAGCCCCTTCTTCGCCTCCTCGGGGGGCGCGGACGACTCGCAGGTGGTGAGGAACACCCGTCCTCCGACCACCACCGGCGACGACCAACCGCGGCCGGGGAGATCGGTCTTCCAGGCGACGTTCTCCGTGGCACTCCACCGGTCGGGGAGCCCGGTGGCGCTCGCCACACCGGTGGCACCCGGCCCCCGGAAGGCGGGCCAGTCCTCCGCCCGAACGGCCCGGGACAGCGTGGCGACGGCGAGGACGAGCCAGAGTGCGGGAGGCGGGGGGGGACGCATGGATCGGTTTCCCGGGGGGGCCGACGTGCCGTCGGCGGCGCGAGTCAGGAAGGGTACGGAACCATCCACAGGAGCCAGGCGGTGGGGGCGGCGAAGAGCAGCGAATCGACCAGATCGAGCGCACCCCCCAGCGCCCCGAGCGTCGTGCCGGAGTCCTTGACCCCAGCCTCGCGGTTCCCGAGCGACTCGGCCAGATCGCCGAGAATCCCGGCCGCGCCCACGGCGACGCCGTGGAGCAACCAGCCGCCGAGCGGCCCCGCCGCGCCGGCCGCGGCGCCATCGAGCGCGCCGCGCAGCGGCACGAGCACGATCCACGACGCGACGACCGCGCCCAGGATCGAGCCCGCCGCCCCTTCCCAGGTCTTCCCCGGGCTCACCACGGGGGCCATGCGGTGTCGTCCCCACTGCGATCCCACGAGGTAGGCGAAGACGTCGCCCGTCTTCGCGGCGGCGACGAGCGCCACCAGCGGCACGATCCCGGGCGCGTTCCGCACGCCATCGGCGCCCATCGTTCCCAGCAGGCGCAGGCCGACCAGGAACCCCAGCGGGAGGCCCACGGCGGAGAGCCCGAGCGCCGTGCCGGTCAGCCGGCCGAGCGATCCGTCGCCGGGACGGTAACCGGCGATCTCGACGCCCGCCGCGAGGACGAGCGCCGCCACCGTCGCCGCCGCGGCCCATCCCACCGACTCGAGCGGCTGTCCCGCGGCACCCGGCACCCGGAACGCGCCGCTCCCCAGCGCCGCCGCGGCGGGCACGGCGACGCATCCGGCGACCAGCAGCGATCGCCTCGGCGCGGGGCCGCAGGCGCCGAGGATCGCCCCCAGTTCCGCCGCTGCTCCGGCCGCCAGCACGAGCGCCACCGGAAGGAGCCAGACGGCCGGACCGGCGCCGGCCGCCCCGACGGCGTCCGCCCACACCAGCGGGAGGAAGAGGCCGACGATGGCCAGGCCGGTGGCGACGCGCCGCGACCGCGTCGACGGCCGCGCGGGGGCGTGGGCGGAGTGGGTCACGGCGCCGCGAGCCCCCCGAAACGTCGCTCGCGCCCCGCGTACGCGGCGAGCGCCGCGTCGAGATGCCCCTCGTCGAACTCGGGCCAGGGCGTGTCGGTGACCCACAATTCGGCGTAGCTCGCCTGCCAGAGGAGGAAGTTGCTCAAGCGCATCTCCCCGGCCGTGCGGATGAGGAGGTCGGGATCGGGCATGCCGGCGGTGTCGAGCGCGGCGGAGAATCGTTCCTCGTCGATCGCATCGGGGTCGATCGAGCCGTCCCGCGCGTCGCGGGCCAGTCGCCGCGCCGCCTCGACGATCTCCGCGCGGGAGCCGTAGTTGATCGCCAGGCACAGACGCATGCCGTCGTTGCCGGCGCACGCCTCGACGGGGCGGTCGAGGGCGGCGAGCGTCGCGGGCGGCAGCCCCTCGCGGCGGCCGATCATCGACAGCCGCACCCGCTGCCGCATGAGCAGCGCCCGCTCCTCGACGAGGTACTGCTCGAGCAGGCACATGAGGAACGACAGCTCGGCCTCGGGGCGCCGCCAGTTCTCGCTCGACAGGCAGTAGAGGGTGAGCTGGTCGATCCCCAGCCGCACGCAGTGCTCGGTGGTGCGCCGCACGCTGGCCACCCCGCGCCGGTGCCCCTCGATCCGGGGCAGGCCGCGCTGCCGGGCCCAGCGGCCGTTGCCATCCATGATCACCGCGACGTGGCGGGGCACGCCGCCGCGCCCGTCGGGCGGGGGCGGGGATGGCTCCTGCCGGGCCCGGTCGCCCCGCACCGGGGCGTCCGCCGGGCTCAGGCGTTCGCCGCCGTGGGATGCGGGGGTCGTGGCCATGGCGTCGCGGTGCTGCCGGGGCTGGCGTGGCGGATGATCGTCTGTGCCCGGTCGGGGCCGACCGACACGATCGAAACCGGCCGGCCGAGCAGTTCGCCGATGCGGTCGAGGTAGGCGCGTGCCCGGACCGGAAGGTCGCCGTACCCGCGCACCCCCGACAGGTCGTCCGACCATCCGGGGAGCGTCTCGTAGACCGGGACGGCGCGTTTCAGGTCGTCGATGTGGGAGGGGAACCGGGTCGTCCGTCGGCCGTCGATCTCGTAGGCGGAACAGATCCGCACCTCGTCGAGTCCGGAGAGGACGTCGAGGAGCATCACCGCCAGTTCGTCGACGCCGGAGAGCCTCGTGGTGTACCGGGCCGCCACGGCGTCGAACCAGCCGCAGCGACGCGGCCGCATCGTCACCGTGCCGTACTCGCGGCCGCGCTCGCGGAGATGTTCCCCGACGGCGTTGACCTGCTCCGTCGGCAGCGGCCCCCCGCCGACGCGCGTCGAGTAGGCCTTGACCACGCCGATGACGCGTTCGACCCACCGCCCCGGCACCCCCGACCCGCTCGCCACGCCGACGCCGGAGGAGTTGCTGCTGGTGACGTACGGAAAGGTGCCGTGATCGATGTCGAGGAGGGAGCCCTGGGCACCCTCGAAGAGCAGCCTCTTGCCCCCTTCGACCGCGTCGAGGAGGAACGACGTGGTGTCGCCGACGTGGGGGCGGAGCCGTTCCGCGTGCGCCGCGTACTCGGCGTGGATCGCGGCCGGATCGAGGGGGGGGATGGAGGCGCCCCACCCGGCGAAGAGCCGGTTCTTCACCTCCGCCACGTGGGCCACCCGCTCGCGGAAGTCGGGCCGGAAGAGGTCGCCGAGCCGGACGGCGAGCGAGCGTCCCACCTTGTCTCGGTAGCAGGGGCCGATCCCCCGGCCGGTGGTGCCGATGGCTTCGCCTCCCGAGACGATGCCGTCGAGGAGACGGTCCTCGGTGACGTGCCACGGGAAGACGACGTGGGCCCGGTCGGAGAGGAGCAGTTTGTCGCCGATGCGCACGCCGCGCGACTCGAGGCCGTCCATCTCCCTGATCACGCTCGCCGGATCGAGCACCACCCCCCCGGTGACGACGCACGTCACGCCGTCACGGAGGATGCCACTGGGGATGAGCGAGAGCTTCCAGGTCTGGCCGCCGGAAACGACGGTGTGGCCGGCGTTCGCGCCCCCCTGGTAGCGGACGACGACGTCGTGCTGCTCGGTGAGGAGATCGACGAGTTTGCCCTTCGCCTCGTCACCCCATTGCAGACCGATGACGCAGGTGCCGGGCACGGAGGGGAATCCTCGGGGGGGCGAACGGGCCGCGGGACGGGTCGGAGGAGTGGAAGCGAACGGACCGTGATCGGCAAAATGCCAACCCGATCGTCGGAGGAGGCCGCGGCGCTGCCCCATCGGTGTAGAGTCTAGGTGGGGTGGATTCCCGGTCAAGCCGCGACCGCCACACCCTTCCCACCCTCGTTCCCCGCCGAGCCGATGCCGAAGCCCCCCACCCCGGGAACCGTGCTCCACGTCGGTGCGTCCGACGCCGGGCAGACACTCGCGGCCTTCCTCCGCCGACGCCTCGGCGACGCGAGTTGGTCCCGGGTCCAGCGGCTGGTGCGCGGCCGGCACGTCCTCGTCCATGGCAACGTGTCGACCGACGCGGCGCGGAGACTCGTGGAGGGGGAGGTTGTGAAGGTGCTCGACGCCGCCGCCGCGCCGCCGCCGCGGGCCGACGACGTGCGCGTCGTCCACCTCGACGACGCGATCGTCGTCGTCGACAAGCCGGCCGGACTGACCACCACCCGTCATGCCGAGGAGCGCGACTGGCCCGCGCGGCGCCGACAGGTGCAGCCCACGCTCGACGAGTTGCTGCCGGCGGTCGTGCAGCGGGTGATCGACGCCCGCGGCCGGCGCTCGCGCCCCGCCGCGCGTCGGCCCGCCGGCGACCGCCCCGGCACGCGCCGGCTCCCGCCGGTTCGGGCGGTGCACCGCATCGACCGGGAGACGAGCGGCCTGCTCGTCTTCGCCCGCACGGTGCCGGCGGAGCGGATCCTCGCCGAACAGTTCCGCGCCCACACCACCCACCGCCGCTACCTCGCCATCTGCGTCGGCCGGGTCGAGGCCGGCACGATGATCTCCAATCTCGTGCGCGACCGCGGGGACGGCCGGCGTGGATCGTCGAGCGAGGGGGAGGGCAAGCGCTCGGTGACGCACGTCCGCCCCCTCGAGCATTTCGGGGACGACTACACGCTCGTCGAATGCCGCCTGGAGACGGGGCGCACGCACCAGACCCGCATCCACACGGCGGCGAGCGCCCCTCCCGTCTGCGGCCAGCGTGTCCCCCCGGCGCCGCGCGGCGCGGCGGCCGTCGATCGCTCGCAGGCCGCGCGCGTGGCCCTCCACGCCGCCGAGCTGGGATTCGTCCACCCGGTCAGCGGCGTCGAGCTGCGCTTCTCGAGCCCGCTCCCGGCCGACATCACCCGGCTCCTCAAGCGGCTGCGCGGGCTCGCAGCGGGCTGCCGCGGTGCCTCGACCCCGCGCCGCGACGCGGCCCCGGCGGAGGACCAGCCGTGAACACCCCCGATCCCCCCGCGGTCGTGCGCTTCCGGCACGCCCATTTCACCGCCCGGTTCCCCGTCGCCCATCGGTACGCCCCGTCGCATTTCTGGATGTCCCGCGTCGACGACGGGACGGCGGACGACGGTGCCGGCGTGTGGCGCGTGGGGATGACCCGGTTCGCCACCCGGATGCTCGGGGAACTGGTGGAGATGGTGCTCGACGTGGCGCCCGGCGGGACGGTCTCCGCCGGCCAGCGCCTCGGCACCGTGGAGGGATTCAAGGCCGTGAGCGATCTGTTTTCGGTGATGGAGGGGGAGTTCCTCGGACGCAATCCGCAGCTCAGCGCCGAGGCCTGCCTCACCCATTCCGATCCTCACGGGGCGGGATGGCTCTACGAGGTGCGGGGCGCCCCGGCGGCCGGCGACCTCGACGTCCATGGGTACGTCGACCTGCTCGCCTCCACGATCGATCGGCTCCAGGCCTCCCGCTATAGTGGCTCCGGAGCCGACCCGGACGACGTCCCGTCCGGCGACGTCGACTGATCCCCGTCGCCCGCCGCGCGGGCCCTTCCTCCGCGCAGGAGACCCGCCCCATGTCCGCCGCACGCTACGTGATGATCGGGGGGTTCCTCGGCGCTGGCAAGACGACCTCGATGCTCAAGGCCGCGGCGTGGTTCTCCGCCCGCGGACGGCGCGTCGGGCTCGTCACCAACGACCAGGCCGGCGGCCTCGTCGACACCGCGCTCTCGCGGTCAGGTTCGTTGCCGGTGGAGGAGATCGCGGGGGGCTGCTTCTGCTGCCGCTTCAACTCCCTGGTCGAGGCGGCCGACCGGCTGGCCCGCAGCGAGGCCCCCGATGTCCTCCTCGCCGAACCGGTGGGGAGCTGCACCGATCTGGTGGCGACCGTGAGCCTGCCGTTGTCGCGCCTTTACGGCGACCGCTTCACCGTGGCGCCGGTGAGCGTGGTCGTCGATCCGCTGCGGGCGATGCGCGTCCTGGGCCTCCCCGGTGCCCCCGGCGGCGGCTTCTCCCCGAACGTCTGCTACATCTATCGCAAGCAGCTCGAGGAGGCCGAGATCGTCGTCGTCAACAAGTGCGACCTCGTCGATGCCGGACTGCGGCGCTCGCTGGTGGGGGCACTGCGCGACACGAGCCCCTCCGCCCGGATCGTCGAGGTGTCCGCCAGGGACGGCACCGGCCTCGACGCCTGGTTCGAGACGCTGCTCGAGGAGCGGTCGGCGCCGCGGCCGATCGGCGACATCGACTACGACCGCTATGCCGACGGCGAAGCGCTGCTCGGCTGGCTGAACGCGGAGATCCGCCTGGGCACGCCGGGGGGATCGGAGTGGGACGGCAACGCCACGCTGCTCCGCCTCCTCGAGGCGATCCGGGCCGGCGTGGCCGGGACGGGCCACGAGATCGCGCATCTCAAGGCCACCCTCTCCGTCGAGGGGGACGACCTCGAGCTCGCGGCGGCGAACCTCGTCCGCTCCGCCGCGGCCCCCGAGTTGTCGCACCGTCTGGCCGAGCCGCTCGACGCCGGCCGGCTCCTCCTCAATCTCCGCGCCGAGGCGGATCCCGATCGGCTCGACGCGGCGGTCGCGTCGGCCCTGGCCGCCGCCTGTGCGGGCCTGGAGCCGCGGATCGTCCACTCCGAGCACTTCCGCCCCGGCCGGCCCGTGCCGACGCACCGCATGGCCACCGCGTCCTGAAGGAACCCCACCGCCATGCTCCCCGCCCTCGCCTGCCGCATCGTGTCGACCGTCTCGCCGAGATGCCTGTGGAAGGCGGGCTGGAATTTCGGCGTCAAGGGGATGCTCTCGGTCGAGCGATTCCGGGCCCGGAAGAGGCAGGGGATCGTCTTCCCCCCCTTCCTCCACATCTCGATCATCAACTCCTGCAACCTGCGCTGCCAGGGCTGCTGGGTCGATGTCCAGGCACCGCGTGCCATGCTCTCCACCGACGAGCTCGACCGCATCATCGGCGACGCCAAAGCGCACGGGAACGCCTTCTTCGGCCTCCTCGGCGGCGAGCCCTTCCTCCATCCGGGGCTGTTCGAGGTGCTCGAGCGGCACGGCGACTGCTACTTCCAGATCTTCACCAACGGGCAGCTGATCACGCCCGACGTCGCCCGCAGGCTCGCGCGGCTCGGCAACGCCACGCCGCTGGTGAGCATCGAGGGGGACGCGCTCACCAGCGACGTCCGCCGGGGCAACCGCCATGTCCTCGACCGCACGCTCCGCGGACTGGAGGCCTGCATCGAGGCGCGCCTGCTCACCGGCGTGGCCACCAGCCTCTGCCAGTCGAACATCGACCAGCTCCTCACCGAGTCGTGGCTCGACCGGCTCGTCGAGATGGGGGTGCACTACGCCTGGTTCCACACCTACCGGCCGGTCGGTCCGGAGGCCTCCCCCGAACTGGCGCTCGGCCCCGAGCAGCTGGTGCGGGTGCGCGAGTTCGTGACGGCGATGCGGGCGCGCAAGGCCATCGGGATCGTCGACGCCTACTACGACGGCGAGGGGCGCGCCCTCTGCCCGATGGCCGCCGGGATCACGCACCATGTCGGCCCGACGGGATTCGTCGAACCCTGCCCCATCATCCAGCTCGCCGTCGACGACGCCCGCACCGGCTCCTTCTACGACACGGTGACCCGCTCGGCCTTCCTCCGCGACATGCGCGAGGCCGCGGCGGCCCACAGCCGGGGGTGCGTGATGCTCGAGAACCCGCGCCTGGTGCTCGAGATCGCCGACCGCCACGGCGCCCGCGACACCACGCTCCGCGGCACGGCGCGCGAGGAACTCGTGGCCGCCACGCCGCGATCGAGCCAGGATCTCCCCGGCCGCGAGGTCCCGGAGCGGCACTGGATCTACCGCCTGGCGAAGCGCCGCTGGTTCAACGACTTCGGCGCCTACTCCCGCGGCCCCGCCGCGACCTCCCGCGGGGGGCGCGACGCATGACCGTGGACCACCCCACCGACGGCGCCGTGCGGATGGTGTACTGCCGCTGCGCGTTCGCGCAGGTGGTGCCTGCCGACGTCAAGGCCGACGTGCTCGCGGGGCTGGCCGCTTCGGGCGAGGGATTCGAGGCGGTGGCGGACCTGTGCGAGATGGCCGCCCGGCGGGATCCGCACATGGTCGAGCTCGCGGCGCTGGCGCGGGGCGGCGGGACGCTGCGCATCGCCGCCTGCTGGCCGCGCGCCGTGCGCGGGCTCTTCCACCTGGCCGACGCCCCGCTCGGGGAGGCGGGGGTCGAGATCCTCAACATGCGCACGCTCGCCGCGCCCCGGGTCCTCGACGGGATGCTGCGTGGCGACGCGACGGCGGTGGCGGAGAGCGCCGCGGCCCGCGACGAGGACGCCGCCGACCAGGCAGCCGCCGGTCGCATCGCCGCGCTCGGGCAACTTCCCGCGCGCACCCCCGAGGGAGGATCCCCATGACGGCACTCCGTTCCCGCCAGCCCCGCGTGGTGCTCTACGAGGGCGCCGGCGTCGAACCGTTCCCGGCGGCGGAGCGTGCCGAACTGCTCGCCGCGCTCCTCGACCGGGGCTACTCGGTCTCTCTGCCGCGGCGGGGGGGGGCCGCCCCCGAGGCGCACGACGACGCGACCTTCGTGGTCGTCGGGCGGTTCGGCGGCCCGGTCCCCGAGGTCACCTCCGCCGCGGGGCCGGTGCCGGTCCACGACACCGCGGGTCTCTCGCCGCCGGAGGTCGTGGCGCTCGTGGAGTCGGCGCGGCACGATCGGCCGCTCAACGCCCCGGGGAGCGCCGACACCTGGAAGCCGTGGTTCCCGGTCATCGATCCGGCCCGCTGCACCAACTGCATGCAGT
>CAZMOU010000148.1:0-11943 GCA_964567835.1 uncultured Chitinophaga sp. | reverse complement strand
CGGACCAGTTTTCCGCGACCGTCAAGGCGTCGCGCACGCGGTGATGGAAGTCGACACCGCCGGGCACTGCGGGCAACGCCATGTCCCGCAAGGCCATGTCGGCGACGCTCGCCTGCATTGCCGATGATTGCCCCGGTGCGCTATTGCTCCCCCGTTGAGGGACCATGGAGGAGGCCTGGGTGGGCACTCGTCGCCGCGGGGGCTTGCGACGGTCATCCCGGGGCCCAGAGCAGGGCCCCCTGCCCGTCGAGGGCGGGCACGATCACTTCGGCGACGGTCGCGGCGATTTCGTCGACCGCCTCTCGCGGGTCGAACTCCGCCAGGCCGAGCCTTTTCGATCGGGCGAAGACGATCCAGCCGAACGGGCCTGCGAGCGGGCCGGCCAGCAGGTCCTCGAGTCGTTCCCCCGCCTCGCGATCGGAAGTCACGGCGAAGGAGTACGCCGTCGGAGAGGGCACCGTCGGAACGAGGAAATACCTCGGCGGCCCCGTTCCCTTGGCGGCGATCGATTCACCCATCGCGCCTGGGCCGGTACCGAGTTCGCACACCACGCAGGCGTCGTCCATCGCGAGATGGGAGCGGGCCAGCACCGCGATCTCTCGGACGAGTTCGTATTTCATGTCCGGAGGCCAGAGTGGAGCGAAGCGGAATCCTTCGATGACCGCCACGTCCACCCTCGGAGAGCAGGCCATGCGGAATGTCCCCGAAGCGAGGGCGGAATTCGAAACGATTCGGGCGGCGAGGGAGTCAGTCCGGCCGAAGAAGGCCGCGGTGTCCCGGAGGAGAGCCGCGGCACGCGGATCGGCGTCGGGAAGGTGGTGGAGCATGGAAGCGTAAAACCTTGAACGGGGCGCGTCTGATCATGGAGGGACGCCCGTCGGTCGTTACAGTATCCCCATGACCCCGCCCCCCGACCGCTGGCGACTCCGTTCCACGAGCCTCCCGCTGCCCGGCGCCGCCGGGAGGCCGCGGAGGCCGATCGTGATGGGGATCGTGAACGTCACCCCCGACAGCTTCTCCGACGGCGGCCGGCTCGCCTCGGTCGACGCCGCGGTGGCCCACGGGCTCGCGCTCGTCGCCGACGGCGCCGAGATCCTCGACGTCGGCGGCGAGAGCACGCGTCCCTTCTCGAGCCCCGTCGACGTCGAGGAGGAGATCCGGCGCACCGCCGAGGTGGTGCGCAGGCTCGTGCGCGACGGCGGCGTGCCGGTGTCGATCGACACCTCGAAGGCCGCGGTCGCCCGCCGGGCGCTCGATCACGGCGCCGAGATCGTCAACGACGTCACCGGCCTCACCGGTGACCCGGCGATGCTCCCCCTCGTGCGCGCCGAACGGCCGGGCGTCTGCGCCATGCACATGCAGGGGACGCCGGCCACGATGCAACTCGACCCGCGCTACGACGACGTCGTCGAGGACATCTTCCGCTGGCTCGCCGCGCGGCGGGACGCGCTCGTCGCGGCCGGGCTCGACGCCGGGACCGTCTGCCTCGATCCCGGCATCGGCTTCGGCAAGACCCACGCCCACAACCTGGAACTCGTCCGTCGGGCCGGACGGTTTCTCGACCTCGGCTGCCCGATCCTCGTCGGTCACTCCCGCAAGGGGTTCCTCGGGAAGACGCTCGAAGGCGTCCTCGGCCGGCCCGCGACCGAGGGGGAACGCGACGGCGCCACCGCCGGCGTCGCCTGCCGCCTCGCCGACGCCGGCGTGCACGTCGTCCGCGTCCATGCCGCCGGCCTCGTCCGCGCGACGCTCGAGGCCTTCGCCGTCGGTGGACAGGGCTGATCACGATCGCCCCGGTGGCCCCGGCATGGCGTAGGGGGACCGATCGGACGATCCGGGCGCCGCGGCCGGGGTGTGCCTGTCGGTTTCGGTCGGCGCTCCTGCAACCTTGACGTTCGACGGGCGTTCAACGGACAACGACGGCGCCTCCCCCTCGTCTCACCGGAGTCCTGCCATGCCCTCCGCCACGTCCCGGTCGATCCTGCGCGCGTGCCGTCCCTCCGGCACGCTCTTCCTCGCGACCGCCTGCCTCGCCCTGGCCACCGCCGCCTGCGGGCAGCCCCCCCCCGGTGGCCCTCCGGGCGGACCTCCGGGCGGACCGGGGGGATTCCCCGGCGGACCTGGCGGGCCGGGCGGCCCCAACGCCTTTCTCCGCATGCTCCCGGTCATGACCGCCCTCGATACCGATGGCGACGGCGAGATCTCCGCCGACGAACTGGCCAAGGCGACCGAACACCTGAAGACGCTCGACGTCAACGCCGACGGCAAACTGTCGCCGGAGGAGTTGCGTCCGGCATTCCCCGGAGGTCCGGGCGGTCCCGGTGGCTTCGGCGGTCCTCCCGGAGGTCCGGGCGGGCCTGGATTCGGCGGCCCCGGTGGCGGGGGTGGCAACGGTGAGGAACTCGTCAGCCGGATGATGGAGTTCGACGCCGACAAGGATGGCAAGCTCACGAAGGAAGAACTCCCGGCGCGCATGCAGGGGATGCTCACCCGCGGCGATGCCGACAAGGATGGCAGGCTCACGCGCGACGAGATCCTCGGCATGGCGGCGGCGCAGGGTGGCGGGCCCGGTGGCGGTGGACCGGGCGGCCCCGGCGGAGGTGGACGCGGAGGTCGTGGCGGCTTCGGCGGCGGTCCGGGTGGCGGCGGTCCGGGCGCGTTCCTCGATCGGATGTTCGAGTTCGATGCCGACAAGGATGGCAAGCTGTCGCGCGAGGAACTCCAGGCGATGGCCGCCCAGTTCGGCGGAGGTCCAGGCGCCCCTGGCCGTGGTCCGGGCGGTCCGGGCGGTCCGGAGGGTCGCGAGCGTCGCGAAGGCGGACGCGGCGAGGGCAGAGGCGACCGCGAGGAGGGCCGTCGCGGCCAGCGGCCGCCGGTGGAGGAGTGATCCCCGTCCGACGGCCGCGCCCCCTCGTCGTGTGTCGCCCCGTTCGATCCTCCTCCCACGGAGCCGCGTCATGCCCGACCGATCGTCCGTCCGTGCCGCGTCGAGCGTCGTCGCGGTGGTGTCGATCCTCCTCGCCGCGCCGACCCGTGCCGACTGGCCCCGGTTCCGCGGTCCCAACGGCAGCGGCATCGCCGCCGACGACAAGCCGGTGCCGACGCGCTTCGGCGAGGGGGAGAACCTCCGCTGGAAGGTGACGCTTCCCGGCGCGGGGGTGTCGTGCCCGATCGTGGTGGGGGAGCGCGTGTTCGTCACCGCCTACTCCGGCTACGACGGGTCGGGTGGCACGCAGGTCGATCTCGTCCGTCACCTCGTCTGCCTCGACGCCCGCACGGGCGACCTGCTCTGGAAGCGCGACATCGAGGCGGTGCTCCCGGAGGATCCCTGGAGCGGCATGGGGGTGCCGGCGCACGGCTACGCCTCCCACACGCCGGCCAGCGACGGGCAGCGTGTCTACGCCTTCTTCGGGAAGTCGGGGGTGAAGGCCTTCGACCTCGACGGCAAGGCACTCTGGGAGCGTTCGGTCGGCACCGACTCCGATCCGCGCCGCTGGGGCTCGTCGTCGAGCCCGATCGTCGTCGACGGCGTCGTGGTCGTCGTCGCCGGTCCGGAACGCCGTGCGATCGTCGGTCTCGACGCGGCCACCGGCGAGGAACGCTGGGCGGCCGAGTCGGAGTCGCTCGCCAGCGTCTGGGGCACCCCCGTCACGGCACCGGGGCAGGGGGGCGGTACCGACGTCGTCGTCGGCACGCCGGGAGAGCTGTGGGGGATCAATCCGGCCACCGGCAAGCTCCGTTGGTACGCCGCCGCGGTGGGCGAGGACGGCTTCAACACCAGCGCCGTCGTCGACGGCGACGGCGTCGCGTACTGCATCGAGGGGCGCAGCGGCGGCTCCATCGCCGTCCGCACCGGCGGCAAGGGGGACGTGAGCGACACGCACGTCGTCTGGAGCGGCCGCGATGCCAACCGGTTCGGGACGCCGCTGGTGCACGACGGGCGGGTGTGGTTCGTCGCCAACCGGATCGTGAACTGCCTCGACGCGAAGACCGGCGAGCGCCGCTTCCAGTCGCGCCTGCCGAGCGCGGGGGGCGGGGGCCGCGGCCGCGGCGGCGATTACGCCTCGCCGGTGGCCGCCGACGGCAAGGTTTTCTACGTCAGCAGCGACGGGGAGATCCACGTGCTGAAGGAGACCGACGAACTCGAATCGCTCGCCGTCAACAAGCTCGGCACCGACGGCGAGACGTTCGCCGCCACGCCGGCGATCGCCGACGGCGCGATCTTCGTCCGGTCGGACCGGCACCTGTGGTGCTTCTCCGAAGGGGGCAGGTGAGCGCGCGTCGGGAGCGCTCTCGCCCGTCGCTCCGGTCCCCCCGTCGCGCCGCGGACGGCCCGCCGGTGGGCATGGTGGCTCGGGCGGCCGGGCGGTGCCCCGCCGTGGTATCCTGTCCGCCGGTACCCGCTCGTCACCGAGGGCCGGCCCGCGCATGTCGACCACGACGACCTCCATCGTCCAGCCCCCGACGGGGCTCGCCGCCGCCTGCCGGCGGATGGCCGAGCGCGCCCGTGCCGCGGCGCTCGAACTGGGCGGCGCGACCTCGGCCCGGAAGCGCGAGGGGCTGCGCCTCGCGGCGGCGGCGATCCGCGCCGACGTGGCGACGATCCTCGCGGCCAACCGGGCCGACATCGAGGCCGCCGCCGGCGCCGGGCTCACCGCCGCGGCCCACGAACGGCTCCTGCTCGACGGGAAGCGGGTCGAGGGGATCGCCGCGGGGATCGAGGCGGTGGCGGCCCTGCCCGACCCGGTGGGGGAATGCATCGAGGAATCGATCCGCCCCAACGGCCTGGCGGTGCGGAAGGTCCGCGTGCCGCTCGGGGTGATCTTCTTCATCTACGAATCGAGGCCGAACGTCACCGCCGACGCCGCGGCGGTGGCCCTCGCCGCCGGCAACGGCATCATCCTCCGCGGCGGGAAGGAGGCGGCGAGGTCGAGCCTGGCGCTCGTGGAGTGCGTCCGGCGCGGGATCGCCGCGGCCGGCCTCCCCGTCGATGCCGTCCAACTCGTCGACACGCCCGACAGGGCCGCCGTCGGCGAGTTCCTCCGCATGGACGACCTCGTCGATCTCGTCATCCCCCGCGGCGGCGAGGAACTCATCCGCCGTGTCTGTGCCGAGGCGAGGATGCCGGTGCTCAAGCACTTCAACGGCAACTGCCACGTCTACGTCGACCGGGCCGCCGACCCGGCGATGGCGCTCGACATCGTCGTCAACGCCAAATGCCAGCGGATGGGGGTCTGCAACGCGGCCGAGTCGCTGCTCGTCCACCGCGACGTCGCGGGGGCGTTGCTGCCGACGATCGCCGCCGCGCTCGCGGAGCGTGGCGTCGAGATCGTCGGGGACGCGACGACGCGGGCCCTCTTCCCCGCGGCCGGCACCGCCACCGACGCCGACTACGCCGCCGAGTACCTCGGGCCCAAGATCTCGGTCGCGGTCGTCGACTCGCTCGACGCCGCGATCGACCACGTCAACCGCTTCGGGTCGCGCCACACCGACGCCATCGTCACGGCCGATCCCTCCGCCGCCGAGCGCTTCGCCGCGCGGGTCGACACCGCCGTGGCGGTCATCAACGCCAGCACGCGCTTCAACGACGGCGGCGAACTCGGCCTCGGCGCCGAGATCGGCATCTCCACCGACAAACTCCATGCCCGCGGGCCGTGCGGCACCCGGGAACTGACCACCTACAAGTACGTCGTCACCGGCACCGGACAGACGCGCGGCTAGCGTCCCGACCGGAGCCCCCGAGCAGGAACATCATGCGTCCATTCCACACCCTCCCCGCCACGCTCGTCCTCCTCGCCGCCATGACGATCCCCTCCGACGCCGCCGACACCGCCGCGGACAAGGCGCCTGCCGCGACCCCCGCCGACCCCTTCCAGTGGCTCGAGGAGGTCACCGGCGAGAAGGCGCTCGACTGGGTGAAGGCCCGCAACGAGAAGGTGAAGTCGACGCTCGCCTCCGACGACGCCTTCCGCTCGCTCGAATCGCGGATCCTCTCCATCCTCGACTCCAAGGACCGGATCCCGGTGGTGGGGAAGATCGGGAAGCACTTCTACAACTTCTGGCGCGACGCCAGGAACCCCAAGGGGGTGTGGCGGCGGACGACGCTCGAGGAGTACCGCAAGCCGCAGCCGGCGTGGGAGACGGTGATCGACCTCGACGCCCTCGCGGCGGCCGAGAAGGAGAACTGGGTGTGGCACGGCGTCACCGTGCTCGAGCCGGACGACCGGCGCTGCCTGGTGGAATTGTCGAGAGGCGGGGCCGACGCCGAGGTGATCCGCGAGTTCGACCTCGGGACCAAGGCCTTCGTCGAGGGGGGCTTCGCGCTCCCCGAGGCGAAGAGCCGGGTCGCCTGGCGCGACGCCGACACGCTCCTCGTCGGCACCGACTTCGGCCCCGGGTCGATGACCACGTCGGGGTACCCGCGCACGGTGCGCGTCTGGAAGCGCGGCACGCCGCTCGAGTCCGCGGAACTCGCCTACGAGGGGTCCGAGGACGACATGAGCGTCGGTGCGTCGAAGGACATGACGCCCGGATTCGAGCGGGAGTTCTACGTCCGCCAGAAGACGTTCTGGACCAACGACATGTTCGAGCGCCGCGACGGGGCGCTCGTGCAGGTCCCGAAACCGGAGGATGCCAACGCCAGCGTCCACCGCGAGTGGCTCCTCCTCGAGCTGCGGAAGGATTGGGACACCGGCGCCCGCGTCTACCCCGCCGGCGCGCTGTTGGCGATCGACTACGAACGCTTCATGGCCGGCGACCGCGACTGCCACCTGCTCTTCGAGCCCTCCCCGCGGACGTCGCTCGTCTCCTTCTCCCCCACGCGCCACCACATCCTCGTGACCACGCTCGACAACGTGCGGAACAGGGTCGAGGCGGTCTCCTGGCAGGGGGGGAAGTGGCTCCGCGAGCCGCTCGCCGGCGTGCCCGACCTGGGCACGGCGAGCGTGTCGGCGGTCGACGACCTCGACGGCGACGACTTCTTCCTGGTGACCGCGAGCCCGCTCCAGCCGTCGACGCTCTCCCTCGGCAGCCTCCCCGCCTCCGGCGCGCCGCGGGCGGAGGGCGTCTCGAGGCTCAAAAGCGCGCCCTCGTTCTTCGACGCCGCCGGGCTCGTCGTCGAGCAGCACGAGGCGACGAGCAAGGACGGGACGAAGGTCCCTTATTTCCAGATCGGCCCGAAGGCGCTGCCGCTCGACGGCTCCACACCGACGCTCCTCTACGGCTACGGCGGCTTCGAGATTCCGCTCCTCCCCGGATACGAGGCGGTGACCGGCGCGGCATGGCTCGAGAAGGGATACGTGTCGGTGATCGCCAACATCCGCGGCGGGGGGGAGTTCGGCCCGGCGTGGCACCAGGCGGCGCTCAAGGCGAATCGGGCGCGGGCCTACGAGGATTTCATCGCCGTCGGCGAGGACCTCGTCGGGCGGAAGGTGACGAGTCCGGCGCATCTGGGGATCAAGGGGGGGAGCAACGGCGGTCTCCTCATGGGCAACATGCTCGTGCGCCGTCCCGATCTGTGGGGCGGCGTCGTCTGCCAGGTGCCGCTGCTCGACATGCGGCGCTACCACAAGCTCCTCGCCGGCGCGAGCTGGCAGGGGGAGTACGGCAACCCCGACCTTCCGGAGGAGTGGGAGTTCATCCGCGGTTTCTCCCCGTACCACAACGTCGATCCGGAGGGGAACTACCCGCCGATCCTCATCACCACGAGCACGCGGGACGACCGCGTCCATCCGGGCCACGCCCGGAAGATGGCCGCGCTCCTCGAGCAAGTCGGGCATCCGGTGCTCTCCTACGAGAACATCGAGGGGGGCCACGGCGGCGCCGCCGACAACAAGCAGCGCGCCTTCATGGACGCCCTGGGCTGGACCTTCCTCTCGCGCGAACTGCGGTGAGCCGCCCGCGGACCGTGGCCGAAGGGTACCGCCGCCGGATGCGGCGGCAGGCACCCTGGAGGACCGCCGCTGTGTCGGGGGTGTCCGACGCGCACCCGCGGAGCCGGGCGTCGAGCGGCCGGGCGGTCTGGGATGACGACCGCTAGCGGCCGGCCTCGATCGCCTCGAGGAGCCTCCGCGGCGCGCCGATCCCGACGACGTGCACCGCCCCGGTGAAGGCCGCCGCGCCGGCGGCGTCGAAACCGGCCTTCCGCGCCACGAAGGTCGCCGTGACGTCGGCACGGATGCAGTCGCCGGCGGTGGCGCCGGTGTCGCCGTCGAGGCCGGAGGGGAGATCGACGGCGAGGACGCGCGGGCCTCCGGGCCTGCCCCGCGCCGCCGCGATCGCGCGGATGGCGGTGGCGACGGCGCCGCGGGGGGCGCCGACCGCTCCGGTGCCGAGCAGGGCGTCGACGATCCAATCGCCCCCGGCCAGCGCCCCGTCCCAGGCGTCGCCGTCGGATCGGGCGAGCGCGGTGACCGGGATCCCCGCCCGTTCCACGATCCGCCAGTTGGTCGCGGCGTCCCCCTGCAGGCCGGCGGGATCGCAGGCCAGCAGGATGCGCACGACGTGACCGAGGTTCTCGAGGTGCCTGGCGATCACGAACCCGTCGCCGCCGTTGTTGCCCCGGCCGCAGGCGATCGTCACGCGGCTCGGCCCGCCGGCGAGGGCATGGAGCAGTTCGGCCGCGCCCCTGCCGGCGTTCTCCATGAGCACGATGCCGGGGACGAGGAAGTCGCCGATGGCCCGGGCGTCGACCCGGCGGACCTCGTCGCGGGTGAGTGGACGCATGCCGTGTCTCCGGAGCGGCGGGAGGGTCATCCGACCCGGCGTGGCGACCAGACGACGACGTCGATGCCGGCGGCGAAATGGAGGAGCGGCGCTCGGCGCGAAAGCCCGATCCCGTGCGGGGCGACGAGGGCCGAGGCGTCGATCGTGCCCCGGGCGGGCTGCAGCGGCCAACGCTCGTGGTGCACCTCGCAGCGGACGACCGCCCCGTCGGGTCGCCGGGCGTAGAGGCAGTAGCGCTCGGTGAGGAAGGCCTCGAGCGATCCCGGAGCCGACGGCGTCACCGGCCCGTCGGGTGCGAAGTCGGCGGCGAGCCTCACGGGACGGTCGCCACCGTAGCGCTCGCTGCGGAAGCGGAAGCCGCCGTCGGCGTCGGCGCGGTGCTCGATCGCCGCGTGGTGATACGGAAGATGGAAGAACCTCCGCGCGGCCCACACCGCCGGCGCGCTCGTCGCGTCGAGCGAGAGGAACCACACCCCCGGCCGCCGGTCGCGCGTCACGTAGAGCCGGAGGTTCAGTTCCGGGAAGGACGAGAGCCCGGGAATGTCGGGGAGGGGCCGGCGGGCCACCCCCTCCATGCGGAACGGCACCACGCCCACCCAACTCGTGCCGCCGTGCTCCTCGATCTCGAGACCGTCCGGCACGAGGGGCCGCAGGGCCGCCGCCGGCACCGGCCAATGCGCGAAGAGCAGGTCGCACCACCGCTGCCGCCAGGTCCATTCGCCGGCGGGCAGGGGCCAGGGACGGTGCTTGGTGTGCTGGAGGGTGGGATGCATGACGGGCGGGGTGCGGTGACGGAAACGGCCGGGACGCCGAGAGTCTCGCAGCCGGCGCGGGGGCTGGGAAGCGCTCGCGGGCCTCCGCCACCCTTTCCGCGGCCGGGCACGCGGGCCTATCGTGTCCCGACGGGCATCGACGCCGGAAGAACCCCCGAACCCCGAGGAACGAATCCCGTGACCATCGACGACCGAGGTCGGCCGCCCCCCTCCCCGCCGCTGCGCACGACCGGCCAGCAACTGCACCGCCGGTCGTGGGCCGAGCCGTGGAAGATCAAGATGGTCGAGCCGATCCGCATGACGACCCCCGAGCAGCGGGCGGCGGCGCTCGAGGCGGCCGGATGGAACACGTTCCTCCTCGAGTCGAAGGACGTCTACATCGATCTGCTCACCGATTCCGGCACCTCGGCGATGAGCGATCGGCAGTGGGCCGGGATGATGCTCGGCGACGAGGCCTACGCCGGAAGCGGGAATTACGAGCGGCTCGAGGAGGCGGTGCGGCGCTTCTACGGATACCGCCATCTCATTCCCACCCATCAGGGCCGCGGCGCCGAGCACATCCTCTCCCGGATCATGATCCGCCCCGGCGACGTCGTGCCGGGCAACATGTACTTCACCACCACGCGCTTCCATCAGGAGCACGCCGGGGCGCGGTTCGAGGACGTCGTCATCGACGAGGCCCACGACCCGCTGAGCCTCCACCCCTTCAAGGGAAACGTCGACCTGGCGAAGCTCGAACGGGTGCTCGCCGGCACCGAGCGTGTCCCGTACGTCTGCCTCGCGGCGACGGTCAACATGGCCGGGGGACAGCCCGTGAGCCTGGCCAACGCGCGCGACGTCCGCGGGCTGTGCCGCCGGTACGGCGTGCCGATCATGCTCGACGCCACCCGGGCGGTGGAGAACGCCTGGTTCATCAAGTGCCGCGAGGCGGGGCAGGCCGACCGGAGCGTGGCGGAGATCCTCCTCGAGTTCTGCTCGCTCACGGACGGGTGCACGATGAGCGGCAAGAAGGATCCGCTCGTCAACATCGGCGGATGGCTCTCGCTCAACGACGACCGTCTCGCCGAGCAGGCGCGGAGCCTGGTGGTCGTCTACGAGGGCCTCCACACCTACGGCGGCATGGCCGGACGCGACATGGAGGCGATGGCGCGGGGCATCGAGGAGAGCGTGCAGGACGACCACATGCGGGCCAGGGTCGGCCAGGTGGAGTACCTCGGCGAATTGCTCCTCGCCGCCGGGGTGCCGATCGTGCTCCCCATCGGCGGGCACGCGGTCTACCTCGACGCCCGGCGGTTCTACCCCCACCTGCCGCAGGACGCCTTCCCGGCGCAGCTGCTCGCCGGGGAGCTGTACCTCGACGCCGGCGTCCGGGCGATGGAGCGGGGCATCGTGTCGGCCGGCCGCGACGTCGCCACCGGACTGCACCACTATCCGCGGCTGGAACTCGTCCGCCTCACGATCCCGCGGCGGGTCTACACGCAGGCCCACATGGACGTCGTCGCCGAGAGCGTGGCGGCCGTCCATTCCCGCCCCGACAAGCCGGCCGGCCTGGAGATGGTGTTCGAGCCGGAGCACCTCCGCTTCTTCCAGGCACGCTTCCGGCGCCTGGGAGCCGACGTCGCGGCCGGTCAGCGGTCGGCGTAGACGCGCGTCGTCTCCTCGCGCGAGATCGGGGCCGGCTGCTCGTCGCTCGTCAGCTGCACCTGCACGCGCTGGTCCCCCTCGCGGCGGCCGCGGACGCGGATCCGGTAGAGCGCCTCCTCCGACGGGGCGAGCTTGGCGAGCGGCTCGAACGCGACCGTGAGGTTGTCGACGCGGTGGGGCGACGGACCGCGGGCCTCGACCGGCTCCATGTCGCCGAGGAGCGTGGCGACGACGCGCACGCCGCTGGCGGGCTTGGTGCCCTGGTTGACGACCCGGACCACGTACTCGCTCACGCCGCCGATCTCGATCGGGTCCTCGCTGTCGGCCACCTCGAAGGACAGGGCGGCCAGCCCCTCCACCTCGACGGTGTGGGTCGCCTGGTCGGAGAGGCCGGCGGTGGTGCGTGCGGCGGCGACGATCTTCTGCGGTCCCAGCGCCACCGGCATCAGCACCACCTCCACCTCACCGGTCTCGGCGGCGGGCAGTTCCTCGAGGTTCCAGAGCACGCGGTGGGTGCGCTCCTCGTAGTAGCCGGCGTTGTTGGCCCGGACGAACTTGAGCCCCGGCGGGAGTTGGGCGGCGAGTTCCACCCCCACCGCCGGCGCGGTGCCGGCGTTGTTCATGGCGATGGTGCAGGTGGCCGGTCGCTGGAGGAAGCGTCGCGACGGCATCTGCACCGCGACGTCGAGGGTGGGCGCCGTGACGGCCACCTTCACCGTCTCCGCCACCTCGATCTGTCCGTCGGCGCGGGCCACCAGCCGCAGCCCGTGGGCACCGGGGCCGGTGGTCGCCAGGACGAGAT
>CAZMOU010000147.1:4507-12125 GCA_964567835.1 uncultured Chitinophaga sp. | reverse complement strand
TCGGCCTCCTCGCCGGCGGCGTCCAGATCTCCTCGGGATCCACCGACGTCGGCGGCGACAAACTGGCGATCAACGGCGCCTTCAACCTCGCCTTCTTCAACTGCATCATCCTGGCCATCGTGCTGCCGTTCTTCGCGGCGATCGCCTGCGGAATGCCGCTGCTCACCGATGCCGATCGGAAGATCTCCCGGCTCCTCCTCGCCACGCCCCTGTCGCACGGCGAGTACGCGCTGGCCCGGTTCCTCGGCGCCGCGGCGGTCCTGGGAGCGGTGCTCCTCGGCTGGCTCGTCCTCCAGATCCTGGTCTTCGAGCTCTGGCCCCTCGACCCCACGCGCTCGATCCGCATCGCCTTCTCCCTCGGCAACTATGTCCTGCCGCTGGTGCTCTTCGGGCTGCCGCTGCTGGTCTTCACCGGCGGCATCTCGATGTGGACCGGGGTGCGCACGCGTCAGCCGGTGCTCGTCTTCGCGCTGCCGGTCGTGATCTTCCTCGGCGGCGCCTTCTTCCTCTGGGACTTCAACCCCGAGTGGCTCCCGCGCTGGGCGGACAGGCTCATGCAGGCCGTCGATCCGGCGGGGGTTCGCTGGTTCCAACGTACGTTCGTGAGCGAGAAGCGGAGCGTCGCCTTCTACAACGCCGCCACGGTCGCTCCCGACGTCCTCTTCCTCGCGAGCCGCTTGGCGATCACCGCCCTCGGCCTCCTCGGCGTGTGGGCCGCGGGGCGCCGGCTCCGGTCCGAGGAGCGGCGCGATCGCCGGGTCGGTGATCCCGCCGAGCTGCTCGCCGCGTCTCGTGCGACGACCGCCGTGCTTCCGGCGGCTGTCGCCGCCCGCGGGGCGCTCCCCCCCGCCACCGTCTCGCCGCCAGGCCTCCTCGCCACCACCTGGATGGTGCTCCGCCGGGAGACCGCGGCCCTCCTCCGCTCACCCGGCGTGTGGCTCTTCGGGCCGCTGATCATCCTCCAGACCTGGGGCAGCACCGCCTTCCTGCCCGGCACGCTCGACACCGAACTGCTCCTCACCGGCGGCATCGCCGCCGCGCGGATGTTCGTCGTCGTGTCGGTGTTCCTCGCGCTCCTGACGCTCTTCTACACCGTCGAGAGCCTGTTCCGCGAGCAGCGTGTCGGGTTCGACGGCATCGCGCGCGCCACGCCGGTGCCGACGGCCGGGTGGCTCGCCGGCAAGGCGCTGGCCAACGCCACGATGGGGCTGGTGATCGTCGGCGGCGCGGCGCTCACGATCCTCGGAACGCTCCTCTGGCAGCGCTTCACCACCGGGATCGCCGTCCCCCTCGACCTCCCCGCGATGCTCCTCATCCTCGGCCCGCTCCTCGTGCCCACGCTCGTCGTCTGGACCGCCTTCGTGGCGTTCCTCGCGGCGCTCGTGCCCAACCGCTTCGCGGTCTACGGCTTGGCGATTCTGGCGCTCGTCCTCACCGGCATGGCCAACAACTTCGGCTGGCTCAACTGGCTCACCCACTGGTACCTCGGCGGGCGGGCGCTCTCCTGGAGCGAACTCGACAGGCTGGGGGCGATGTGGCCGGCGATCGTCGCCAACAGGCTCGTGATGCTCGCCCTGGGCGCCACGCTCATCGCGCTCTCGCTCGCGATCTGGCCGCGGCGGACCGCCGATCTCCGTGCCACGTTCGACCGCTTCCGGCCGGCCGCCCTCTGGCGGCAGGCACGCGTGCCACTGCTCGTGTCCCTGCCCCTCCTGGCCCTCGGCATCTGGACCGGACGGATGGTGCGCGCCGGCTACGAGGGGAAGCCGGCCCGCGACGCCGCCAAGGCCTACTGGCGGCGCAACAGCCTCACCTGGGAAAACACCCCCTCTCCGGCGCTCGACCGGGTCGACGCCGAGGTGAAGCTCTTCCCGGAGCGCCGCGGGATCGAGGTGCGCGGCACCTACGTGCTGCGCAATCCGCACCGCGGGCCGATGGCCGAGATTCCCCTCTCCGTCGGTGACCACCTCACCACGCGCGACTGGACCGTCGACGGCCATCCCGCCGACGCCACGAAGCGTGACCCGCCGCCGCCGTCGGTGGAGAACCGCAGCGGCCTGCACGTCGTCCGGCCGCCCAAGCCGCTCGCCACGGGTGAGACCGTGACCGTCGGCTTCACGCTCGAGGGGGCGTTTCCCAAGGGCTGGTCGAGGATCTCGAGCGGGATGAGCGAGTTCGTCCTCCCCTCCGGTGTCGTCCTCACGAGCTTCTCGCCGAGCTTCCTCCCCGTGCCCGGCTTCGTCGACGGGATCGGCGTCAACGACAAGAACCGGCGCGACGCCAAGGAATACCCTCTCGACCACTGGAAGCAGCGCGTCGACCCCGGTTTCGGCCCGGCCTGGTCGACGACGGTGCGCCTCGCCATCGAGGGGCCCGAGGGCTGGGTGATCAACGGCTGCGGCGTGGAGGAATCCAGGGAGAGCCTCGGTGGCGGCCGGCAGCGCGTGGTGTGGAACACCGAGCATCCGGTGCGCTTCTTCAACATCGTCGGCGGCCCGATGAAGGCCGAACAGGGGCGGCGCGCGACGATCTACTACGACCCGCGCACGCCGCACAACGTGCCGACGATGGTCCGCGCCCTCGACGCCGCCCGCGACCGCTACTCCGCCTGGTTCGCCGAGTATCCGTGGACGCTCCTCCGCGTCACCGAGTTCCCGGGGCTCGCCGGCTACGCCCAGGGTTTCCCCGGCAACATCTCCTTCTCCGAGCAGATCGGCTACCTCGCCAAGCCGGTGGAAAAGGAGGCCCCCGCGGACGGCGGCGACACGCTCGACGCCGCCTTCTACATCGTGGCCCACGAGGCGGGTCACCAGTGGTGGGGGAACATCGTCACCCCGGGCAAGGGCCCGGGGGGGAACATCGTCTCCGAGGGGCTCGCCGAGTTCTCCGCCTGCATGCTCCTCCACCACGAACTCGCCCCTTCCCAGGCGCGCGTGCTGCGGCGCCGCTGGGAGAAGCAGTACGTCGAGGGGCGGCAGCCCGACAACGAGCGCCCCATCAACCGCATCGACGGCTCGCGCCCGGGCGATCAGGTCGTCACCTACCAGCGTGCCGGATGGGCGTTCTGGATGCTGCGGAACCTGATGGGGGAGGAGGCCATGCTCGCCGGCCTGCGCGGGTTCGTGGAGAAGTGGCGCGACGGGGTCGAGACCCCCGACGGCCTCGACTTCCCCTTGATCGAGGATCTCCTCGAGAGCCTCCGCCCCCACGCCCCCGACGCGGCCGCCTTCGACGACTTCGTCGGCCGCTGGATCACCGGCAGGGATCTCCCCGACCTCGAGGTCCGCGACGCCCAGGTCGAGAAGACGGCGGAGGGCTACCGTGTCACCGGGCAACTGGCCAACATCGGCACCGGCCGGGCCGAGGTGCGGGTGCGCGTCGAGGGGAAGAAGCCCGATGACAAGGAGGCGAAACGGCCGGCGAGCGACGCGGTCGTCGCGGTGGCGGCCGACGCCCCCGGGGCGTTCGACATCGCCACCGACTTCGCCCCGGAGCGGATCGTCGTCGATCCCGACGTCGACCTCCTCTTCGCCGGTCGCAAGCGCACCGAGACCACCCTCACGCTGCCGTGACGCCCCCGGGCGGATTCCCGCGCTGTCTTCGATCGCCGTCGCGCCTACACTCCCGGGGGGAATCCATCCGTCCGCTCCTCGCCGGGAGGCCCGTCATGCCCGCGCTCCGCACGATCCCGTGGTTCGTCGCCCTCTGCATCGTCGCGTGCGACCCGGCCCCGGCCCGCGCGGAAGCGCCGCGTGACTGGGGGCAGTTCCGCGGCGGCACGGCGCTCGGGCACGCCGCCGGGAATCCCCCCGTCGAATGGGGCGAGGGGAAGAACGTCGCCTGGCGGACCGCGATCCCCGGCGCGGGCTGGTCGCAACCGGTCGTGGCCGGGAAGCGGATCTACGTCACCACGGCGGTGATCCCCGGGGGACGCAAGCCGAAGGGGATGTCGGGGGGCGTGATGGATCTCTCCACGATGGGTTGGGGAAAGCCGCCGAAGGATCCCGTCCAGTGGCGCGTGCTCTGCCTCGACGCCGGGGACGGGAGCCTCGTCTGGTCGCGGACCGTCGTCGAGGAGGTGGCCAAGGAGGCCGTGCACGCCTCGAACACCTACGCCACCGAGACACCGTGCGCGACCCCCGAGGGCGTGTGGGCCTTCTTCGGGGCCACCGGCACCGTGGTGGCGCTCGACGCCGACGGGAACGAGCGCTGGCGCCGCGATTTCGGCCCGCAGAAGATCACCAACGGCTTCGGCACCGGAGCCTCCCCCGCGCTCCACGACGGTCGGCTCGTGGTGCCGATGTTCAGCGAGAACCGGGGCGAACTCCACTGCCTGGACGCCTCCACCGGCGCCGACGTCTGGACCGCCGAGGGACCGAAGGGGGCGTCGTGGGCGACGCCGCTGGTGTGGGACAACCGTGGCGTCACCGAGGTGGTCGTCGGCACGCAGGGAACCGTGATGGCCTGGGGCATCGACGACGGGAAGGAGCGCTGGCGGTTCGGCGGGCTCGACACCTCCTTCGCCTGTTCCCCCGTCGCCGATGGCGACGGGGTCTACTTCGGCACCTCGAGCCCCGGCTCGAAGGCCCCCGCGGCGGCGATCCTCGCAGGCGCCTCGGGCGACGTGTCGCTCTCCGGCGGGGCGGAGCGGTCCGACAGGGTGCCCTGGACACGGGTGAAGAGCGGGGCCGGCATGCCCTCGCCGGTCGTGGTGGGGGACCTGCTCCATTTCTTCGGCAACACCGCCGTCTGCTTCGACAAGCGCACCGGGGAGGAGAAGTACCGAAAGCGGCTCCCCGGGGGGACGCAGGCGGTCGGGTGCCCGGTGGTGGTGGGCGAGCGGATGTACGTCGTCAACGAGGCGGGGAAGACGATCGTCCTCCGCACGGGGCCGGAGTTCGAGGTGCTGGCGGAGTCGGACCTCGGTGCCGACGGGGAGGTCTTCTGGGCCACGCCGGCGGTGGCGGGGGACGCTCTGCTCGTGCGATCCTCCGACGCTCTCTACTGCATCCGCGCCCCCGCCACGGCGCCGTAGGGCATGCGTGCCGCCGGCGGGATGCCGTTCCCCGTGGCCCCCGATCGTACCGGCGACCGCATCGACTGCGGCGGCGGGACGCCAGCGTTGTTCCGCCGCGGGTGCCGACCCACAATACGGCGAGCGTCCAACGTGCCTGACGGGCCGCCGGTGTCGGTCGGCGTCGGGCACCGGACCCCTGCTCCGGGATCGGCCATGTTCCGTTCGGCCCCCGTTCCCCCCCCCGCCGCGTCGCACGGCCGCGTCCTCGCCGTGGCGGCCCTCCTGGCGTGGCTGGTCGTCACGCTCTGGGCCGACGCGACCCCGGCGGCGGACCCGCCGGACGACCAGGCGTACCGCAGGCCCTGGAAACGCAAGCCGGTGGCTGCCGGATCGGCGGCCGCAGGCGCGCCCCAGCGGCGCCGCGACCTGGGAGCGCCGCTGGAGGCGCAGGAGCCGCGGCGCTGGCGCGAGACCCGCGGCGGCGAACCCGTCGATGCCGTCCTGGTGGCGATCGACGCCGCCGGCGTGACGCTGCGGCTGTCCGACGGCACGGAGCGAACGATCCCGGTCGCGGCACTCGAGCCCCTCGACCGGCTCGTCGCCCTCCGTGAGCTGCGCCGTTCCGAGCGGGGGCGTCCGGAAGACCACGTCGGCGCCATCCACGACGCCGACTCCGCCCCCCGGCCCGCGCAGCCGCTCGTGCCCGAGCCCTTCGTGCCGGTCGTCGTCGACCCCGACGCCCCGGGCGCCCGTCGTCCTCCCAACGCCTCCTGGACGCTCCGACGCGACGAGGCGACCACCACGGTCACCGGCCTCTTCCCCGCCGGTGACGAGGACGACGACTGGGTGCTCGCCGAGACGACGAGCTTCGATCCGAGGGCCAGGGTTCCGACGGTGCTGCGTTGGTTGCGGCCCGACGCGGAGGAGCCGTTCGAGGATGCCGCCGTCATCAGCCACGAACTCCCCGACGGCGAGGTCGTGCTCGACCACCATCCGGTGCTCGAGTTGCTCCTGTCGATGGCGCGGCGGCCGATCGGCGGTGGTGCCGAGCGCACGCCCGACATCCTCACCCTCTGGGACGTCTCGCCGCGGCTCGACCGGCCGGCACCGGTCGCCCGCTGGACGGCGACGACGCGCACCGGGTGGCGGCGCCCGTGGGGGAGGATCGTCGATGACGGCCTGGTGCTGTTCCTCGACCGCGACCGGAAGCTCCTCTGCTGGGACGCCTGGAGCGGCAAGGTGCGCTGGCACACCCCGCAGGACTCGAGCACCGATGCCCGGCCGGCCCTCGACGCCTCCCGGACGAAACTCCTCCTCCCCGAGGACGCCGGCATCCGGGTGATCGACGCGGTGGGGGGCGCGGAACTGGCGACGGTGTCCTGCCCGGAGCGCTGCGCGGCGGCGGCGCTCGGCCCCGACGGCCGACGACTCGCCATCGTCGCGGGGGGTCGGATCCGGATCCACGACCTCGCGAGCCCCGCCACCCCCCCCATCCTCGTCGAGGCCCCCGCGTCCGACGCGGTCGCCGGGGAGATCGCCTGGATGGACGACGGCATCGTCGCCGCCACCAATCAGGTCGGCCGGGACGCCCTCGTCCTCTACTCCACCGAGACCGGACTGCCGCTGCGCCGTTACGTCGCGGCGGCGCCGCTCGAGGTCGCCGACGCCACGACCACCGTCGTGCCGGGCGGCGTGCTGTCGCTCGTGGCCCCGCCCTTCGCCGAAAGCCGCACGACGCTCGGCACCGTGGTGGCCACGCGACTCCCGGAGCCGGAGGACGGACAGGCCTCGCGACGGGCCGCCCCGGGCCTGCCGCCCGTCGTCGCCCCCGGCAGCGCCGTCAACGTCTACACCCTCTGCGGCCGTCACGACGCCGAGGTGCGCGGCCTGCTCATGGACATCGTCCGCAGGCACGGGTGGGTGTACGACAGGGAGTCGCCCGTCACGCTCGCCGGGTATCTCTTCGAGCAGAAGCCGGAGGAGATCGCCTACCGGACCCCGAGATCGGCGATCCGCCGGACGACCGTGCGCCCCACCATCGCGTCGATCCGCATCGTCACCCCCGACGCCGTGCTGTACGAGAAGTCGTCCGGGGCGTTCACGTTCGACCCGTTCACCGCCGACGACGGGCAGTCGCCCCAGGACTGGGTCGACCGCGTCCTCCCCCCGGGGCCGGCCTTCTTCCGCTCGGTGTCGATCCCGGACACCATCCCCGATCCACGGGAACGCTTCGGCGCCGGCACGAGCGTGCTCGAGAAGCGGGGCCCGGAGCCGCTCGACGAACCATGAACGCCCCCACCCGGGAAGACCCCATGACCCCGCACCCCACCCGTCGCACCCTCCATGCCCTCTCCGTGGCCTTCCTGGCCGTCGCGGGTCTCGCCGCGGCGGCGCGCGCGGCCGGGCCTTTGCGGGTGGGGATGGAACTCTCCTACCCACCGTTCGAGATGACCGACCCGCAGGGGAAGCCGACCGGCGTCAGCGTCCGTCTCGCCGAGGCACTCGGTGCCCATCTCGGCCGGGAGGTGAGGATCGAGAACATCGCCTTCGACGGACTCATCCCCGCGCTCAAGACCGGTCGCATCGACTGCATCGTCTCCT
>CAZMOU010000147.1:0-4497 GCA_964567835.1 uncultured Chitinophaga sp. | reverse complement strand
GGGCGCGGTCGATCGCCTTCTCGAAACCCTACCTCGAGACCGGCCTGGCACTGCTCGTGGCCGCGAAGTCCCCGGTGCGCTCGGCCGACGACCTCGACGTCGCCGGCCGGGTCGTCGCGGTGAAGAAGGGGACGACCGGTCACCAGTTCGCCGCCGCCGCGCTCAAGAAGTGCCGGCTCCTCGTCCTCGACAAGGAATCGGCGGCCGTGCTCGAGGTGTCGCAGGGCAAGGCCGACGCGTTCATCTACGACTCGCTCTCGGTGTGGCAGAACCAGCGGCGCCACCCCGACACGACGCGGGCGGTGCTCGAGCCGTTCCGGAAGGAGGCCTGGGCCATCGGGCTGCGGCCGGCCGACGCGGAACTGCGCCGGCAGATCGACGAGTTTCTCGACGCGTTCCGCGCCGACGGCGGGTTCGACCGCCTCGGCGAGGAGTTCCTCCCGGAGGTGAAGAAGGAGTTCGGCGAGCGCGGGATCCCCTTCTACTTCTGACGCGGCGGGGGTGGATCGGTCTGGTATCCTGACGGGGCCTCCGTCCGCGGGTCCCGGACATCCCCGTCGTTCCGCCGGCATGTGCGCTTCTCCCCCTCCGCCGACGTCCGCCGCAGCCGCCGGCACCACGCCGGGCGCCCGGATGCGGATCGTCGTCACGCTCGCCGCGTGCCTGACGGTGGGCGGGGGGTGTGCCGAACGGAAGGCGCCCCCCCCCGCGGCGCCCGTCGCCTCCCCCGCCCCGGCGGAGCGCACCGAGTCGGCCCCCGAGGCCCCCCCCTGGTTCGTCGACGTCACGGAGCGTTCCGGCGTCGGCTTCGTCCACCGTTCGGGGGACTCCGAGGAGAAACCGTTCCCCTCGGCCAATGGCAGCGGGCTGGCGGTGCTCGACTACGACCTCGACGGCAGACTCGACATCCTCCTCGTCACCGGCGTCCCCTTTCCGGTCGACCCCCGGGCGGTGCCGGGGGGCAACCGCTGCTTCCGCAACCGGGGGGGATGGCGCTTCGACGACGTCTCCGCCGCCTGCGGGATCCGGCACGGCGGCTACGTCCACGGCGCGGCGGTGGGCGACGTCGACGCCGACGGATTCCCCGACCTGCTCCTCACCGGGTACGGCGACGACGTCCTCTTCATGAACCTCGGCGACGGGACGTTCCGTGCCGCCGGCGCGGAGGCGGGGCTCGCCGACGGCCGCTGGAGCTCGAGCGCCGCCTTCCTCGACGCCGACGGCGACGGCCTCCTCGACGTCTACGTCTGCCGGTACGGCCTGTGGACGCCGGAGAACAACCCCTTCTGCGGCGACCGGGAGAAGGGACGGCGGACCTTCTGCAGCCCCCTGACCGTGGAACCGGACGGCGACGTCTTCCGACGCAACCTCGGCGACGGGACGTTCCGGGACGCCACCGCGGAGACCGGCCTCGCGGGCAGGGCGGGCCGGGGGCTCGCGGTCATCGCCGCCCACCTCGACGACGATCCCCACATCGATCTCTACGTCGCCAACGACATGAATGCGAACTCGCTCTGGGCCGGGACGGCGGAGGGACGGTTCCGGGACGCGAGCGATCTCTCCGGAACGGCCTACGATTCCCAGGGCCGCGTCAAGTCGAGCATGGGGATCGACGTGGCCGACACCTCCCACCGCGGCCACGCCGACATCATGGTCACCGACTTCGAGGGGGAGGAGAACCTCTTTTTCTCCGGGAGCGGCGACGGGATCTTCCGCGACACGAGCGACGTGAGCGGCGCGGGGGGCCCGAGCCTGCCCTTCGTGAAATGGGGGATCCAGTTCGCCGACTTCGATCTCGACGGCTGGGAGGACGTGATCGTCACCAACGGCCACGTCGGCGACGACAGGCACCAGGGCTCGGCGGCGGCGGAACTGCGGCAACTGCCCCTCTTCCTCCGCAATCTCCGGGGTCGTTTCAAGGCGCCGCGGCGGGGCGAACTCGGCCCCTATTTCGAGGCGCGTCACCAGGGCCGGGGGGTGGTGGCGGCGGACCTCGACGACGACGCCGATGCCGACCTCGTCTTCAACCACCGCGACGAGGCGGCCACGGTCCTCCGCAACGACCGGGGCGACGCCTCCGTGGGCGTCCGCCGCGTCGTCCTCCGCCTCGTCGGTACCGCCGGAAACCGCGACGCGGTGGGAGCGGTCGTCACCGCCACGACCGGCGACGACGTCCGCATGCAGCAGGTGACCGGCGGCGGCGGCTACCAGTCGTCGCGCGACCGCCGGCTCGTCTTCGCCCTGCCGACGGAACCGTCCGCCACGACGATCACGGTCCGCTGGCCGGGGGGGCGCACCGAGCCGCTCGACCTGCCCCCGGGCGACGGCCGGTGGCTCGTGATCGAGCCGGCGGACGCCGGGGGACGGGCCCGCATCCACCCCGAGGAGGCCCGGCGATGAAGGCGATCCTGAAGCCGCCCCGCGGCCGTGCGGCGGCGCTGCTGATCGCGTTCGTATCCGCCGGGGTCGTCGGCTGCGGCCGGGCGGCGACCGAGCCACGGATCCCTGACACCCCCGCGCCGCGGGCCGCCGCGACGGCGCCGCGGGCCCCCGGGGCGGTGCCGCAGAAATCGGCGCCGGTCGCCCGCCCCGCCCCCGCGCCCCTCGCCGTCCAGCCGCGGTTCGTCGACGTCGCCCGGGAGTCGGGGATCGACTTCACCTACACCAACGACTCCGAGTCGGGGCACTGGCTGATCGCCGAGGTGATGGGGGGAGGGGCCGCCTGGCTCGACTTCGACCTCGACGACCGTCTCGACCTCTACCTCACCGAGGGCTGCCGGTTGGAGCGCTCCGATTCGGGCGACGGCGAACACCGCGACCGGCTCTACCGCCATGTCGGCGGGGGCGTCCCCTTCCGGGACGTCTCCGCGGCGGCCGGCGTCGGCGACGACCACTACGGCCAGGGGATCGCGGTGGGCGACTACGACGCCGACGGCTTCCCCGACATCTACCTGGCCAACTTCGGCCCCGCGGTCCTCCTCCACAACAACGGCGACGGGACCTTCTCCGACGTCAGCGCCTCCGCCGGCATCGACTTCCGGCGCTGGGGCACGAGCGCCGCCTTCGCCGACATCGACCGCGACGGGTTCCTCGACGTCTACGCCTGCACCTTCCTCGACAACCGCCTCGACAACAACAAGCCGTGCGAGTATTCGCAGGGGCGCGGCTACTGCGGGCCGGGCAGCTACCTCGGCGAGCAGGATCCGGTGTGGATCTCGCGTGGCGACGGCACCTTCGCCGAGCGCTCGGAGGAGCTCGGGTTCGTGGAGCGCGAGGGGCGCGGGAAGGGGCTGGCGCTGTCGATCGTGGATCTCGACGACGACCTTGTGCCGGAGGTCTACGTCGCCAACGACATGACCCCCAACTTCCTCTGGGCCGCCCGCCCGACCGGCGGCACGCCCGGCGTGCGCTACGAGGACGCCGCGGTGGCGTCCGGGTGCGCCGTCAGCGACGACGGCGAGAACGAGGCCTCGATGGGGGTGGTGGCGGAGGATTTCGACGGCGACGGGACGCCCGACCTGTTCCTCACCCATTTCCATCTGGCGAAGAACACCCTCTACCAGAACCTCGGCCGGCTGCAGTTCGCCGACGTCAGCCGGCGCCGGCGGATCGCGGCGACGAGCCTCCACAATCTCGGCTTCGGGTGCGTCGGCCTCGACTGGGACCGCGACGGCCGGATGGAGATGTTCGTCGCCACCGGCCACGTCCTCGGTCCGAGGGTGGAGCCATGGCGCATGCAGCCGCAACTCCTCCACCAGGAGCGGGACGGCACCTTCTCCGACGTCTCCGACGCGGTGGGTGGCGACTACTTCACCGGCACCTGGCTGGGCCGTGCCGCGGCGGGCGCCGACTACGACGACGACGGCGACCTCGACATCGCCATCAGCCACAACACCACCCCGTTCGTGCTGCTGCGCGACGACACCGCCGCCCCCGGCCGCTTCCTGGGGCTCGATCTCCGCACGCCGTCGCGGATCCCGCCGGTGGGGGGCCGCGTCGAGGTCCGCTCCGGCGACCTGCGGATCGTCCGTCCGATCGCGGCCGGCGGGAGCTATCTGTCGGTCCACGATCCCCGGCTCCTCTTCACGCTCGCCCCGGGCGAGGAACCGGCCGAGGTGGCGATCCACTGGCCATCCGGACGGATCGACCACCACCGGCTCGCAGGGGACGCCTACTGGAGAATCGTGGAGGGGGGAGATCCGGTGCGCATGCCCTGACCGGCGTCGGGCCCCGGGGGACGAGGGGGGCAGGGGGGTGGTCGCCGGCCCCGTTTTTCCGGCGGCAGGGACTCGCTCCCGACCACCCTTCCAGGCGAGAATTGAGCCGGGTCCCCCTTCCGCGGATCATCCGTCCCCATGGCACCGCCCCGACCGACGCCTCCGCCCCGTGCCCCGCGTCGCGGGCTGGGGCGCCTCGCGCTCGCCGCCGCCGTCCTCGGCGTCGCCCTGGGCACGACGCTGGGGTGGCAGTGGTGGCAGGAGCGGCCGCTCCGTGCCC
>CAZMOU010000146.1:0-12137 GCA_964567835.1 uncultured Chitinophaga sp. | reverse complement strand
AGGTGGGGGAGAACATCGGCGCCCGCCTCCAGGCCGACCAGGCCGAGGCCGACACGCGCGTCGCCCGCGCCAAGGCGGAGGAGCGCCGCAGCATCGCCATCGCGCGCGAGCAGGAGATGAAGGCCGCCACCGCCGAGAACAGGGCCCGGGTGCTCCACTCCGAGGCCCTCGTCCCCAAGGCGATGGGGGAGGCGTTCCGGGCCGGCCGGCTCGAATCGGCCGGAACCCGCGAAAGCCGGGGCTGACGCCCGTCGCGGGAGAGGCTCCCCGCCACCGCCGCGATCCGCCGCCACCGAAAGCCGCGGTGGGCGCGGGAGCAGTCCCCCCGGCCCGCCCAATCTTCCCAGTCGGCCGGGCGACCGCTGCGACCGGGGGATTCACTGCAACTTTGCCGGTTCCCCTGCCGATACCCATGGAGCGGCAGGGATGCCGCGCCGGCCCCCGGCCTTGCCGGCGACGGCCCTCCGTCGCCCGCCCCCCGGCATGCGGATCGGACAAGCGGCTCCAGGGAGTCACGCCATGGCGATGCGGAAACTGCGGGTCTACACGGGACCCGATCTGGAATCGACGACCCGTTCCCCCTTCCGGGAACCGACCCCGGCGGCCACCGTGACGGTGACGCTCGGCGACGTGCTCCCCCTCCTGGCCGACGCGGTGGCGAGCAACCGCACCTGGCTCGGCGACTTCGCCGACGACGAGGTCACGATCTCGTCCGACCTCCACGACGTCCTCCAGGCCTACCGCCACTTCCGCCGCCCCGGCGCCTGACCGGGCAGGGACGCCCCCCGCGCGATCCCACGCCGCGAACCCGGTCCACGCGATCCCGGTGCGCGCGATCCCGGTGGTAGACTCCTCGCCGTCTCGGGGGTGCGTCGCGGCCGCGCGGAGCGGTCGGCCCCCCGGTCGTCGACCGCCGGAGGAGTCCGCCATGCAGGTGTCGCGCCGCGATTTCGTCGAGAATGCCTTCGTGATGGCCGCCTCGGCCTTCGCCGCGGCCCCCCGCTCCGTCGTCGCGGCGGAGCCGGCCGGTTCCTCCGCCGCCGTGACCCCGATCGAGAAGCTGCGCGTGGCCGTCGTCGGGGCCAACGGCCGCGGCGGCGAGCACGTCGGCCAGTGGTCGGGCATGGCCGACACCGAGGTGGCGGTGATCTGCGACTGCGACCCCAACGTCCAGGCGCGCTACTACGAGAAGTTCAAGGACGCCCCCCGGCAGCCGGAGTTCATCCAGGACCTGCGCCGCGTCCTCGACCGCAAGGACATCGACATCGTCTCCATCGCAAGCCCGAACCACTGGCACGCCCTGATGAGCATCTGGGCGATGCAGGCCGGCAAGGACGTCTACGTCGAGAAGCCCTGCAGCCACACCGTCGAGGAAGGGCGGGTGATGGTGCAGTGGGCGCGGAAGCTCGGGCGGATGTGCCAGATGGGCGCGCAGAGCCGGGGCATGGCCGGGATGCGCGAGACGATCGACTTCGTGAAGAGCGGGAAGATCGGGCCGGTGAAGGTGGCCCACGCCACCTGCTACAAGCGGCGTCCGAGCATCGGCCTGGTCGACACCCCGGCCCCCATCCCGCCGGGGCTCGACTTCGACCTCTGGGCCGGCCCGGCCCCCGACGTCGTCCCCCACCGCCAGCGCCTCCACTACGACTGGCACTGGAACAAGCTCACCGGCAACGGCGACCTGGGCAACCAGAACCCGCACGAGCTCGACAAGGCGCGCTGGGGGCTGGGGAAGCAGGAGTTCCCCAAGCGCGTCGTGAGCCTGGGCGGCCGGCTGGGGTACGTCGACAACGGCGACGTGGCCAACAGCCAGGTGACGCTCTTCCAGTGGGACGACGCCCTCCTCATCTCCGACGTCCGGGGACTGGAGATGAAGAGCCCGGTGACCTTCGGCCTCGCCGGCGGGCCGCTCGGCGTGGGCAACATCTGGTGGGGCACCGAGGGCTACGTCGTCTCCACGAACTACCAGTCGGGCGTCGCCTTCGACTACGACGGCAAGCAACTGGGGATGTGGTCGGGTGGCTCGAGCCAGGCCCACTTCGCGAACCTCGTCAAGGCGGTCCGCAGCCGCAAGCACGAGGATCTCTACCTCGACATCGAGGATGGCCACCAGTCGAGCGCGCTGGCCCATCTCGGCAACGCCTCGTGGGCCCTCGGCGAGAAGGTGCCGCCGGGAACCCGGCCGACGCTCGCCGCCGGCGACGAGCGCGTGAAGGCCACCCTCGAGAGCTTCGAAGCCCACCTGCGCGAGAACGGCGTCGACAGCGCCGTGACGCCGTTCCTGCTCGGTCGCGAGCTGGTGCTCGACCCGAAGACGGAGAAGGCGACCGACGAGGCCGCCAACCGGCTGTTCACGAAGGACTACCGCAAGGGCTACGAGCTGCCGCGCGTGTGACGCAAGGGCGGGCCGCGGCCGACACGCCCCGGGACGCGCCTCACCCGTCGGACGGCTCGGCCGGGCCGGGAAGGCGGAGCTGCCAGAACTCGAGGTCGAGCCAGCGGCCGAACTTGAAGCCGGCCTCGCGGACCGTGCCCGCATGCTCGAAGCCGAGCGCGCGGTGCAGGGCGACGCTCGCGGCGTTCGACGAGCAGATCCCCCCCACGAGCAGATGGATCCCGCGCCGCGTCGCCTCCGCCACGAGCGCCTCGAGCAGCCCGCGGCCGACGCCCCGGCCGCGGAAGCCCTCGGCGACGTAGACCGAGTGCTCGACCGAGTACTTGTAGGCCGGGAAGGGGCGGAACGGCCCCCAGCTCGCGAATCCGGCGAGCTCGCCCCCCACCTCGACGCCCAGGACGGGGAAGCCGCCGGTCCGCTTCGCCTCCCACCAGGCCTGGATCGTGGCCTCGCTCCGCGGCGCGTATTCCCAGAGGGCGGTCGTGCGCAGGATCGCGTCGTTGTAGATGGCGCGGATCGCGGGGAGATGCTCCTCGCGGCAGGGGACGACGGCGCGGGGCCCGGGCCGGCTCATCCCCGCCTCCGCGCCTGCTCGGGCGTCGTGAGGAGCGAGACGACGACGAGGAGGAGGAATCCCAGCGGGATCGTCACCAGCCCCGGCTGGCTGAAGGGGACCGGCGACGCGTCGCGGGAGAGCCCGTAGACCTTCTCGAAGGTGTCGGCCGAGAGGAGGATCCAGGCCAGGCTGGCGAGCATCCCCACGGTGACCGAGGCGATGATCCCCTCGCGCGTCGTCCGGCGCCAGTAGAGGAGCATGACGAGGGCGGGGAGGTTCGCCGAGGCGGCGATGTTGAAGGCCCAGCCGACGAGGAAGCTGACGTTGAAGCTGCGGAACACGATCCCCAGCGCCATCGCCACCACGCCGAGGACCACCGCCGCGATCTTCCCGCAGCGCACCTTGGCATGGTCGCCGAGGGGGATCCGCAGGACGTGCTCCACGAGGTCGTGGGCCACGGCGCCGCTGCCGGCCATGATCAGACCGCTCACGGTCCCCAGCACGGTCGTGAAGGCGATCGCCGAGACGATGGCGAAGAGGGTCTCGCTGAAGCTCTTCGCCAGGAGCGGGGCGGCCATGTTCGTGCTCGTCGGGTCGAGGGCGCCGCTGGTCATCGCCCCCAGCCCGAGGAACAGCGTGAGGACGTAGAAGGCCCCGATGGCGGCGATCCCCACGACGGTGCTCTTCCGCGCCGCGGCCGCGTCCTTGACGGTGTAGTAGCGGATGAGGATGTGCGGCAGCGACGCGGTGCCGCAGAAGAGGGCGAGCATGAGGCTGGCGAAGTCGAGCTTGTCGGCGAGCTTGTTCGTCGTGAGGCCCTTGAAGTAGCCGCCGGGTTTGAGGAGATCGGCCCCCGACCGCTCCACGGGAGAGTAGGTGACGTGGGTCCCGCGCTCGTCGACCGTCCTCTTCCCGCTCCAGGTGACGATCCGGCTCTCCTCGAGGGCGGCGAGGTACTGAAGCGGCCCGAGCGGACCGGTCGACGCGGCGTCGCCGTAGCGCGGCGGGAGGGCCGCGAGCGTCCCCACCGGCCGCAGGTCGTGGTCGCGCGACTGCGGGATCCCGTCGACGAGGACGCGGCCGTCGGGGGCGACGGTGCGCGTCTGCGGCTCGAGGCTCCCGGTGTTCACGACGAGCCCCCGGGCGAGGATCATCGCCGTGAGCACGCCGCAGAAGAAGACCAGGAGCGATCCCTTGATGAACTGCACCCAGGTCGTCGACACCATGCCCGCGGTGACGACGATGAGCGTCACCGCCACGCCGACGAGGATCACCCCCGCCGCGTGCGGGAGGCCGAGGAGCGGGACGATCAGGTCGCCCGCCCCCACCATCTGCGGGATCAGGTAGAAGATGCTGACCACGAGCGTGGAGACCGCCACCGCGAGCTTGATGCCGCGGCTGTTGAACCTCGAGTCGAGGGCGTCGGCGAAGGTGAACCGGCCGAGCGACTTGATCGGCTCGGCGATCACGAACAGGGCCACGATCCACCCGGCGAGGAAGCCGATCGAGTAGAGGAAACCGTCGTAGCCGTGGAAGGCGATCATCCCGCAGATGCCGAGGAAGCTCGCCGCGGAGAGGTAGTCCCCGGCGAAGGCGATGCCGTTGACGAACCAGTGGATCTCGCCGTGGGCCGCGTAGTAGGCCTGCGCGGACTGCTTCTTGCGGCCGAGCCACAGGGAGAGCCCGATCACGCCGAGGACGAAGGCGGCGAAGATGGCGATCGCGGCGGGGGAGGATTCGTAGAGCATGCGGGACCTCGGGCGCCGGGGGGCGCCGGACGGGGGTGGCCGGTCAGTGGCGCCCGCCGTCCGGGGGGCCGGACGGCCGGCAGGCGACCATGGAGACGAGCGCCAGGAAAAGCGCCGCGCCGATGAGCCCCAGACCCCAGGTGACCGCCAGGTTGACGCCGCCGAAGGGGCGCGCCGAGAGCAGGTCGGGGCGGAAGACGACCACGACGATGAAGCCGAAGTAGAGGAGCACGTAGACCCAGAAGAGGATGAAGCCGATCCGCGACCCTCCCGCGCTCCCCTCGGCACCGTCGTCCATCGTCGCTCCCGTCTTTCCCTGGTCTGGCCCCGCCGGGGCCGTCCGACCCGTCCCCGACCCGTGGTCGTCGGGGCGGGAGTATACACCCGGCCGCCGTCAGGAGGCCCGCCGCGCCGCGGCGCGGGGGCGCGTGCCCCCGGCCGGCGCGCCATCCGGTGCGCGGCGCGTCGGCATCGGCGCCCCGACACGGGCCCGCCAGCCCTCGAGGAGCCCAAGGAGCTCGCGCGCCCGCCGCGGCTCCCCGGCGGCCAGGTTCGTCGTCTCGCCGGGATCGCCGGCGAGGTCGTAGAGTTCGATCCGCCCCTCCTCGAAGAACTCGACGAGCTTCCACGATCCCGCCTGCACCGCCCCCGCGGGCGTCGTGCGCCAGGCCCCCGGTCCCGCGCCGAGGTAGCCGGGGAAATGATGGAAGATCGGCGGGCGGTCCCCGGCGGCCGGATCCCGCAAAAGCGGGACGAGACTGGTCCCGTCCACCGGCTGCCCCTCGGCCGGCGCGGCGCCGGCCATCTCCAGGAACGTGGCGAACAGATCGACGTGGATCGTGGGCTGGTCGGACGTCGATCCCGGCCGCGTCACGCCCGGCCACCGCACCACCAGCGGCACGCGCACGCCCCCCTCGTAGAGGCTTCCCTTGCCGCAGCGCAGCGGGGCGTTGTCGGTGGCGTCCGCCTCGCCGCGGAGACCCTCGCGGGCGTAGCCGCCGCGGCCGCCGTTGTCGCTCGAGAACACGATCACGGTGTCGTCGGCGATCCCCTCCGCCTCGAGGCAGGCCCGGATCCGCCCCACGCTCTCGTCGACGCTCGCGATCATCGCCGCGTAGACCGGGTCGCGGTGCCCGCCCGCCGGGGGCGTCCCGCGGAAGCGTGCCACGATCTCCTCCTTCGCCTCGAGCGGCGCGTGGACGCCGAAGTGCGGCACGTAGAGGAAGAAGGGTTCCCGCGCGTGTCGGCGGATGAAGTCGCAGGCCCGGTCGGTGAGGAAGTCGGCGAGATACTCCTCCTCCGCGTGCTCCACCGGCGGATCGGTCTCGAAGCGGAAGTGCTTCCCGTGCGAGACGATCGCCTCGTCGAAGCCGCGCCGCGCGGGATGGTGCCGCGCGTCGTCGCCGAGGTGCCATTTGCCGAAGATCGCGGTGGCGAAGCCGGCCTCCCCGAGCAGATCGGCGATCGTGCGCCGGTCGAGCGGCAGCTTCGTGACGTTGTCCACCGGGCGCAGCGGCCGGCTCCGCCAGTCGAAGCGGTCGATGTTCCCCACGGTGTACACGCCGGTGCGCGCGCCGTACTGCCCCGTCATGAGCGCCGCCCGCGTCGGCTGGCAATTCGGGCAGGCGTGGTGCGAGAGGAACCGCATCCCGTCGGCGGCGAGCCTGTCGACGTGCGGCGTCCGGTAATAGCCCGATCCCTGCACGCCGAGATCGGTCCAGCCGAGGTCGTCGGCGAGGATGAAGACGACGTTGGGGGCCCGGCGGCCGGGCGCGCGGGCCGGCGCCGGGCGGGGCAACGGCTCCTCCTCCCCCGACAGGATCGCGGCGCACGCGGCGAGCAGATCGCGGGGATAGCGCGGACGGATGCCCGTCCCCGCGGGCTCCTCGGGCATGGCGTCGAGGCGGGCGAGGGCGGCGCGGATCCGCGGCAGGAGCGGTGCCGCGACCGCCCCCATGCGGTCGATCGCCACCGCGGCATGGTGGAGGTCGGTCGGCGTGCCGGCGTCGAGCACGGCGCCGACGGTGTCGAGAGCCCGCTCCGCCGACCCGGCCGCGGCGAGCGCCTCCGCCGCCGCCGTGCGCACCGGCACCGAGGGATCGTCGAGGAGACGCCCGAGCCCCGCCCGTTCCGCGTCGTCGAGGCCCCCCCCGGCCTTCACGCGCACCGTGAATCCCTGCGCGGCCCAGTAGCGCTCCGGCTCGGCGGGGGCCCCGAGCGCGGCACGCATCCCGGCGCGGGCCGCGCCGTCGTCGCCGCCGGCGGCGAGCGCCAGGTCGACCACCCGCTCCACCGGCCACGCGGGCGCCTCCCCGCGGCGGCGCGGCGTCTCGAGCGCCGACCCCTCCGGGAGGAAGCCCCCGTCGGCGAGCGCCACCGCCCGGTCGCGGAGCCCCCGCCGCATCGTCTCGAGCACGGCGCGGGCGGCGGGATCGGCGGCGCGGTTGACGACGTTGTCGGGGTCGGCGTCGAGGTCGTAGAGCTCCTCCGCCACGCGCGGGCCGAACCAGGCGGCGCTCTCCGGCGACAGATCGCCGGACCGCGCCGCGCGCGTCCAGGAGGCGTACCCCCGCGCCCGGAACATGTAGTTCACCCGCTGGATCGCGGGCAGGTCCGGCCGCAGCGAACGCAGGTAGAGCCAGCGCCGCGAGGCGAGGGCGCGCACCATGTCGGCACGCTCGTCCATCCGGTCGCGCGAGACGTACACCGGCGCGTCCGGATCGCGGCGCTCCCCCGCATCCCCCCCGGCGAACGCCCTCCCCTCGACCCACTCCGGCCGGGACACGCCGGCAAGCGCCAGCACCGTGGCGGAGAAGTCGACGAACCCGACCGGGTCGGTGGTGCGCGTCCCGGGGTCCGCCGGCGCCAGATGGCGGAAACGGGGGGGGAAACGCACCACCAGCGGCACGCGGATCCCGCTCGAGTGGAGGAAGCGCTTGCTGCGCGGCGTGACGCCGCCGTTGTCGCCGAAGAAGAACACGATCGTGTCGTCGGCCAGCCCGTCGGCCTCGAGCTCCGCGAGCCGCGCCGCCAGCTGCCGGTCGAGGAGGGCGACATGGTCGGCGTGCCTGGCCCAGTCGGCCCGGATCTCCGGCGTGTCGGGGAGGTAGGCCGGCAGCGTGACCGCCGCGGGATCGGTCGCCGGAAAGGGGAGCGCCACGTCCTCCTCCGGGAACAGGCAGCTCTCGTGCGTCACCTCGTGGTTGAAGACGGCGAAGAACGGCCGGCCGTCGTCGGGGCGGTCGCGCCAGTGGGCCCGCTTCCCGGAACGGTCCCAGGTGCGGTCCATGTCGATCGCGGCGTTGTAGTCGGTCTTGGCGTTGTTGACGGTGAAGTACCCCGCGTCGCGGAGGAGGGCGGGGAACGCCTCCACGCCGTCCGGGAGGGTCGCCCGGGCGCGCATGTGGTGGGCCGGACCGCAGGAGACGGCATGCATCCCGGTGACGAGCGTGAAGCGCGACGGCGCGCAGACCGGCTGGGAGAAACAGCGTTCGAAGGTCGTTCCGGCGGCGGCGAGGGCGTCGATCGTCGGCGTCCGCGCGAGGGGATCGCCGTAGCAGCCGACGCGCGTGGTGAGGTCCTCGGCGACGAGCCAGAGGATGTTCGGCCGCGCGGCCCCCGCCCCCTCCGCGGCCCCCTTCCCCCCACCCCGGGCGGCGCGCGCCGCGGCGTCGGCGAAGGGGAGCGGCCAGTCGGGATGGGGCTCGTGTTCCCGGTCGAGGATCCGCTCCATCCGCGCGACGACGTCGGGGTGGTCGGCCGCGACGTCACGCGTCTCCCCCGGATCGGCGACGAGGTCGTAGAGCTCGGTCGGCGCCGCCTCGGTGCCATCCTTCCCGTGGGCGCGGCGCACCCCCTTCCAGCTGCCCGCGGCGGAGTGGTCGAGGGCGGCCTGCCAACGGCGCTCGGTGAGCTCGCGGTAGAGGGTGCGCGGCGCCGGTGCGGGCTCGCGGCCGAGGAGCGCCGGGGCGAGGCTGCGGCCGTCGAGCCCCGCCGGGATCCGCGCCGCGAGCCCGGCGAGGTCGAGGAGCGTCGGCAGCCAATCCTCGCAGCCGGTGGGGACGTCGATCGAGCCGCCGGCGGCGACCCGCCCCGGCCACACCACCACCGCCGGGACGCGCAGGCCCCCCTCGTAGGGCGAGCCCTTCCAGTCGCGGAGATCGCCGTGGCTGCCCATCCGGTCGGTGGCGGCGCCGCCGGCACCGGGGAAGGTGGCGCCGTTGTCGCTCGTGAACACGAGGATCGTGTCGTCGGCGATTCCCAGCTCGTCGAGGAGGGCCACGATCCGCCCCACGTCGCGGTCCAGGCGGGTGATCATCGCCGCGAGCGTCGCCGCCGGCTCGGCGCAGGGGACGTAGCCCTTGCCGCCGAGGTAGGGCGGCTCGGCGCCGAAGTGCGCGCGGTGGCGGGCGAGCGACGGCTCGTCGTCGGGCACCTGGAGGGCGACGTGCGGGAGCGTCGTCGGCAGGTAGAGGAAGAAGGGCTCGTCCCGGTGGGCGCGCACGAACTCGAGCGCCTCGGCGGTGATCCGGTCGGCGGAATAGGTCGTGCCGCGGAAGCGGGCGAAGTCGGCGGCGGCGGGGACGGGATCGGCGGGGAGCGAGGCCGTCACCGGGATCGCCGGATTGTCGAGCGGCACCTTCTCGCGGCCGTCCCACAGGGTGGTCGGATAGAAGGTGTGGGCGTGGCGCTGGCAGTTGTAGCCGAAGAAGCGGTCGAACCCGGCGGCGAGCGGATCGGAGGCGCTTCCCGGCGGCCCGAGCCCCCACTTGCCGAATCCGCCGGTGGCATGGCCGGCGTCGTGGAAGAGCCGGGCCAGCGTCACGGTCCCCTCCGGCATCGGCCGCTGCCCCTCGGGCTGGACCTCCGAATTGGAGCGCACGGGGGCGTGACCGGGATGGAGACCGGTCATGAGCACGCAGCGGCTCGGCGCGCAGACGGCGCTGCCGGCCCAGTGACGTGCGAGCCTCGTGCCGCGGGCGAAGAGGGCGTCGATGTGCGGCGTGACGGCGTAGGTCGACCCCAGCGCCCCCACGTCCCCCGTGCCGAGGTCGTCCGCGAGGAGGAAGATCACGTTCGGCGGCCGCGCCACCGGCACGGCGGCCGGCGCGAAGGACGCCGCCCCCGCGGCGAGCGGATCGGCGGCGGCGTGCATCGCGCCCACGAGCCTGGCGCGCAGGTCGGCGAGGCGGGGCGCCTCCGCCGGCGCGGTGGAGAGGTCGTGGATCTCGTCGGGGTCTTCCGTCAGGTCGAAGAGTTGCTCGCGGCCGATCTCCGGATAGCGCACGAGCTTCCAGCCGGGGGTGACGAGCGCCCGCTGCAGGTGGCGGTAGGCGAGGAGGAGGTCGTCACGGACCGCCGGTCGCTCCCCGCGGAGCACCGGCACGAGACTCACCGCCTCGCTCCCCTCCGGCGCCGCGACGCCGGCGAGCGCGCCGGCGGTGGCGACCAGATCGGGGAGCAGGCAGAGGGACGTCACACGGCTCCCCGCCGGCACCCCTGGTCCGGCGAGGATCGCCGGCGCCCGCGCCGAGTGCTCGTAGAGGTTCTGCTTGCCGAGGAGGCCGTGGCTACCGAGCGCCAGGCCATGGTCGCTCACGAAGAGGACGAGCGTGTCGTCGAGCCGCCCCCGGGCCTCGAGCGTGGCCATCATCCGACCCACCTCGGCGTCGAGCGACTCCACGCAGGCCAGCGCGTCGGCGATCTCGCGCGACGTCCCCTCGCGTGACAGCGGCCGGGGGAGGAGCAGCTCGTCGCGGACGGCGAGTTCGCCGTTGTCGAAGGGATGCTCGGGGAGCCAGTTGGCCGGCGGCGGCGGCTCGTGACCGCGGTACCGGGCCCGGAACTCCTCCGGTGCCGAGCGCGGGTCGTGCGGCACCGTGAACGACACCCAGGCGAAGAAGGGCTCGTCGCCGAGCCCCTCGAGGAAGGCCACGCCCGCGTCGCCGACGAGGCGGGCCGAATGGACGCCTGCCGCGACCGTCGTCGGGCCGAGGCCGCCGGCGGGGGCGGGGAACGACCGGACCGGCACCTTCCACTGGTCGGTCATGCCGCCGAAGAAGACGTCGCGCCCCTCGCGGAAACAACGGACCGCGGAGGCCTCGCCGTTGTGCCACTTGCCGGCGAGGAACGTCCGGTGGCCGGCGCGGGAGAAGGCCTCGGGCCAGGTGTCCTGCCCCTCGAGCCGCTCGTCGCGGCGGAAGAGCGAGCGGCCGGCGAGCATCATCGCCCGGCTGGCGATGCACACCGCGCCATGCTGGCTCCCCATGCAGTACGCCCGGTCGAACGTCACCCCGCGGTCCACGAGGGCGTCGAGCGCCGGGGTGCGGACATGGCCGTTGCCGAGGGCCCCGATGGCGTCGGCGCGCATGTCGTCGGCGACGATCACGAGCACGCTCGGCGGGCGGGCCGCCGCGGTCGCCGCGGCGAAAAGCGCGAGCACCCATGCGGCCATCACGGCACGGATCGTCGCCATCGGGGTTCACTCCGGGGAACACGGCCGCACCCGCGGCATCAGGGCGCGGGTGCGAGGATGTCGAGGAGATACTCGAGCACGCCGGGATGGACGACGCCGGGAGCCCCGGGGTAGACCAGCTCGTGCTCCACGCCCGCCGCGGCGAGACGTTCGGCGAGCTTGACGCCGAAGTTCGCCGTATGGGTCGGATCCTTCTCCGCCTCCCCGAGGCGCGGGGGCGCCGCGTAGCGGAGGTAGACCGGCGGATCGTCGGCGCTGACCAGGGCCCACGGCGAGTACTCCTCGATCCAGGGGAGGATCCGCTCCCGGGCCGCGAGGAACTCGGCGAAGCGGCCGTCGCGCTCGGTGCCGGGGCCGATGAAACCGAAGGCATGGCCGCCGTAGCGGCTGTTGGGGGTCCAGTCGCGCATCTGCCGCGGATCGAGCGTGGTCTGGGCGCCGGTGACCGCGGCGGCGAGGAGCCGCGTCGACTGGCGGGCGACCGGATCGGCGCTCGCGGGATCGGCCAGGTCGTCGTGGAAGGCCAGCCAGAGGCTCGTGCAGGCGCCGGCGGAGCTCCCCGAGGCGGCGATCCGCTCCGGATCGACGTGCCACTCCGCCGCCCGGGCACGGACCGTCTGCAGGGCGCGGGCGGCGTCGTGGAGCGGTGCCTTCACCGGCGGCTCGACCCCGTCCTCCACCGCATGGCGGATGAAGCGGTACTCCACCGACGCCACCGAGATCCCGCGCTCGAGGAGCGCAGGCAGCATCGGAGCGAGCCCCTTGAGACGGTCGCCGGCGTTCCAGCCGCCGCCGTGGACGAACAGCAGCAGCGGCGCCGGCCGATCCGCCGTGGCGGCGGGCGCGATCCACACGTGCATCCGCTGCTGCGGATGGTCGCCGTAGGGCACGTCGGCGAACGTGGGCGCGGGGGCCTCCGTGGCCCGGGCCCTCCGCTCGGCGGCGGCGCGCTTCGCGGGGCGC
>CAZMOU010000145.1:8663-12400 GCA_964567835.1 uncultured Chitinophaga sp. | reverse complement strand
GCGATCCCGTCGACCAGGGCGGGCGCCGTCACGCCGCCGGCGCGTCCCCCGGATCCTCGTCGGCGCCCGAGAGGTCGAGCGACCGCAGGCGGAGGGCGCTTGCGATCACCGACAGCGAACTCACGCTCATCGCCGCCGCGGCGAGCATCGGGCTCGTGACGTGGCCCAGGAGCGGATAGAGGGCCCCCGCGGCGACCGGGATCGCGAGCACGTTGTAGAGGAAGGCGAGGAGGAGATTCTGGCGGACGTTCTTCATCGTCGCCCGGGCGAGCGTGACCGCCCGCGGCACCGCCGCGAGGCCCCCGGAGAGGAGCGTGAGGTCGGCGGTCTCGAGCGCCACGTCGGCGCCGCTCCCCATCGCCACGCCGACGTCGGCCGAGGCGAGGGCGGGGGCGTCGTTGATGCCGTCGCCTACGAAGACCACGCTCCGGGCGCCGCGCAGGTCGTCGCGCAGGCGGGTCACCCGATCGGCCTTCGCCTCCGGCGAGAGCCCCCCCTCGGCCCGGTCGATGCCCACCAGCCTCGCCACGTGGCGTGCCGCCTGGGGCGTGTCCCCCGAGAGCATCTCCACGTCGAGGCCGCTCGAACGCAGCGCCGCGATCACGGCGGCAGCCTCCGGCCGCGGCGGATCGGAGATCTCGAAGAACCCGGCGAAGCGGCCGTCGACCGCCGCGAAGACGAGCGTCGAGCCCGCCTCCCGGGCCCGCTCGACCGCGGTCGCCGCGGCCGGCGACGCCGCCGGATCGACGCCGCGCTCGGCGAGGAACCGCTCGCTCCCCGCCGCCACCTCCCGGCCCCCCACCCGGCCGACGATCCCGCGGCCGACGACGGCGGTGGTGTCGACCGCCGGCTCGACGTCGAGCCCCGCCTCGGCGGCGGCCCGGGCGAAGGCCCGCGAGAGGGGATGCTCGCTCGACGCCTCCACGCTCGCGGCGAGCGCGAGCAGGGTCCGCAGCGCCGGGGGGGGGGAGGCGAGATCGGCGTCGCGGGCGCCTTCGGTGCCGGAATCGGTCATGGCGAGCCCGGAGACGATCCGCGGGCGCCCGAGCGTGAGCGTGCCGGTCTTGTCGAGGACGAGCGTGCGCACGCGGGCGAGCTTCTCCATGGCGTCCGCGCTCCTGACGAGGATCCCGGAGGAGGCGCCGCGGCCGATGGCCACCGTCATGGAGAGGGGGGTCGCCAGGCCGAGGGCGCAGGGGCAGGCGATGACGAGCACGCTCACCGCCGAGAGGAGGCCGAGGGCCATCCTCGGCTCCGGGCCGAAGAGGGCCCAGGCGAGGAACGTCAGGAGCGCCACGAGGAGCACTCCCGGCACGAAAGCCGCCGCGATCCGGTCGGCGAGCTGCTCGATCGGCGCGCGGCGGGCATGGGCCTCGCGCACGAGGCGCACGATCCGGGCCACGAGCGCGTCGTGCGGCTCGGTCGCCGCCTCGACGACGATCACCCCCGCGCCGTTGATCGCGCCACCGAGGACGCGGTCGCCCGGGCCGCGCTCCACCGGCAGCGGCTCCCCCGTCAGCAGCGACTCGTCGCAGGTGGTGGTCCCCTCCTCGATCGTGGCATCGGTGGGGATCCGGCCGCCGGGGCGGACACGGAGCCGGTCGCCCCTCCGCACCGTCGCCAGCGCCACGACGCGGCCGTCGTCGGCCCGCTCCGCGGTGGGAGGACTCAGGTCGAGGAGCGCCCGGATCGCGGCGGTGGTGCCGCGCCGGGCCCGCGTCTCGAGGACCTGGCCGACGAGGACGAGCACGACGATCATCCCCACCGACTCGAAGAACACCTCCACGCTGCCGTCGTGCCGGCGGAAGGCGGCGGGGAAGATGCCCGGGGCCACCGTCGCCACGACGCTCACCCCCCAGGCGACGAGCACCCCCAGGGAGATGAGCGAGAACATCGTCGGCCGGCCGCGGCGGAAGCCGGCCAGGCCCCCCTCGAGGATCGACCGCCCGCCCCAGAAGAGGATCGGGGTGGCGAGCGCCAGTTGCAGCCAGTTGCCCCAGGCACCCCCGGCCAGTCGCGAAAAGCGCGCGAACCAACCCTGTCCACCGGCGAGTTCGGCGTGCGCGGCCATCCCCGTCATCGCCACCGCCATCAGCGACGCGGCCAGGACGCCGCAGATCCAGAGGCGGCGCCGCAGGCGGGCGGCATCGTCGGCCGCGCCAGCCGCCTGCCCCACCGGCTCGAGATCCATGCCGCAGACCGGGCAGGCGCCGGGCCGGGGGCTCGTCACCTGCGGATGCATCGGGCAGGTCCAGCCCAGTTCGCCCACGTCGGCCTGGGCGCAGCAGCTTTTCGGGGCGGACCGTGCCGCGTCGGGGGGGGAGCAGCACGAGTCGGACGGCGCGGAGGGCGTGCTCCCCGCACAGCAGGAGGGGGCGGGGGGGGCGGCGGGCGTGAGGACGTCGAGGGAGCGGAGGGCGGGGCGCACGGCCGGTGCCGCGCCGTCGCCATGACCGCAGCAGGACGGGGTCGCCGCGGCGGGCCCGGCGTCGGACCGCGGCCCGGCGGCGCCGGGCTCGATGATCTCGAGCTTCTTCATGCGGCCCCTCCCGACGGTGCGGTCTGGGAACGCGCGGCCAGTGCCGCGAGCGTGGCGGCGGCGCGGCCGGAGTCGATCGCCGTCTCGGCGAGGGCCCGCGCGGCGCCGAGCGACGCCGCGCGGCCGGCGGCGTAGAGCACCGCCGCGGCGTTGAGGACGACGACGTCGCGCCGCGGGCCGGCTTCGCCCGCGAGGACCGCGCGGATCGCCGCGGCGCTCTCCTCCGGACCGTCCGCCGCGAGCGCCGCCATCTCGCTCGCCCCCCGCGTGGCCAGGCCGAAGTCCTCCGGCGTCCAGCGTCCCGTCGTGGTGCCCGCGCGGCCGACGTCGATCACGTCGGTCGGTCCGAAGAGGCTCACCTCGTCGAGGACCCTCTCCCCGGGCCCTGCGAGCGGCGCGGAGACGACGATCACGCGCTCGGCACCGCCGAGGCGGGCCGCCTCGGCCATCGGCAGCCGGGCCCCCGCGCGGCCCACGCCGATCACCTGCACGGTGGCTCCGGCGGGATTGCACAGCGGCCCGACGAGGTTGAACACCGTCGGCCGGCCGAGCGAGCGGCGCAGCGGTCCGACGCACTTCATCGCCGGGTGGTGCACCGGGGCGAGGCAGAAGCAGAGGCCGACCTCCTCCAGGCAGGCCGCGGCGACGTCGGCCGGGGCGTCGACGCGGACGCCGAGTCGCTCGAGGACGTCCGCCGATCCGGTGCGGCTCGAGACCGCCCGGTTGCCATGCTTGGCCACCGCCAGGCCGGCGCCGGCCGCCACGATCGCCGCGGCGGTGGAGATGTTGAACGTCCCCGAGCCGTCGCCGCCGGTGCCGCAGGTGTCGGCGACGGTCCCGCGCCGGTGCGGCACGCGCACCATTCTCGCCCGCAGCGCCGCGGCCACCCCGGCGATCTCGGCCGTCGTCTCCCCGGCATCGGCGAGGGCCACGAGAAAGCGGCCGAAGTCGTCGAGCCCGACCCGCCCGTCGAGGACCCCCGCCACCAGCCCCTCGACCACGGCGGCGGCGGGGCGCTCGCCCCGGGAGATCCCCGCGGCCAGCGCGAGTGCCGACGGCTCCTCCCCCGGGGGTGTGGCTCCGTCGGGAGTGTCTGCGGCGGCGGTCATGCGGGGCTCGTGCGGGGCGTGACGCCATGTCGTGCCACGGGACCGTTCGCCCGGGTACGATGGGGCGACGGCTTCGGCGGTCCGTCCAG
>CAZMOU010000145.1:0-8653 GCA_964567835.1 uncultured Chitinophaga sp. | reverse complement strand
AGACTACACCACATCCGCCCCGCCGCCCCGACCCGGATCGACACCGTGGCCCGCAAGCTGATTCTCGACGTCGATCCGGGCATCGACGACGCGGTCGCCATGGCGCTGGCCCTGTTCGATCCCCGGCTCGACGTCGTCGCCGTGACCGCCACCGGCGGGAGCGTGCCGCCGCAGCAGGCGACGGCGAACGTCCAGTCGCTCGTCACGCTGCTCGACCCCCCGCGCCTCCCGCGCCTCGGCGCGGCGCCGACCGACGTCGGCGCGGTCGAGATCCCCTGGAACCTCCACGGGGAGGACGGTCTGGGGGGCCTCGACCTGCCGCGCGTGCAACTCCACGGCGCGCACCCCTCGGAGAAGGTCATCGCCGAGACGCTCCGCGCCTGGCCGCGCGAGGTGACGATCGTGGCCCTCGGGCCCCTCACGAACCTGTCCCGCGCCCTGCGCCGCGATCCGTCGCTCGCCGAGATCGTCGGCGGCCTGATCGTCTGCGGTGGCACCGCGCAGGCCCGGGGCACGGTGACCCCGGTGGCCGACCTCAACTTCCACGCCGATCCGGCCGCGGCCCGGCACGTGCTCGGCGAGCCCTTCGCCAAGACGCTCCTGCCGGTGGACACCGCCGCCCAGGTGCTCCTCGGCTTCGACCTCCTCGAGCGCATCCCCGACGTCTTCTCGAGGGCCGGCCGCCTCTTCCGCGCCATCCTCCCCTGGGCCTGGCGCGCGCAGCGCCAGCTCCTCGGCGCCGAGTCGGCCTGCCTCCCGGAGGTGGTGGCGCTCGTGGCCGCGACGAACCCCGAGCTGTTCGAGCGCTCGAGCGTGGCGGCCGACGTGGAGACGGCGGGGGAGCTGACGACGGGGATGCTCGTCGTCGACCGGCGTCAGGTGCGTCGGGCGCGCCCCAACGTCGACCTGCTCACCGCCTGCGACACCGTGGCGGTGAAGGACTGCATCCTCAAGGGGATGGCCGCGGCCGCCGCCGCGACGGAGTGAGCCGGGGCGTCAGTATTTCACCGGCTGGGCCGGCGTGGAGCGCGCCGGCGGCATCCCGGCCGGGCTCGTGAACGGCCACCAATTGCCGTTGGCGGTCTGCTGCTGCGGCACCTGGGGAATGCCCTGCTGGAGCTGGTTGGTGGCCTGCTGCATCTGACCGGTGAGCGCCTGCTGCTGCTGCTGGAGCGCGGCCTGCGTCTGCGCGTTGAACTGGTTGAGCTGGTTGTTGAACTGCTGGCCGTACTGGTTGGCGGTGTTCTGCAGCTGGTTCGTCAGCTGCTGTCCCTGCTGGTTGGCGTATTGCTGCGCCTGGTTGGCCCACTGCTGCGGCTGCTGCTGGACCTGATTGGCGTATTGCTGCGCCTGGTTCTGCAGCTGGTTGCCGTACTGCTGGATCGTGGGGGGCGCGGTCGGCTGGCTGCTCTGCGCCCAGGTCCAACTGTTGGCCGGCGGGGTGCCGGTCGTCGGGCCCGGCAGCGAGGGGGGAGCGGTGGTCGGCGAGGCGGCGAAGGTGCCGTAGGGTGCCGGCTGGCCGATCGCGCCGGTGGCCGGCGGCGCGACCGTGGTGGCGACCGGATAGGCCGACGGGTGCGCCGGATAGGCGCTCGCGGGATAGGCCGCCGGGTAGGCCGCCGTCTGCGGCGGCGTCTGGCATCCCCCCGCCGCGAGGATCGAGCCCGCAGCCGCGAGCCATGCCGCGATGTCGGTGCGACGACGCAGGGTCGCCGCGGGGATCGATGCCGTGGCGCCATGCCGGCATGGCGCGGATCGATCGGGAATCGCTCGGTTCACGGCGTCGTCTCCACGGGGAGGCGGGGGCTGGGAAAGGGGCCGGGGAGGCGGGACACTAGCGAATCCCCCCGGAGGGTCCAGACCAGTTCTGCACCCGCCCCGGCGCCGGCCGCCGCCGGCGCCGGCCCCTCCCGTGCGGTGGCTTGCGGTGCCCCGGACTCCCCCCGATCCCGCCGTTCCCCCCGCCTCCCCGGTCGACGGGGCGGTGCTCGTGGGGGCGCTGCGCGGCGAGGCGCTGCGGCTCGGTTTCTCCCGTTTGGGCGTCGCTTCCACCGATCCCTCCGCACGCGACCCGGCGGTGCACCGGGCCTTCCGGGCCTGGCTCGAGGCGGGGTTCGCCGGCCCGATGACCGATTGGCTCGCCGGCCACGAACAGCTGCGGCGCGAGCCCGACGGGATGCTCCCCGGGGTGCGCTCGGTGGTGATGCTCGCCACCGACCACCCGCTCCCCGGCCAAGCCCCGGCGGCCACCGGCACCGGGCGGGTCGCCGCGTACGCCCGGGGGGACGATTACCATCCGCTGCTGCGGGGACGGGTGAACCTCCTCGCCGCCTGGCTCGAGGCGCGGGTGCCGGGATGCCGGGCGCGCGGCGTCGTCGATTCCGCCCCCTTCTCGGAGCGGGAGTTCGCCTGGCTCGCCGGGCTGGGGTGGTTCGGGAAGAACTGCATGCTCATCGACCCGTCGGCGGGGAGCTGGTTCCTCCTCACGGCCCTCCTCACCGACGTCCCGCTCCCGGCCGATGCGCCGATCCTCGTCGACCACTGCGGCACCTGCACCGCCTGCCTTGAAGCCTGCCCCACGCAGGCCTTCGTGGAGCCGCGCGTGCTCGACGCGCGGCGCTGCTTGAGCGCGATCACCATCGAGCAGCGTGGCCCGGTGCCGGAGGGCCTGCGTGCCGCGGCCGGCGACCACGTCTTCGGCTGCGACGTCTGCCAGGAGGTCTGTCCCTGGAACCGGCACGCGCCGGGCTCGGCCGAGCCGTCCCTCCTCCCGCGCGAGGGGACGGGCCGGCTCGGCCTCGCCGAGCTCCTCTCGCTCGACGAGGAGGGATTCCGGGCCCGGTTCCGCGGTTCGGCGATCCTGCGGGCGAAACGTGCCGGCATGGCGCGGTCGGCGGCGATCGCCCTCGGCAACCGGCCCGACCCCGCCGCGCTCCCCCCGCTCGTCGCCGCGCTCGACGATCCCGACGCCGCGGTGCGCGGCGCCGTCGCCTGGGCGCTCGGACGCGCGCTGGCGGAGGGGCACGGGGGCGACCCCGCGATCGCCGCCGCGCTCCGCACGCGCCTGGCCGGGGAGGGGGAGGAGGGGGTGCGCCGCGAGATCGTCGCCGCGCTTCAGGCCCCGGCTTCGCCGCACTCGGCCGTCTCGTCGATGTCGGCCGAGGGGTCGCGTCCCGGCCCGTCGACGGCGTAGTGGCGGTCGAGCACCGCCTGCCAGTCGGCGTTCACCCGCACCGACACGAAGGCCGTGCGGACGGCGAGCCAGTCGGGGTGGAGCCGGGCGTACTTGATGGCGAACTTCCGCATCTGCCGCCCGGCGAGCGCCTCGCCGTGGAGATCGACCGCCAGCGCCCAGTGCTCGCGCAGCACCTCGGCCTGCTCGTGGATCCCGGGGAGCGGCGGGATCGGCTCCCCGGCGAGCGCCGCCCGCGCCTGGCCGAGGATCCAGGGATTGCCGATGGCCCCGCGGGCGATGCTCACGCCGTCGACGCCGGTGGTCGCCATCATCGCCAGGGCCGCGTCGGCGGAGAACAGGTCGCCCGATCCGAACACCGTCCTGCTCCCCGCGTGCCGCTTCACCGCGGCGAGGAACTCCCAATCGCTCGGGCCGACGTACTTCTGCTCCACGGTGCGTCCGTGGACGGTGATCGCGGCCACGCCGCGGGCGAAGGCGCCGTCGAAGATGGTCCAGAAGCGGTCGGCGCTCGCCGCCGAGCCGTCGAGGCCGCGCCGCATCTTGAGCGTCACCGGCACCCGCTCCGGCACCGCGTCGCGCACCCGGGCCACGATCTCGAGGGCGGTCTCGGGAACGCCGAGGAGGTAGCCGCCGCGGCAGCGCCCGAGCACCTTCCGCACCGGGCAGCCGAAGTTGACGTCGATGACGTCGTACCCCTCCTCGACGAGCCGCAGGGCCGCGGGGGGGAAGTCCTCCGGCACCGAGCCCATCAGCTGCGCCCCCACCGGATGCTCCTCGGGGGAGAGGGCGAGCCGCGCGAGGTTGCGCTTGCTGCGGCCGGCGGTGACGACGAAGGCGTCGAGGAGGACCTCCCCGAGGCAGTAGGCGGCGCCGTGGCGCCGCGCGAGGATCCGCATCGCCCGGTCGCTGTAGCCGGAGAGCGCCGCCTGGATGACGGGCGACGCGAGGCGCACGTTCCCGATCGCCGGGGCGGGGAAGGGGGGACGGCGGGAGGGGGGGACGCTCACGGGAATCGGGCCGCCGTCGTGAACGGCGCTCACAGCACCGGGCAGGTGTCGAACCAGTTCCGCCCCTGGGCGGCGATCCAGGCGTCGCTCGACGGGGGGCCCCAGAAGCCGGGCTCGTAGAGGTCGATCGGCGGCATGGCGTCGGAGCCCCAGGCCTGCACGAACGGATCGATGATCTCCCACGACTTCTCCACCTCGTCGGAACGGGCGAAGAGGCTCGCCTCCCCCGCCATGACGTCGAGGAGGAGCGGCTCGTACGCCTCCGGGAGACGCCCGGAGAATTCCTTCGAGTAGCTGAACTCGAGGTCGGTGAAGCGGAGCTTCATGCCGCCGCCGGGAACCTTCGTGTGGAAGTGGAGCTGGATCCCCTCGGCGGGCTGGATCTGGATCACGAGCCGGTTCCCCTCGCGCGTCGTGCGGTGGGGGCCCTCGCCGAAGAGCTCGAGCGGCGGCTGGCGGAAGGCGATCACGATCTGCGTCGTCCGGCAGCTCATCGCCTTGCCGCTGCGCAGGTAGAAGGGGACCCCCTGCCAGCGCCAGTTGTCGATCTCGAGCCTCACGGCGCCGAAGGTCGCCGTCCGGCTCGCCGGGGCGACGCCCGGCTCGGCGAGGTATCCGCGGTACTGGCCCCGCGTCCCCGCGGCGACCACCTCGGCGGGGGCGAGCGGCCGGATCGAGTCGAGCACCTTCACCTTCTCGTTGCGGACCGCGTTGGCGCGGAGTTTCGCCGGCGCCTCCATGGCGGTGACCATGAGGAGCTGGAGGAGGTGGTTCTGGAACATGTCCCGGAGGACGCCGGCCCCGTCGTAGTAGGCGCCGCGCCGTCCCACCGGCACCTCCTCGGCGACGGTGATCTGCACGTGGTCGATGTAGCGGCGGTTCCACACCGGCTCGAAGATGGTGTTGGCGAAGCGGAGCGCGATGATGTTCTGCACCGACTCCTTCCCCAGGTAGTGGTCGATGCGGAAGATCTGGCTCTCCGCGAAGACGGCGTGGAGGGAGGCGTTGAGCCGCCGTGCCGTCTCCAGATCGGTGCCGAAGGGCTTCTCGACGACGATCCGCCGCGGCCCCCGCTCCTCGGTCGTCATCCCGAGGTCGCCGAGCCCCGTGGCCACCGGCTCGTAGAACTGCGGCGCGGTGGCCAGGTAGTAGACCCGCGTCGCCGGGTCGTTCCCCTCGAGCGCCGCCAGGCGCGAGCGCAGCGCCTCCATGTCGGCCCGGTTGCCGACGTCCCCCGGCTGGTAGGAGATCCGGGGGGCGAACGTCTCCCAGGCCGCGGCGTCGAACCCCCCCTCGGCGTGCCGCGCGGTCGTCTCCCGCAGCGCGGCCCGCCACGCGTCGTCCGCCATGGGCGTGCGCGAGTAGCCGACGATGCGCGTGTCGGGGGGGAGGGTGCCGGCGCGGAACAGGCTGTAGAGCGCCGGCACGAGCTTCCGGCTCGTGAGATCGCCCGAGGCACCGAAGATGACGATGGAGTGGGGCATGGTGGGTTCGTCGGAGGGACGGGCGGGGATCCCCGGATCGGTCGCGGGCTACAGCCGCATCCCGGTGAATCCGCCGTCGACGTACAACTCGGCCCCGGTGACGAAGCTGCCCGCCACCGGTGCCACGAGGAGCAGCGCCGCGCCGACGAGTTCCTCCGGGTCGCCGAAGCGGTTCATCGGCGTCTGGCTCATGATCGTCGCCGTGCGCTCCGGGGAGAGGATCTTCCGGTTCTGCTCGGCGGGGAAGAAACCGGGGCAGAGGACGTTGACACGCACGCCCCGGGGGGCGAGTTCGCGGGCGACGTTGCGGGTGTAGTTCACCACCGCCGCCTTCGAGGCGGAGTAGGCGAAGACCTTGGAGAGGGGCTTGTCGGCGGAGACGCTGCCGATGTTGAGGATGGCGCCTCCCCCGTTCTCGGCCATCGCCCTGCCGAAGATCTGGCAGCCGAGATGGGTGCTCTTGAGGTTCGTGTCGAGGATCCTCTCCCAGTCGTCGTCGGCGATGTCGAAGTAGGGGACCGCCGAATTGACGCCGGCGCAGTTGACGAGGACGTCGACGCGGCCGCGGCCGGCGAGCACCGCGTCGAGGAGGGCGGCGACGCTCCCCCGGTCGGTGGCGTCGACGGGGAGGAAATCGGCGGCCCCCCCCGCGTCGGCGATCCTCCCCACGCAGGCCCGGCCGCGGTCCTCGCCTCGGCCCGCGACGTAGACGAAGGCCCCGGCGGCGGCGAGCCCCTCGGCGAGCGCCCCGCCGAGCACGCCGGTGCCCCCCACCACGACGGCGGTGCGGCCGGAGAGCCCGAAGAGCCGTTCGAGGAAGGCGCTGGTCATCGTGGGGCCCCGGGGGTCAGTGGGAGGCGTGGCCGGCGACCGGACGGCGCAGGCCGAGCCAGTCGGTGTGGAACGTGCCCGGCTTGTCGGTGCGCTCGTAGGTGTGGGCGCCGAAGTAGTCGCGCTGGGCCTGGAGGAGGTTCGCGGGCAGCCGCGCCTGGCGGTAGCCGTCGTAGTAGGAGAGCGCCGCCATGAAGGCGGGCACCGGGATCCCGCCGGCGACGGCGGTGGAGACCACGTCACGCCACGCCGCCTGGGCCCCGGCGAGGGCCTCGGCGAAGTAGGGGGCGAGCATGAGGTTCTCGAGGTCCGGATCGGCGCCGTAGGCCTCGGCGATCCGCTCGAGGAATCGGGCGCGGATGATGCACCCGCCGCGCCACAGCATGGCGATGGAGCGGAAGTCGAGCGTCCAGCCGTGCTCCCTGGCCGCCGCCGCCAGCTGCACGAATCCCTGGGCGTAGCTCGCGATCTTCGAGGCGTAGAGCGCCTGCCGGACCCGGTCCACGAAGGCGTCCGCGTCGACCCGCACGCTCCCCGGCCCCGGGCCGGCGAGCACCCCCGAGGCACGCTCCCGCGCCGCCTTCATGGAGGAGAGCGAGCGTGCGTAGACGGCCTCGGTGACGAGCGTGCTCGGCACGCCGAGATCGAGTGCCAGCTGGCTCATCCACTTTCCCGTCCCCTTCGCGCCGGCGGTGTCGAGGATCCGGTCGACGAGGTGCCCGCCCGAGTCGGGATCGCGGACCGTGAAGATGTCGCGGGTGATCTCCACGAGGTAGCTGTCGAGATCCCCGCGGTTCCACTCGTCGAACACCGCGGCGAGCCGGTCGTTGGAGAGCCCGGCGGCCCGTGCGAGCAGGGCGTAGGCCTCGCAGATCAACTGCATGTCGCCGTACTCGATCCCGTTGTGGACCATCTTCACGTAGTTGCCGGCGCCGCCGGAGCCGACCCAGTCGCAGCAGGGGATGTCCCCCCGCGGGCCGACTTTCGCGGCGATGGCCTGGAAGATCGGCCGCACCAGGGGCCAGGCCGCCGCCGAGCCCCCGGGCATCAGGCTCGGTCCCTTGAGCGCACCCTCCTCGCCGCCGGAGACGCCGGTGCCGACGTAGAGCAGGCCGGCCGCCTCGACCTCCTTGGTGCGCCGCTCGGTGTCGGCGGGGAAGGTGTTGCCGCCGTCGATGAGGACGTCGCCCGGGGAGAGGAGGGGGAGGAGGCGGCCGATGAGGTCGTCTACGGCCGGGCCGGCCTTGACCATCATCATGATCTTCCGCGGGCTCCGCAGCGCCGCGACGAGTGCCTCGAGCGAATGGCAGCCGACGACGTGGGGCTGCCTGCCCCGGCCCGCGACGAAGGCGTCGGTGACGCTCTGGGTGCGGTTGTAGACGGCGATGCGGAAGCCGCGGCTGGCGATGTTGAGGGCGAGGTTCTCGCCCATCACCGCCAGACCGATGAGGGCGATGTCGCAGGAGGCCTTCTCGGTCATGCGGGGGTCCTTCGGGCGGCGGGGATCGGCGGGCCGACGGGCGTCGCTCTTGGAGCCGACGGCGGTCGGGGGGGGGCGGGGCGGCGGAGGGCCGCGGCGGCGATACTCTATCGACAAACGGCGGCCGCGGCCAAAACCGCGTGGTTTCAGCGGGGGGGGGACGGCGGTCGATCGCGGCGGCGGCGGGGGCGGACGGAAAAAAACGCCCCCGTCCCGATGCGGTTCAAGGCACTTCCCGCCGCGCGCCGATGGAGGGGTGTCGTCCCTACGATCGCTGCTTCCGGCACCGCCCGATCGACCGGCCCACCCGTCAAGGGTTGACCAGATTCCCCGGGTTGCCGTAGCGTGACGTTTAGGGAATGACGTCGTGGCTCCGTAGCCAAGTGGCTAAGGCAGCGGATTGCAAATCCGCCATCGTCGGTTCGACTCCGACCGGAGCCTCTTCTCCTTCGACCCCTGCGTGTCCCCGGTTTTCCCGGGGTTCGCAGGGGTTTTTTGTTGCGCCGGGGGCTCGGCGGAGGGCAGGGGGCACCGGCACGGAGGCCGCTCGGCTGCAGGCGCTCGCCGCCGAGCTGGGGATCGCCGAGAACGTCCGCTTCCTCGGCTTCGTGCCCGACGCGGCGCTGCGCACCCTCTACGGCGCGGCGGATGTCTT
>CAZMOU010000144.1:0-12469 GCA_964567835.1 uncultured Chitinophaga sp. | reverse complement strand
TCTCGGCGGCCACGAGCGCCAGGTGGCCGCCATGACTCCCGCCGACGACGCCGACCTTCTCCGGATCGACCTTCGGCAGCGTCTTCGCAAACCGGATACCGGCGATCACGTCGTCATGCTCCATGCCGAAAAGCGCCCCGTTGCCGGCGCGGTAGCTGATGGCGAGGATCGCCCAGGGCTGCTCGTTGAGGGCGGTGATCGTGGGCGACACACCACCCGGTGCCGCCATCGAACGGATGAAGGCCAGGTCGCGGTTGCCCTGGCCGCCGTGGATGGTGACGAGCACCGGAAACGGTCCGTCGCCCTGCGGCATGGAGAGCACGCAGGGGATCTTCCGGCCGTCGCTCGAGGCGTATTCCATCCCGGTCACGAGTCGGTCGCCGACCGACTCGGTTCTGCCCGACGGCGTCGCCGCGCCCGGCCGGCTCCGGCGCTCGCGGAGCATCTCCCGGACGGCACGCCGCTCCTGGTCGTCGATCTTGCCATCGCCGTCGGTGTCGAAGCGGCGGAGCAGCCCCGGCGCGTCGCGCGCGTCGGGCGCGTCGGGCATGGGGCCCTGGCAACGGGCGACGCCGGTCAGAGAACACCACAGGGCGATGCCCGCGACGAAGCGAATTGTCATGGATCGGCTCCGATGGTCTCGTGGCAACGCCATGCCCGAATGCCGCCGCAGTGTTGGAAACGTTACCTCCGACCCCGGGCCAGGTTCCGGTCCGGCGTCCGCGGCGCCTTGGGAACGCTGTCCGCCGTGGGTTACACTCGTCGCGCACGGCCAGCCTACGCTCCGCCGCTCGAGGCACCGGATGGTTCCCGCCCGACCAGAGACCGAGCGACGGGAGTTCCTCCGCCGCCTGGGCGGTGGCTTCGGCACGCTCGCGTTCGGGGCCCTCTCAGGGGGCTTCCCCGCCGGGAGTTCCCCGGTGGTCGCCGCCCCCGATCCGCTGCGGCCGCTCGCGGCCCGGCCGGCCCCGATGCCGCCACGGGCGACGTCGGTAATCGTCCTGTTTCTCGTCGGCGGGCCTTCGCAGGTCGACACGTTCGACCATAAGCCGCTGCTGCAGCGCCTCGACGGGCAGCCGCTGCCGGCCGAAATCCGTCGCTCGATCGAGTCGTCGAGCCACGCGAACGTCCTCCACGGCTGCGAGGACAAGCTCCTCGCGAGCCCCTACCGCTGGCGGCGGTACGGCGGGTCGGGCATGTGGGTGAGCGATCTGTTCCCGAACCTGGCCGCGCGGGTGGACGACCTCTGCTTCATCCACTCGATGCAGGCCGACTCGAACAACCACGCCCCGGCCAGTTACCAGATGCACACGGGCGACGTCCGCGCCGGCAAGGCGAGCCTCGGCGCCTGGACGACCTGGGGACTGGGCTCGGAGAGCGAGGATCTGCCGGGCTACGTCGTGCTCTTCGATGCCGGACCGCTCGGCGGCCCGGCCAACTACTCGAGCGGGTTCCTGCCCGCCGCGTACCAGCCCACGCGGCTGCGCGACCGCGGGACGCCCGTGCTCGACCTGCTCCCGCCCGAGGAGCTCGCCGCCGGCCAGCGCGACACGCTCGACCTGATCCGCACGCTCAACATGAGGCACCGGGGCCCACGGGCCGGAGCGACGGAGCTCGACGCCCGGCTGGCGAATTACGAGCTCGCCTGGCGGATGCAATCCAGCGCGATCGACGTCGGCGATCTCGCCGCCGAGACGGCGGGCACGCTGCGGAGATACGGCCTCGAGCACACCGACGAGCGCACGCGGGCCTTCGGCCGGAAGTGCCTGCTCGCCCGGCGGCTCGTCGAGCGGGGGGTGCGGTTCGTCCAGCTCTACGACATGCCCGACAAGGATGGCTGGGACGCCCACGGTGCGCTCGCCGACAACCACACCCCCCGCGGCCGCTGGACCGACCAGCCCATGGCCGCGCTCCTGGGCGACCTCAAGGATCGTGGCCTGCTCGACGAGACGCTCGTCGTGTGCGCGAGCGAGTTCGGCCGCACGCCGCTCGTCCAGGGCAACGGCGGCAGGAACCACAACGCCGCCGGGTTCACGGTGTGGCTGGCGGGGGGGGGCGTGCGGGGCGGCCAACGGATCGGCGCCACCGACGACGTCGGCTATCAGGCGGTCGATCGTCCCACCCCCTTCCGCGACCTGCATGCGACGATCCTGGCGGCGCTCGGCCTCGACCACCTCGCCCTCACCTATGCCCTCGGCGGCCGTGACGAGCGGCTCACCGGCGTGGCGGGCCTGGCCAAGGTCATTCCCGGGGTGCTCGGATGACGTGCCAGGACGCCTGCACGCGATCCCGCCGACGTCACCGCCATGCGTCCGGCGGGAGGGCCGGAGCGCGGCACGGCCCGACGCTGCAGCGCGGCCGCCTCCGCGCCCTGGCTCTCGTCGCGGCGGCCCTCGTCGGCGCGGCCAGGGGACGCTCCTGCGCGATCGCCGCGGAGGACGGACCGGCGGCATCTCCGCACGCAACGCTCTGGTCGCTCGAGCCGCTGGCGGTCTCCGCCCCGCCTCCCCTCACGAGGGGCGACGAGGATCGGGCCCGCAACGCCATCGACCGCTTCATCCTCGCCCGGCTCTCGGCCGACGGCGTCGCCCCGCCCCCGCCGGCCGACGCCCGCACGCTCGCCCGGCGGCTGTTCTTCGACCTGCACGGCCTGCCGCCCGCGCCCGACGACGTGGCGCGGTTCGAGGCCGCGGCGGTCGCGGCGGGCCCCGACGCCGCCGTCGCGGAGCTCGTCGATGCCCTGCTCGCGAGCCCCAGATTCGGGGAGCACATGGCGCGTCTCTGGCTCGACGTCGTGCGCTACGCCGACAGCAACGGCTTCGACTGGGACGAATTCCGCCCCGAGGCGTGGCGCTTCCGCGATTACGTCGTGCGTTCGTTCAACGCCGACAAGCCCTTCGACCGCTTCCTGCGCGAGCAGCTCGCCGGCGACGAACTCGTCGCGGGCCCCCCTGATACGCCCGCCGAGAGGGATGCGTGGATCGCGACGGGCTTCCTGCGCCTCGGCCCCCACGACAACGCGGCGGCGCTGTTCAACGAGCAGGCCCGCAGCCGGGCGGAGCTGCTCGCCGACGTCACCGAGACCACCGCCGCAGGGTTCCTGGGCCTCACCTTCTCCTGCTGTCGCTGCCACGACCACAAGGTCGACCCCTTCTCCCAGGCCGATCACTACCGGCTGCGGGCCTTCTTCGCCGCCGTGCGCTTCGCCGACGATTGCCCGCTCGACCTCGCGGCGGAGCGCGAGGAGATCGCCGCGCACAACCGCGCCCGGGAGGCGGAGGCGGCGACGCTGCGGGGGCAGCTCGAGGCGCTGCCGGAGTCCGACGCCGAGGCCCGGGCGGCGCTTGCCGCGCGGATCGAGGCGGCCGAGGCCGCGAAGCTGCCGTTCACCCGCGGCATGCTCATGACCGACGAGGCCGGAGCGCCCCCGCCCACGCACGTCCTCGCGGGGGGCGACCACGCGGCCCCGGGGCCGGAGGTCGAGCCGGGGTTTCCCCTGGTGTTCACCGCGGGTGCCGACGTCGTGGCCGCGCCCGTCAATCCGCACACCAGCGGCCGGCGGCTCGCCCTGGCCAACTGGATCGCTTCCCCCTCCAACCCCCTCACGGCGCGCGTGTTCGTCAACCGCATCTGGCAGGCGCTCCACGGTCGGGCGCTCGTGGCGACGCCGGACGATTTCGGCGGCGCCGGCTCCCCGCCCGCCGACCGGGGGCTGCTCGACCACCTCGCCGACAGGTTTCTCCGCGACGGCTGGTCGGTGAAGCGCCTGGTGCGGTACGTCGCCCTGAGCGGCTCGTACCGGCAGTCGTCGGGCGGCGCGGCAGAGCACTTCGCGTTGCGTCAGCCGCGGCGGCTCTCCGCGGAGCAGCTCCGCGACGCGATGTTGCACGTCTCCGGTCTCCTCGACTCGAAGCGGGACGGCCCGCCGGTCTGGCCCGAGCTACCGCCGGAGGTGCTCGACTCCAATCCGGCGTTTCTGGACGACAACGCGGAGAAGACGAAGGGCTGGTATCCCTCGCCTCCGGAGGCGCGCTTCTGCCGGAGCCTGTTCCTCGTGCAGAAGCGGAACACGCGTCTTCCCCTGCTCGAGGCCTTCGATCTGCCGGACAATTCCGTCCCCTGTGCGCGGCGCGGCGTGTCGACCACGCCTCCCCAGGCGCTCATGCTGCTCAACGGCCCGCTCACGATTCAGGCGAGCCAAGCGTGGGCGGAGCGGGTCACGCGCGAGGCCGGTGCCGACCCTGCCGCGCGGATCGCCCGCGTGTTCGCGCTCGCCTTCCAGCGGGCCCCGGAGCCGGAGGAGATCGAGGCCTGCCTCCGGGTGGCGGAGTCGCGCGGGCTCGCCGAGGTGTGCCGTGCGATCCTCAACGTGAACGAGTTCATCTCCGTCGATTGACCCTCCTTCGGCCGGGGCGAGTCCGCGTGGGGCGCTCGAGGGGGCCTGCACGGACGGCCGGGGCGGGGCGCGGAGCCTGGCCCGGGCCCTTCAGCGGTCGAGCATGTCGATCTGATCGCGGGGCGGCGGAGATGGCTATGGCACGGCTGCACCATGCTTCGCCCGCCATCGCGTCACGGCCTGATGACGTAGCGGCCCGCCATGCCCGACGAACAGGGTTCCGCGCGTCGCCGCGAGAACCCTGTCGAGGCTTGCCATCGCCATCGTCAGATCGTCGGCAAAGGAATGGAAGTTGGGACGCGTCGGGAAGACGGCCCCCCCGGCGTATCCCCCCATGAGCGTGTCGCCGACGATCGCATCACCCGAATCGAGGATCACCGCGATCGATCCGGCGGTGTGGCCGGGAGTGTGGAATACCTTTCCTGCCACACCGAACGCGTCGAGTCTCATCCCGTCGACCGCCGCGATGTCGCTTGCGGCCGGCGTGAAAGCAAGATTCCGAAAGAGCCGGGCGAGGAGCCGGCCTCGGAGACCGATGCCCCGGAGCGGGCCGTTGTCACCGCGGTCGATCAGCGACTGATCGGCCGGGTGGTACGAGACCGGACAGCGAGCGCCGCGGGCCACGGCGGCCGTGTTTCCGAAATGATCGGAATGGACATGGGTGTGCAGGATGAGCGACACATCGCCGATACCGATTCCGGCCGCAGCCAGCCCGGCCTCGATCCGCTCCATGTCTCCATGGGAACCGGTGTCGACGAGGATCGGGCGACTGCCGATGACGAGATAGGCGTTGGAGAACCGCAACCGAAGGGGGTGGATGACGGTCATGCGCTCGGATGTCCGGGGCGTCGACGTTGGGGCTTTCGGTCTCGGGGGCGCCGCCGCGCGGCTTCCGCTTCTCATGCCTCGTCGGGTGTCTTCTCGCCACCGAGCGCACGGGCGGCGCCGGCGGCGCGCGCCGCGTAGAAGTCGTGCGGGCTTTTCTCGGCCGTGGAGAACTCGACACCCTTGCCGGCCGCCTGCACCTTCCTGATCATCGGGTCGACCAACGCGTGCGGCAACTGGTCGTCGCCGCTGTTCGTGATGAAGAGCGTCGGGAACCCGATCGAGTCGGCGTGGGCCCCGACCGGATGGCGAGCGAGAAATGCGCGGGCGCGCTGCCCCGGCATCCCGCGGCCACGCTTCGGTTTCTCGAACACGCCGTCTCCCGCGCAGATCCCCCGTCGGAAGAGATCCGCCTCATGCAGCCCACCGAAACCCGGCCCGACCATGGCGGGGCTTCCTGGCCGTTCGAGCGGATCCCGCGTCCGCCGCGCGTGAGCCTCGGCTTCCTCCTGCTCACGCTCGTGGTCGGGGTATCTGTCGTCGCCTTCTTCCAACTGCTCGCGTTCCGCGACCCGGGCCGGTGGTGTCCACCCATGAGGTGGCTCTGGCACGCGACCGGCGGCATCGTCGACGGGACGCTCGTCGCCGGCGTGACGTTGCAGGTGATCGTCGTGGCCGGACTGCTGTTCGGGGTGGCGCGGCTCCGCCCGCGGGACGTGGGGCTCGACCTGCGGCGGCTCTGGCCGGCGCTCGGGTTCCTGATCGCGGCGTCAGCTGCCATCCAGCTGCTGCTCGTGCTCATCCTGCCCCTGTGCGGCCACGGGATCCGCCTCGGTCCGCACTGGACGACGAGTGACTGGCGCGGGGGGGTGGGCGAATGGCTCGGGCAACTGTTGGGGAATTGCCCCTACGAGGAAGTGTTCTTTCGCGGCTTTCTCCTCCCGCAGTGCGGGCTCGTTGCGATGCGGTGGATGCCACGGGCAAGGCCGCGGTCGCTCGTGGCGGCGGCGCTCGTGCTGTCGCAGGCCCTCTTCGCCCTGGCGCACGTCTTCTTCAACCTGCACTTGCCGCAGGGCCAGTGGCTGCTCCTCGCCCAGTTCGTCTTCGGCATCGTGTTCGCCCTCGTCTATCTCCGCACCGGTAACCTCTTTCTCGCGATGGCCCTGCATGTCCTGCTCAACAACCCGGCCCCGCTGGTCGAGGACCCCCTGCCGGGACCCGGCGCCGGCGGATCGGTCGTCCTGGTGGGCATCCTCGTGTGGGTCGTCAGTCTGGCGTGGGCGAAGCCCCCGTGCGGCCGTTCCGACGCCGGGCGGACGCTCCCCCGATGATCTTCCCTGCCATCGATATCCAGCCCGGATCCGGTGGCTGGTACCTTATTTTTGTTAACGTCCGCCGGTGCCGGGCGGCACACCGGTATTCCGGGTCAGCACGGCGCGGTTGCCGCGGCAACCTTCCCGCTTCCGGGCCGTTTGATGGCTGGAGATGACGCAGCACGCTTTCCTTGAGGGGCGTCAGATGACAACCGTGCGAGGATTCGGCGTGGTACGGGTGTGGCTCTTGGCGGCAGCGGCTTTCCTGGGGGTGGCCGGCGATGCCGCCGAGGTTCCCGGGGGGGGGAGCGACGCCTGGCAACGCGACCTCGAGGCCGGCCGCCGCCACTGGGCGTTCCAGAAGCCGGTGGCACCGGCCTTGCCGGAGGTGGCCGACGCCGACTGGCCGGCGGGCGACATCGATCGCTTCCTTCTCGCGGCGATGGAGCAGGCCGGCGTGAAGCCGGTGGCCGACGCCGGCCGGGAGGCGCTCCTCCGCCGGGTGACTTTCGACCTCTCGGGGCTGCCGCCGACCCCGGAGGAGATCCGCGACTTCCTCGAGGACACGTCTCCCGAGGCATTCGAGCGCGTGGTCGACCGGCTGCTCGCCTCGCCGCGCTTCGGCGAACGCTGGGCGCGGCACTGGCTCGACGTCGCCCGCTACGCCGAATCGAGCGGCAAGGAGATCAACCTCCCCTACCCGCATGCCTGGCGCTACCGCGACTGGGTGATCGCCGCCTTCGACGCCGACATGCCCTACGACGACTTCCTCAAGGCCCAGATCGCCGGCGATCTGCTGCGGCACTCCGGGCCGGACGACCAGGCGGCGAAGATCGTCGCCACCGGTTTCCTCGCGCTTGGGCCCAAGGGGCTCAACGAGCGCGATCGGGTGCAGTTCCGCATGGACGTCGTCGACGAGCAGATCGACGTCGTGTCGCAGTCGATGCTCGGGCTCACGCTGGCCTGTGCCCGCTGCCACGACCATGCCTTCGATCCCGTCTCGCAACGGGACTATCACGCGCTGGCCGGCATCTTCATGAGCACGGAGACGCTCTACGGCACCGGGGCGCAATTGCAGAACAACCATCCGTCCACGCTCGTCGAGATCCCCCCCGAGGCCGGGCTGCCCGCGTCGGTGGCGCCGCTCCCGCCCGACGACCTCGCCCGGCTCGACCGGCAGGTGCGCGAGTCGATCGCGAGCGCCGAATCGGCGGCGCGGGATGCGGCGGCCGCCCGCCGCGAGCGAGGGGAGCAGAACGGTGCTGCGACCTTCCTCCGGGTGCAGGGAGCCCGCGCGAGGCTCGCCGCGGCCCGGTCCGACCGCGAGCAGTTCCGCGACGATGGCAGTCCGCGGGCGCTCGTGATGGGGGTGCTCGACCGCCCGGAGCCGGTCGACAGCCCGCTCCTCGCCCGCGGCGAGGTGGATCAGCCGGGGGAGATCGTCCCGCGCGGGCTCGTGGAAGTGCTCTGCGCGCCGGACGAGCCGACGAAGATCGCCGACGGGAGCGGACGGCTCGACCTCGCGTTCTGGATCGCCTCCCGGGACAACCCGCTCACCGCCCGGGTGATGGCCAACCGCGTCTGGCTCAAGCTCATGGGTGAGGGGATCGTCCCGACACCCGACAACTTCGGCCTCATGGGGATGGCGCCGAGTCACCCGGAGCTCCTCGACCACCTCGCGGTGGCGTTCATGGAGGACGGGTGGTCGGTGAAGAAGCTCATCCGCCGGATCGTGACCAGCCGGGCCTATCGGCTCGCCGCCGTGCACGACGCGGCGAACTTCGCCATCGATCCCGACAACCGTCTCCGCTGGCGGATGGACCAGCGGCGGCTCGACGCGGAGGCGATCCGCGACGCGATGCTCGCCGTGTCCGGACGGCTCGACCTCACGCCCGTGCCCGGCTCGCCGGTCGCCCGCGTCCGGGAGGACCGGCAGGGGATCGCACAACTCGTCGCCGCGCTCCGCCGCGAGCCGATCCACTGTCGGTCGATCTACCTTCCGATCGTGCGCGACCAACTGCCCGAGTTCCTCGCGGTCTTCGATTTCCCCGACGCCTCGCTCCCGAGCGGACGCCGCGACGCCACGAACGTGCCGGCACAGGGCCTGTTCCTCCTCAATCATCCGGAGGTCGTGGAACTCGCCCGGTCGTTCGCCGATCGGGTGTCCGCCCTGCCGGGGTCGACCGAGGATCACTGGGCCCTGGCCTTCGAGGCGGCTCTCGGCCGCCGCCCCGGGCCGGAGGAGCTGGCTGCGATCGAGGCCTTCCGCGCCGGTGTCCGGGCGGCGACGGCCGAGGGGGCGCCAGGCACCGCGGATGCGGAGTCGCGGGCACTCATGACCTATTGCCAGGCCCTGTTCGCCACCGCAGAGTTCCGCCACGTCCACTGAGGGATCGATCCATGACCAGCGCCATCGAATCGGGGACGAGCGGTCCGCGGCGGACGTTCCTGAGTCGCGCCGCCAACGGCTTCGGCCTCCTCGCCTTCTCCGCCCTGGCCGCGGAGGCGTCGGAGCAGGAGGCGGCCGGCAGGCCTCTGGCACCGAAATCCCCGCACTTCCCCCCCCGCGCCAAACGGGTGATCTTCCTCTGTATGCAGGGGGGGCCGTCGCACCTCGACACCTTCGACCACAAGCCGAAGCTCGTCGCCGACGCCGGGAAGGATGCGCCGCCTGGACTCCGCCGCGGCGGACGCGCGGTGCTCGTGGCACCCCGGTGGAAGTTCAGCAAGCGCGGCCGGAGCGGCCTGTGGATCTCGAGCCTCTTCGACGAGGTCGCACGTCATGCCGACAAGCTCTGCGTGATCAATTCCATGGCCACCGACCTGCCGGCCCATCCGCAGGCCTTCGCGCAGCTCCATACCGGCACCGCGCAGTTCATCCGGCCGTCGCTCGGCGCCTGGACGCTCTACGGTCTCGGGACGGAAAACCGGAATCTGCCCGGGTACATCGTGATCAACCCGCCGGTCGCCGCCGCACGGGCGTTCGGCAGTGCTTTCCTCCCGGCGGTCTACCAGGCGACGCGGATCGGCGGGGGCCTGCCCGGGCTCGCCGGCCGCCGCGGCGGCGCCGGTGCCGCGACGATGTCGAACATCACGAGCCCGCTCCCCGACCGCGACGCGCAGCGAGCCCAACTCGACCTCGTGCAACGGCTCAACGCGTCGCGGCTGGGGCTCGACGGCGGCACGAGCCCCGACACGGAGGGTGTGATCGAGTCGTACGAGTTGGCCTTCCGCATGCAGGACGAGGTGCCGAAGGTGATGGACATCGGCGACGAGACCGCCGGGACGCTCGATCGCTACGGCGTGGGCGGCGACGCCACCGACGCCTTCGGCCGGCAGTGCCTGATGGCGCGGCGGCTGGTCGAGGCCGGGGTGCGGTTCGTGCAGGTGACGCACGGCAACTGGGACCACCACTTCAACCTCGGCCCGGCGCTCGAGAACACCACCCGCCAGGTGGATCGCCCGATCGCCGGCCTGCTCGCCGACCTCGCCGACCGGGGCCTTCTCGACGATACGCTCGTCGTCTGGGGGGGCGAGTTCGGCCGCACGCCGCACGGACAGGGAGCGGATGGCCGCGACCACAACAACAAGGGCTTCACGCTCTGGATGGCCGGCGGAGGCGTGAAGGGCGGCATGGCCCACGGCGCGACCGACGACTACGGCTACGAGGCGGTCGAGAAGCGGATGCACATCCACGACTGGCACGCCACGCTCCTCCACCTCCTCGGCCTCGACCACGAGCGGCTCACGTACCGCTACGCCGGCCGCGACTTCCGACTCACCGACGTCCACGGCACGGTGGCCCGGGAGATCCTCGCCTGACCGCGCCGTTCCTCCATTCCCACCCGCCGACACCCTCTCCCGGAGATCCCTCCATGAAGAGCCTCTTCCTCCCTTCGCTCGTTCTCGTTCTCGGCTGCGTGTGCACGCACGTGGCGGTCGCCCAGCCCCCTGCGGGCTTCTCTCCCTCCGAGATGCTGAAGCGGGCCGACACCGACGGCGACGGCAAGGTGAGCCTGGACGAGTTCATCAGGGGCCGCACGGCCGCGCGCGAGCAGGCGTGCGCCCGTCGGGACGGCGGCGGCGCCGGCAAGCGCGGCGAGAAGGAGGCCGAGGCGGGGGCCGAGCAGATGCGATCGATGGTCGGGGGCGGCCGCGCCGGACTTCGGCCTGACGGCCCGCGTCCGCCACGTCCCGAAGGGGATCGGCCGCAGCGGACCGGGGCTGGCGCGATGGTCGAGCAGGGCTTCGAGCGGATGGACGCCGACGGCGACGGCAAGCTTTCCAAGGAGGAGTTCGCCGCGGGGATGGCCCGGATGCGCGAGTACATGGAGCGGGCCGGTCAGGGGCGGGGCGGCCCGCGCCGCCCCGGCGGCGAGCGCGGCCCGGAGCAGGGCTTCCGCCGTCCGCCGCAGCAGGATTGAAGCCGACGGAGCGTCGCCATGTTCCGCATCGTTCTCGTGGCCCTCGTCGCCGTCGTCGGCTTCCGTCCGGCCGCGGCCGAAGCCCCCGCCGGCCCGCTCGCGATCGACGTCGCCGACGATCTCACCCTGCATGACGCGGCCCGCGGCAAGGACCTGCCCTACAAGGTCGCCTTCCCCGCCGTCGATGGCCGGTATCCGCTGATCGTGTTCTCGCACGGGTTCGGCGGCAGCAAGGAGGCTTTCTCGACGGTCAGTCGGCACTGGGCGAGCCATGGGTACGTCGTCATCCATCCGACCCATGCGGACGGGCTGGAGCGGCGGCAGGCCGGCCGCGCGGCCGAAGGGGGCCCGGCGGGGAGGCCCGGGATGGGCGGGCTGGTCGGCCGGCTCAGCGACCCGGCCCGGATCGCCGACCGCGTCGCCGACATCGTGCTGGTGCTCGACTCGCTCGCCACGATCGCGGAGGCGACCCCCGCCCTCGAGGGTCGGATCGACACCGGTCGGATCGGGGTCGGCGGCCATTCCTTCGGGGCATACACCGCGATGCTGATCGGCGGCGTGACGGTCGATCTCGGCGGCGGGCAGGGGAGGAGTTTTCGCGACGAGCGGGTCGCGTGCATCCTGCCGATCTCGCCGCAGGGCACCGGTCAACAGGGGCTCACGAAGAGCAGTTGGGCCGGGCTCACGATCCCGATGATGACGATCACCGGAACGCGCGACCGCGGGGTCGGCGGGCAGGGAGTGGAATGGAGGAAGGAGCCGTACGCCTTCAGCCCTCCGGGGGACAAGTATCTCGTCGTGATCGACGGGGCCGACCATCTCTCGTTCGGGGGCGGACTGCGGCGACGGGGCTCCGCCATCAGCGACGTGGTGAAGATCGTCAGCACGCGTTTCTGGGACGCGTACCTCGGGAACTCCGAGTCGGCTCGACACGACCTGCGATCGGACAGGATGCGCGAGGACTCGGAGGGCAGGTTCACCTTCGAGAGGAGGTGAGTCCCGTTCGACCTGGGCGCGAGAGGTTCCTGAGCGGCGAGCGCGCACCCCGCGGGGTCTCAACCCGCGTCGCCGGCCGAGACTACGGCGAAGGCCTTCCCCGGGTACGGTCGCTCGAGGCGTTGCTTGCCCGTCAGGTCGGCCATGACTACGATCCGCACCAGCGACGCCGGCACACGCAGCTCGGGCTCGTCGTCCCGTTTCCGCCGTCGCCGCGGTGCCCTGATGGCACACACCCGCTTCCCGCTGCCGCGGCTTCTCCGATCGCCGGCCGGCCGACGGTCGTGGCCAGCCCTGCTGCTGGCGGTTCTCGGCGGAGGACAGAGCCCCGCCGACGACGCGACCCCTCCCGCCCCGGCGCCGGCTGTCGAGTTTCTCCGCGACGTCAAGCCGATCTTCGTGCGGCACTGCTACGGGTGCCATGGGCCGGGCGAGGAACGGGGAGGCTTGTCGCTGGCCCGCCATGATCTCGCGCTCGCCGGCGGCGACACCGCTCCGGCCTTCGTGCCCGGCTC